>JADGNZ010000007.1 GCA_017883205.1 Thermoanaerobaculia bacterium | reverse complement strand
TTTACGCCCAATAATTCCGAATAACGCTTGCCCCCTCTGTATTACCGCGGCTGCTGGCACAGAGTTAGCCGGGGCTTCCTCTGCAGGTACAATCAACTCCCTGACGTATGAGGTCAAGTTGCTTTTTCCCTGCTGACAGGAGTTTACAATCCAAGGACCTTCATCCTCCACGCGGCGTTGCTGCGTCAGGGTTTCCCCCATTGCGCAAAATTCCCCACTGCTGCCTCCCGTAGGAGTCTGGACCGTGTCTCAGTTCCAGTGTGGCCGATCACCCTCTCAGGCCGGCTAACGATCGTCGCCTTGGTAGGCCATTACCCTACCAACTAGCTAATCGTACGCGGACCCCTCCTATGGCGAGAGCCCTTGCGAGCCCCCTTTGACCTCTCGGTGTCATGCGGTATTAGCCAAAGTTTCCCTTGGTTATCCCCCACCTCAGGGCAGGTTATCCACGCGTTACTCACCCGTTCGCCGCTCGACTATCCCTTGCGGGACGCCTCGCTCGACTTGCATGTGTAAAGCACGCCGCCAGCGTTCATTCTGAGCCAGGATCAAACTCTCCAGTTAACTTGCTTCGGCCGATCACGACTGACGTCGCGGGCCGTCAACTTTGAAGTCTGATTCCAGCACCAGTCTGAATCGACTAGTGCACTTATTCGGATACGATCTAACCCTCTCTTATCGAAAGAGCAGACCGTCATTTCAATGAGATTCGCAATACGAATCTCGAAAGGAATCACGTTGTCTTGTTGCTATCCTATTCAGTTGTCAAGGAACCGACGTCCGCGAAAGGGCGGCAATCCTGCCAGACCCTCACGGCCGTGTCAAGCGGGTTCGTTTCAGCTTCGTGAAGCCAACCCGTTTGACGCGGACACGCCTACCGCTCGAATTTGCTACTGGGAAAGAACAGCGGAGAAGTTACTGCGTCTGCCGCTTGCAGGGACCGGGGATTGTATGTTCCGGCCTTCGCTTTGTCAACTACCGCAAGTATCGCTCACAACTCCATGTCGAACCTCGCTATTCCACTCCGCGAAGATCGCTTCCGGACTCGCTCGCCGCTTCGGCGGAAGCCCGTTTCGCCTTTGCACAAACTGCTGTGCAGATTCGAGTTATCGTCGTTTTCCAAAGATCCGGTACCGCTCAAGGACCAGCCAGAACGACCTTGGTGGGGGTCCTATTCCACGGATTTCGGCGAGTCGGGGGCCGGGAGCGGGATTCGATGCGCCGCTCACGCCGGGGGTGGGGGGTGTCGGGGGTGGGGGGTGGAAGAAACGGTCGAGCTCGAGGTCGGTCTTCGGGTTTCACATGGAGTCGGCTGCGAAAGACCCCCTGAGTCTCATGCGTGAACCCCCGAGTCTCATGCATGAAGTCCCCGAGTCTCATGAATGAAACTCCGAGTCTCATGCGTGAAACTCTGAGTCTCATGAATGAAGCTCTGAGTGTCATGCATGAAGCTCCGAGTCTCATGCATGAAACTCTGAGTCTCATGAATGAAACTCCGAGTCTCATGAATGAAACTCCGAGTCTCATGCAAAAGGAGCACATCCCATTCAGGATCAGTTACTTACCTGGTTTCTGGGGAGATGCTAACCCTCCAGCTTGATCCCGCGGCAACTCCACAGCAGCACTAAGTCATACACGATCTTCAGCACTCCCGCGGCCACGAAGGGAACCCAGGCGTGGCTGAGACTGGCGATCAGCGACATGGCCACAACCGGCGCCAGAGCCGCTCCCGTCGTTCGAGCCACCCCCGTGATCCCTGCCGCGGCCGTCCGCTCGCCGGGATCGACCGCAGCGATGACGAACGCTTGCCGCGTCGGCACGTCCATCTGCGAGATCGAGAAACGGAGCAGCAGTACGGCGATGGCGAGCGGGAGCGTTGGCATCAGCGGGATGAGAAGCAAAAGAACGTTCGACGGCAAATGCGTGAAGACCATCGTGTTCAGCAGTCCGAATCGTCTGGCGATCCGAGCCGCAGTCAGCGCGGAGATACCCGCGGCGACATTCGCACCGAAAAACAACGATCCAAGCGCTGCCGGGCTGAGGCCAAATCGCCGATAGAACCAATAGGCCACGATGCTCTGCACGACCAGCCCGCCGGCGAACGAATCGAGCGCGAAGAGTGACGACAGCCTCATCACGATCCCTCGAGAGCGCTCGACGTGAAAGAGCGTGCGCACCGAAGGGGCGGCCCGTTTCTCTTCGATCGCACGAGAAACAGATAGAAAGATGATGACGAGCGCCGCGCCAAGCACCGCGTAGGCGATCACGGCGCTTCGATAGCTGGCCGCGGCTCCGAACCCGCGTTTCATCAGAAGACCGGCCAGGAAGCCGCCCGCCAGCGAACCAGCCGCAGTCGCGAACGAGCCGGCAAGGTTGTACCAGGCAAACAGCGAGACCCGGTCGCGGCCCTGCGCCACATGCGCCAGCGCAACCTGCTCGACAGCCAGAAAGGGCCCCACTTCGTTGCCGCTTGGGCTGATCACGCCGATGGTCGCGGCAAGCACGAGCAGCGTGAAATCGCGAGTCAACGCAAATACGACCGCGGCGCCGATCATGAGCACAGCGCCGGCGAGCAGCGTTCGCCGGCGGCCCAGAGAGTCGGCCCGCGTCGTCAGGTAGAGGGAGACGAGGACATCGCCGGCGAGGGTAAGCGACAGGAGCAACCCGATCCGATGGTCATCGAGCCCGATCGACGAGAGGTAGAGCACGAGAACGACGGCGACGAAGCCGTACGCGAAAAGCCGCACGATGCGCGCGGCGAAAAGAAGTCGCGCATCACGCGAGAGCATGGGATCAGGCGCTACGCAGCGTCGCCTCGTGCAGGACGAGATCGAGCGCTTTATCCTGGCTCAGCGACATCCGCAACTTCTCGTAGCCGCCGTCATGCCGCAGCTGGTGCTTGACCTCTGCGAAGTCGCGGTCGGCCTCTTTCGCGGCACGGCGGATCTGCGCGTCCGCTTCAACGTCGCTGACGATCAGATTCTCTTTCTTCGCAATCTGCTCGAGGATGAGTGAGCGTTTGACGCGCTTCACGGCCTCGGGAAGAAACTCGTCGCGCATCTTGCGCCAGTCGATCTCCGCTTTCTGGACGTCGACGCCCTGCGAAACCAGGAAGCGCGCGTAGTTCTGCAGCGACCTCCCCACCTCTTCCTCGGCGAGCGTTTCCGGGACTTCCAGCTCGTGGGCTGCGAGAAGGAGCTCGGCGAGCTGCGTCTGCTTCAGCCGGCGCACTTCGAGCTCGCGATGCTTGCGGACGTCGGCGGCGATGGCCTCGCGCATCTGAGCAACATTTTCCCATCCGCCGGTGCTCTGCGCGAATTCGTCCGTGATCTCAGGCTTTTCCTGAACGCGGATTTCTTTGAGCGTGACTTCGTGGTGGATGTTCTTGCCGCGGAAGCTCTCGTTTTGCGCATCGTCGGGATACGTTTTCTCGAACGTGGCTGACTCGCCCGTCTTCTTGCCGCGCAGCGCTTCGTGCAACTCCGGCAGCGGCGTCTCTTCGCCGAGCCGGAAATGGCCTCCGCGCGTTTCGGCATCGATGCCTTCGCCGGACGTCGTCATCTCGATCATCGCGAAATCGTTCTCTTCGAGTCCGCGCTCGGTCTCGGGCTGATAGACGCTGGCCTGCTCGCGAAGCCGCTCGATCATGTTGTCAACATCGGCATCGGCAACCTCGATCTTCGGGTCGTCGATGGCCAGGCCGCGATACTCCCGCAGCTCGAATTGCGGCTTGACCTCGAACTCAGCCTTGTACTTGACCGGCGCTCCTTCGATGACCGGATCGACGTGCTGGAGGTGCGGGTCGCCAACGACCTCGAGACCTTTGTCCGCGATGGCTTCGTTGAACGTTTGCGGCAGGAGCCGCTCCATGACCTGCTCCTGGATCTCTTTGGCAAAGCGCGAACGGACGACGCCGAGGGGCACTTTGCCAGGACGGAAGCCGGGGATTTTCACCTGGCGGCTGAACTCCGACGTCACGCGCTGCGACTCCTGGGAGATGAGGCCGGCCGGGATCTCGACTTCGACAATCTTCTTGACTGAGGAAACGTCTTCGTAATTCAGAAGCATTCGCTGGCAACCCTCGGATGAATTTTTCGGCTGGATTGGTGCGAAAGGCGGGACTCGAACCCGCACGGCTTTGGGCCACTGGATCCTAAGTCCAGCGCGTCTGCCAGTTCCGCCACTTTCGCCCGGATGTAAAAAAGGACCGAGCGCGAGCTCAGTCCTCTGCATCGTACTTGATTTGGTGCCCCCACTAGGACTCGAACCTAGAACCAACAGATTAAGAGTCTGCTGCTCTACCAATTGAGCTATGGAGGCTTAGGACCCCTGCTAACTTCGCGCGACCATCATCTATTTCTCGGCGCGAGCCGCGCATTCTAGGAGACCGGCTGAAAGCGGTCAAGGATTCGCGGCCGCGATCATCCCCTTCCCTTTTCGCAGGTAGTCCCATGCGGAGTAGAGCGTCGCGAGCATGGCGATGCGGAAGAGAACCTGAAGAAACGGGAGCAGCGCGGGACCGAACGCATTGATCTCGATCGTCACTGCCAGCGTGCCCGCCTGCAGCATTGTCGACGTCTTCCCGGCCCACGACGGCGGGAACCGCTTGACGTGAATACGAGTGTAGAGAAGGTAGGCGAACAGCACGATCACGAAGTCGCGGATGAGCACCGTGAACGTCAGCCATCCCGGAATCCCACACGGCAGACCGTCGCGTAGCGTGTAGAAAAGGTAGCCACCGACCATCATCGTTTTGTCGGCAGCCGGATCGAGAATCGCTCCGATGCGCGAGCGCTGATTGAATCGCCGGGCGATCACGCCGTCGAGAAAGTCGGTAAACGCAGCGCCCGCAAAAATAAAGAACGCCAGCCGGTACTCGCCTCGGAATGAAGCGTAGAGAAAAACCGGCACCGCGAAGAGCCGGAGAAGCGTGAGTGCGTTCGGAACGGTGAGCATTGCGGTAGCGGAGGGTACGCGGTTACGCGGTCTCGCGGAAGGTTAGTCTCGCGCACTGGTAGTTGTGATGCAGGCACTTGCGGGTTTCACTAGCCTTCGCGACCGCGAAACCCCGCGACTCCACAACCGCGAATCAGAGCTCCGCGCGGAACTGATCGAGCGCCGTTTTGCGCAGATAGATCGTCTTCCCCTCGGACAGCAGGAGGTTTTGCTTCATCAGATCATGGATCAATCGCGACACCGTCTCGCGCGATGTGCCGATCGTGTTTGCGATCGCCTGGTGTGTGGGCCGGGTCACGGCGATGTAGTCGTTGTCGAGTGACTTGCCGTTCTGGCGGGCAAGATCGAGAAAGAAGCGAGCCAGGCGGCCGTAGACATCCATCGTCGCCAGCGACTCGATCCGATTCGACGCATCACGCAGCCGCTTGGAGAGCTCGGCCAGCACTTTCTGTGCGATCGAGAAATTCTCGCTGAGGATGTGAAGAAAGTCGGAGCGCCAGATCGACACGATCTCCAGCGGCTCGGTGGCGATCACGGTCGCCGAGCGCGGCTCGTTATCGAACAACGCCATCTCGCCGAAGAAATCGCCGACGCCGAGGATCGAGAGGATGATCTCTTTCCCCTCGGGAGAGATCATCGTCACTTTCACCTGCCCTTCGCGGATGAGATAGAAGACATCGCCGATCTCGTCGGCATGGAAAACAGCATCGTCCTTCGCGTAGCGGCGCGTTTTCGCCACCGCTGCGATCGACGCCAGCTCACGGTCGTCCAGCTCCGCGAACAGCGTAAACTTCCTATAAAACGATGAGGGGAGCACTTGCGCCGGGATTTTAGCAGCAAAGCAGGGATGCAACCCCGATGCTACACTCCGCGGCGAAGTTCCCAACGCGAGTGGCCATCAAACGGATCATTCCGATCTCCTCCGGCAAGGGCGGAGTTGGCAAGACAACCTTCGCCATCAACTTTTCGCTTGCCCTCTCGCGTCACGGCCGCACGATCCTCGTCGACTTGGATACCGGGACGTCCGCGATCCGAAACGCCATCGACGTCCCGATCGAAAAAGACCTCTACCACTTCTTCCGCAAGGGCGAGCCGCTCAACAGTTGCGTGACGCATCTCGACGCGAAGCTCGATCCCAAAGGCGTCTTCCGCAACTTCGGTTTCGTGGCCGGACCACTTCACCTCATCGACGAGATCACGAATTTCGGAGCAGCGAACAAAGACCGGCTGATCGAAGCCATCAACGGGCTCGATGCCGACTACGTCATCCTCGACATGCGCGCGGGGCTCGACGCCAACGTCATCGACTTCCTGCCGTTCTCGAACTCCGGAGTGCTCATCTTCACGCCACACCTTCCGAGCGCCACGCTGGCAGCGTCCGACATCGTCAAAGCGATTCTCTTCCGGAAGCTGCGCCTGATTTTCAGCCGTGAGTCGCCGTTCTTTTCTACCGTCAACGGAAAACTCGACTTCTGGAAATTGATCAACGATCTCATCGATCAGGTCGAAGACGTCTACGACTCGGCGATCGGAAATCTCGACGCGTTCGCCGACGATCTCGCCGGGAACCTCGGCGACCATCCCATCACACGAACCGTGCAGCAGACGCTTGACGAGTTCCGCGTCCACTACGTACTCAATCTCTTCAACGGCGTCGAAGATTCGTTCCAGACGGCTGTGAAACCGTTCATCGAGAATCTGACGTCGAACGTTTCCGCGCGATGCGGCGTCACCAACCTCGGCTGGATCACACGCAGCGAAGCCATCCACCGCGCCAACTGCAACAAGATCCCGGCCATGCTGCTGCCGCCCGAGGGGAAGAAAGCGCCGAAGAGCAGCCGCGTCGATCAGGAGCTCGAAGACCTGCGATCGATGGCCATCGGCATGGAGCCCGTTCGCAAAAAAGCGGCGCGGCAGCAGAAGTCGTCATCGACCGTGGATCCGGCCGACCATCTCGCCAACCAGCTCAACGTGCTGCGGTCGATGTTCGATCAGAAAAAGGACGACGACTTCCACGCCAACTTCGATTACGCCTCGCAACGCGCGCTCTTCACGATGAAAACGCGCCGACCGAGCGAGTTCGGCGACATCCGCGTCTACCGCCCCGCCGAGATGCTGGCCACAATCTTCGCGAAGTCGAACGTGCCGACGTCGATCGATTGGGGGGAGTTGGATCTTTGATCGTTTCGGAATGGTTATGCGGCACCGGCGGGGCTCGCCAGGCTACAGTGGCGCGGCCCTCCGAGGTAGAATCCATGCATGAGAATTGCGCCCGGTGTCGTTGTATCCGGTCACGTCATCGTCGAAGGCGAGCCGCTGCCGGAGGGCTTGCTCGTTACGGTTCTCGCTCGGGAAGCTGACGAAACTTTCGAGCTTGACGCAGACCAGGAAGCGGAGCTTCTGGAATCGATCGCTGAAGCCGACCGAGGCGAATTGATTCCTGCGGAAGAGGTTCTTCGGAAACTTCGGAACCCGCGGTGACCGAGCGTCTACCTGTCAAGTTCACGCGGCGAGCGGACAGGCACGTCGACCAAGCCCGCATCTGGTGGTGGGAAAATCGCACAAAAGCACCCGGAGCTCTCGCTGAAGATCTCGAACAGGCGATCGCGCTCATCTCCACTCAGCCGCACGTTGGCGTGCTTGTACGCGATGTTCGGATGCGGAACGTCCGTCGCGTATACCTGAATCGCGTGGGTTACTACTTGTATTACCGAGTTCACGGCAATCCACCAAACATGATTCAAGTTGTGGCCTTCTGGCATTCGGCGCGTGGCTCGGGCCCGCGTTTGCGATCCGGCGTCTAATTGTTGCGGTCGGCCGCGTAGCCAAGACATGCCAGGATGTCTTCGCGGGTGAGCTCCGGAAAATCGGCAAGGATCTCCTGCTCGGTCATTCCCGACGCAAGGTAAGAGAGAACGTCGTGCACGGAAATGCGCATCCCGCGAACGCACGGCTGACCGCTCCGCTTACCGGGCTCCACGGTGATGATGTCGAAGTACTCCACAACTAACAATTCTAGCAGGCGGCCACCACGAACCCACTACTCCCGCACTGTGGTCTGGCCTGACATCATTTTCGTTGTGCTCGCGTTGATCATCACGACAGCCGTTTTCGTGTTCGGAGCGGGGGTCCTGAAATGACCGAACTTCTCGAATTTGGCGCAGCCGTTCTGATCTCCTCGCTTGCCGTTTCCGCGGCGCTCGCTGGTCTTCTCACGTGGGTTGGACGGAACACGAACCGGAGCGCGCGCCAGGTTTCACGCAGAGAGCCGCTGGAAGACGCAAAGGTCACCAGACACGCCGCACGCGCCACAATCGAAGCTCATCCGTAGCGCGAGATCCCGAACCCTGCTGGCTAATAGCCGATTCAGCCGACGCGGCGTCACGCCTGTTCCAATTCCAATTCGACGGCCGATGTCTGATCCCAGTGATCTGCAAGGCTATGCGTGTCCCAGTACTCACTGAGCTCCTGATACTACCGGCAACCCGACAACGATGATTTGAGTTCGACCTTAGAGTCTTTTTCGGAATCGTCCATGTCCAGGACAGCATACACATTCTCACCGCCATTCCGCCCGCACCACCGCGGCCGATTCCGCTAAACTGCGCGGCCATGAAAAAACTGCTTGCGCTGATCGCTCTTCTCGCGACCTCTCTATTCGCCGCCGATACTCCCGACCTGACGATGCAGAACCGCATCCGGCAGGAAGGGTTCCGCAATTCGAAAGTCATGGATACTGCCGAGGGATTGATGGACTTCATCGGCCCGCGTCTCACCGGCTCACCAAACATGAAGCGCGCGAACGAGTGGACTCGCGACAAGCTGACTGAGTTTGGCCTCAGCAACGCACATCTGGAGAGCTGGGGACCATTCGGCCGCGGCTGGTCGTACGAAGAATGCACGGTGCGGATGACCTCCCCTGACGTCGCACAACTCTGGGCCCTGCCGCGGGCATGGACTCCGGGCACGAACGGCGTCATCAGCGGCAAGCCGGTCAGGGTGAAGATCGAGACCGTCGAAGACATCGAAAAGTATCGGGGCAAGCTGGCAGGCAAGATCGTGCTGAACGGCGACGCGAGAGAGATCAAGCCGCATGAAAAGCTTCAGTACTCGCGCTACACCCAAAAGGAGTTGACCGACGAGGAGAGTTACGAACTGCCCGGCCGCCCGCGCTTCACGCGTGAGGAAGCCGCCAAGCGCAACGCCTTCCGCAAAGCCTTGACCAAGTTCCTTGCCGAAGAGAAACCGCTGGTCATGATCGATTCCGATCCCGCTGACTACGGTACGTTTCACGTCCAGGGCGCCGGCACGCAGAAGGACGGCGAGCAGTATCCCGTTCCAGCAATCGTAATGTCGACCGAGCAGTACAACCGCCTGGCGCGCCTGACCGATCAGGGCAAGGAAGTGGGCCTCGAGGTGAACGTCAAGACCACTTACTACGATCAGGACAAGAACGCCTACAACACCATCGCCGAGATTCCCGGCACCGACAAGAAGGGCGAAATCGTCATGCTTGGCGGCCATCTGGACTCATGGCACGGCGGCACGGGCGCGACCGATAACGGCGCCGGCACGGTGGTGGCGATGGAGGCAGTGCGCATCCTGAAAGCGATTGGCATCGCCCCGAAGCGGACCATCCGCATCGCTCTCTGGAGCGGCGAAGAAGAAGGTCTCCTCGGCTCGCACGCTTATGTCTACGAGCACTTCGCCTCACGCCCGGAGCCTCCGCCCGCCGAGCGCGACATCCCGGCGACGATGCGGCGCAATCCCGGCCCGCTGACGATCAAACCGGAGTACGCCAAACTCTCGGCGTACTTCAATCTCGACAATGGCACCGGGAAGATCCGCGGCGTCTACGCGCAGGATAACTTCGCCGTGGCACCGATCTTCGCCGCATGGATTGAACCGCTGAAGGACCTCGGCGTTACCACCGTCACCGAGCGAAACACGGGCGGTACCGACCATCTCTCCTTCGACGGCGTCGGCCTTCCAGGGTTTCAATTCATCCAGGACGAGGTCGAGTACAGCGAGCGCACTCACCACACGAACTTCGACGTGTATGACCGGCTGCAGCGCGACGACCTGGAGCAAGCTGCGGTGGTCATGGCCACTTTTGTATGGGAGGCGGCCAACCGGCCGGAGATGATGCCTCGCAAGCCGCTGGCGAAGAGCGATCTGCCCGCCACGCCGGCGGCTCCGGCAGCAGCGACGCCTAAACACTGACTGACGTCTCGCGATTGTGTGTGGCACGGACAGAAGTGTCCGTGCCACCTCACGACCGCCAGAGATATCGCGCGCGCATCACCGTCCAGGCGATTCGCAACGTGTCGGCGAGCGGCTTGTAGTGGCTGGTCGACAGGCCGTCGACGAAGCCGAGCTCGATCGGAATCGTGACGACTTTGAATCTGCGGCAGCCGGCGTAGACGATCACTTCACTCTCGAGATCGAAGCCATCCGAGCGCAGCCGGACGTTCCGCAGCAAGTGCGCGGAGTAAAGGCGGAAACCGCTTTGCGAGTCCGTGACGGCGGTCTTCGATGCAAACGCGATCGAGCGGGCCGAGAAGCGATTCGCAAAGCGGCGGCGCGGAATCATCTGCGGAAAGAGATGCGCGCGGCCGCCGATGATCAGGTCCGCGCCGGTCTCTTCGTACGCGGTCATGAACTTAGGAATCTCCTGGGGAAGATGCTGGCCATCGGCGTCGAGTGTCACGACGACTTCGAAGTTGTTTTCCAGCGCGTACGCGAAGCCGGTCTTCAACGCTGCGCCTTTCCCCTTGTTGACGTCGTGGCGAATCACTTGCGCTCCGGCATCACGGGCCATTTCGCTGGTTCGATCGGACGAGCCGTCGTCGATGACCAGCACGTCATCGTTCACGAGCTTGGATTCGCGCACAACGACTCCAATGCTTCGCTCCGCGTTCAGCGCGGGAATCACGACCAGCGTCTTCGCCCTCACGCCGCCTCCCGCGAGACGACGGCGCAAACGACACCGCCACCGGCCGACAACGAGTTGATGAGGATGTGGCGAAGCGTCGCTGCTCGCGGCTCGCGAACCATCGTGAAATGCATTTCCGGATCGGCCTTCTCGAATCCCAGAGACGCATGAAGTTTCTGATCGCGCATCGCAAGCAGGGCCGCAGCAAACTGGAGGCCACCGCCGCCAGCGTATTCACCGAAATAGCCTTTGGCCGCGACGACGGGCGGGCACGCGTCGCCGAACGTATTCTCGATCGCGCGCAGCTCGAGCCGATCGCCACGTTTCGTGCCGTTCGCCGAGGCATAGATCGCGTCGATGTCCGAAAGGTGCAGGTCCGCATCATCGATTGCGGAGCGCATCGCCGCCGCGACCTGCTCGTGGCCCGTTCCCCAATCGGAGATCGTCGCCGTCGTGTCGCGCGCGATCCCAAATCCGGAAAGCCAGCCGTAAGGCTCGCGCGATGGCGAACTTTCGGCAACGAACATCGCGCTCCCTTCGCCGATCGCCATTCCGTTTCGCCGTCGGTCGAACGGCCTCATTCGCTCGGTCAACTCGCCGTCTGCGTAGCAGAGCGTTCCCAGCCGGTCCAGCACCGAGAAGACCATCTCATTGACTTCTTCCACACCGCCAATGATCGCAGAAGGAACTGTTCCTTTCACGATCTGCCCGCAGCCGTACATCGCCGCGGCCAGCAGCGACGATTCGCGCTGCGTCATCGTGATGTTGAAACCGCGCAGATCAAATTCGATGGCGATGTGTGATCCCGGTGCGTTGGCAACCGACTCCGCGAAGAGTTGCGGCGGCGCCAGCGCCGGCCCGCGAGACACATACTCCTGCATGTAGTCGACAGACGTCTGCACCGGCCCGAATGCGGTGCCGATCGCGACACCTGATTCGCTCGCAGGCTGGGTTGCGGTGTCGTCGATTGCCATGCGCGCGGCAGCCACGGCGTAGCGAGACAGCGTATTCATCCGGCGCATTTTCATCGCCGGGATGTAGTCACGCGCCTTGAAATCGCGCACCAGCGCAGCGGTATGCGCAGCCAGGCCTTCCGTGTCGAAACGGTCGATCGGTTGGACGGCAGTCGTTCCCGCATCGAGCATCGCGCGAAAGGGCTCGATGCCAACCGCCCCCGGCGCAACGATCCCGATGCCGGTGATGGCAACGCGATTCATGCGGCGAGGCGTTATAGCACTACGCCCTGCGAAAAAGCAGCGAGACGTTCGATCCGCCGAAGCCGAATGTATTGGACAGTACATTCGTCATCGGCATCGGACGCGGCGTATGCGGGATGTAGTCGAGCGTGCAATCCGCAGCGGGTATGTCGAGACGCAGCGTCGGCGGCGCAAGCTGGTGCTGCAGAGCGAGGACCGTGATCACGGCCTCGATACCACCTGCGGCTCCCAGCGTGTGACCGAAGTACGACTTGCTCGACGAGACCGGCACCGTCTCGCCGACCGCGGCAATGATGGCTTTCGTTTCCGCCGAGTCGTTGAGCAGCGTGCCCGTGCCGTGCGCGTTGATGTAATCGATGCGCGGATCGTCGCCCGCCTCCGCGATCGCGCCGCGCATCGCTGACTCAGCGCCGCGGCCTTCTTCGTGCGGCGCCGTCGGATGATGGGCATCGCACGTTGCGCCATAACCGCAAAGCTCCGCGAGAATCGACGCACCGCGCGCCACCGCGTCGTCCCATCGCTCGATTACGAGATAAGCGGCCCCTTCGCCGAGCGTGATCCCCTTACGCTCCGCTGCGAACGGCTTGCACGGCTTCTCATCGACGGCCTGCAGAACATTGAAGCCGCTGTAGGTGAGCCGGCAGAGAGCGTCGCTTCCGCCGGCGACGGCGACATCGACGTGTCGCGACCGCAGCAGATCCGCCGCCATCCCGATCGCGGCACCGGCGGAGGCACACGCGGTCGCATTTGAAAGCACGCCGCCGCCGAGCCGCAGCGCGCGGGCAACGGCGTCGGATGGCCCGGAAGTCGGCTGCTGCAGGACGCGCGATGCCGCTACGCGATGCCGTCCGCGCACGAGCCGGTCGAAGTAAAAGTCCTCCCCTTCGAGCAGGCCGCCGGTCGATGTTCCAGTAGAGACGACGGCACGATCGCGCGGCAACGGCGCGCTTGCACCGCGGTCGGACTGCGCCACCGCTTCGCTCGCGGCGATGACTGCGAGCAGGTCGCTGCGCGACATCCGCTTCGCCTCGCGGCCATCGATCGCCAGCGCGTCATCGAGATCACCCTCAACCTCGGCAGCGATATCCGTCGGAAACATGTCGCCCGGAAACTTTGTCAGCCCGCCGATTCCAGAGCGCGATTCGATGATCGACTGCCACACCTCCGCTTGATTGCGGCCGATCGAACAGATGATGCCGATGCCGGTCACTGCGAGGCGGATTGAGGTGTCAGCTTTGCGCATCCTGGCTCGCAAGATAAAACTTGCTGCGAATCACTTCCACTCCATCGACGAGGCCGCGTCCCGAAAACCGGAACGTGCCGCCGAATTGCGCGTCGAGCGTGACAACGAAGCGAATCACGTCACCCGTCTCGATGAAACGATCGACTTCGCAGCCGTCGATGCCGGTGAGAAACGCATGCGCGCTCGAATCAGCAAATGCCAGACCACCACCCAACTGCGCCATCGCCTCGACCGCCATCACACCCGCCGGCATCGCATCGTTGACCGTGCAGACGTAGACGCCTTCGATCGTCTGATCGCCGGTGCGCGTCGCAGCAGAGGCAGCGCGAAACGGAATCTGATGAGGGAGGCTGTCCAGCCAGCTCACGCCTGCGCCTGCTGCTCCGCCAACCGTTGCTCGACGAATTGGGCCAGGGCGGCGACCGACTGAAAGTTGTCCCTGGCAGCGGATTCGTTCTTCACCTTGATGCCGAACTCGCTTTCGAGCATCACCACGATCTCGAGCGCGTCGATCGAATCGAGCCCGAGGCCGCCTGCGAAGAGCGGCTCGTCGTCTTTGATGTCGTCCGGGGTCATATCTTCGAATTTGAGCCGCTCGATCAGCAACTCCTTGATTTTGCGTTTCAGGTCGTTCATGGGCTGACGACATTCTCACACATTGCCGGGCACGGGTTCTCACGCCGGCCTCACTTCGCGCGTCCTCGAACCGAATATTTTTCGCGGCTGTTCAAAATTGGTGGTAGGGAACCCCGTGATTCCCGCACTCCTTATATATAGGTCCACAGGTCGTTTCCAAAAGGAGCAGGGGGGAATCGAAATGTTGTCCGAGGACCGGCGTGTCCTGGCGGTTGCAGGATTCGCCGCGCTTTGTTGCTTTCCGCCGCGAGCGCTGGCTCTCTCCGCGCCCTCGCTGGGAAACGCCGCCGGCTTCGCCGTCCTCGGCGGCTCATCCGTGACCAACTCCGGTCCCACCATCGTCACCGGCAACCTCGGAGTAAGCCCCGGCAGCATGATCACCGGCTTCCCGCCCGGCATGGTGAGACTCGGCGACACGTTCAAGAACGACGCGCTCGCGAAGGCGGCGCATAGCGATGCGGGTATCGCGTACACCCAGCTCGTTAACCAGACGCCCGCAACCACCGTGCCTCTGAGCGGAACACTTCCTCCCGGTACCTACCATTTCTCGACAGCCACCCAACTGACGGGAGCCCTCACGCTCGACGCCGGAGGAGACCCTTCCGCCGTCTGGATTTTCCAGATCGACAGCACGCTCACCATAAACTCCAATTCCTGCGTTCTCGCGATCAATCGCGCCCAGCCCGGCAACGTCTTCTGGCAAGTAAGCGGCTCAGCCACCCTCGGCGCAGACAGCGCCTTCGTAGGAAACCTCATCGCGCACGACAACATCACCCTCAATTTCCGAGCAAGCGCCTTCGGCCGGCTCCTGGCGCTTACAGGCACCGTAACGCTGGACTCGAACATCGTAACGCTTTGCAGCACCTGCAATGCAATCAACCTCGATCCGCTCGCCCTTCCCGACGGAACGACTGGCAAGCTGTATAGCCAGACGCTCATCAGGGCCAGCGGAGGCGCCGGGGCCTACACCTTCAAACGCATCTCGGGATCGCTCCCCTCGGGATTAAATCTCGCTCCTGACGGTGTGCTATCCGGCACACCTATGGAGTCTGGCTCGTTCCCAATTACGGTGGCCGCAACCGATTCCCAAGGTTGTTCCGGTGAGCGGGCGTACACGATCTTCGTCGCCTGTCCACTCACTGCGATCTCGCCGCCGGCTCTTCCAAATGGAAGCGTTAACATGCCATATAGTCAGCAACTCACAGCCAGTTGCGGTACCCCGCCATGCACGTTCACGACGGCGTCGGGATTACTCCCTCCCGGGTTCCCGCCATTACCTCCAAGCGGACTGCTATCGGGAACACCGACGGCCGCAGGTGTTTATCACTTCCGGGTCATGGCCACAGATTCCAACGGCTGTTCCGGCACAATTGATTACACGCTCTTCATCTGCCCGCTAACGATTTCGCCGCCCACCCTTCCGAGCGGAACCTTAGGGACCCAGTACAACCAGCCAATCACGGCAAATGACGGCTCAGGATCGTATACGTTCAGCGTACCTGCCAATACGCTACCTCCCGGTCTGAAACTTTGCCCGGCGAACCCGACTACTGGTCTATCCGCCTCAATATCGGGAGCACCAACGACGATCGGCTCCTTCACATTCACGGTCACCGCGATCGACACGGTTTCGGGCTGCGCAGGAAGCCAGACCTACACAATCATGGTGACTTGCGGCCTAACCTTTTCTCCCGACATCCTTTCGATGGCCACGCTGGGCATTCCCTACAACGAGACCATCACCGCCAGCGGCGGAAACGGGTCATACACGTTCAGTGTCTCCTCTGGAGCACTTCCCACAGGAACAACCCTCAACCCGGCCACAGGAAAGATCTCGGGGACACCAACAGCTCTTGGCAGCTTCAGTTTCTGCATCACGGCTATCGATACGAGCGGGTGCACCGGGATGCAGTGCTACACGATCGTCGTCGCCGTCGGCGGCCCCACGCTTTCGGGTTGGGGAATGCTCGTCCTTGGTCTGCTGCTGGTCGGTGCGGGCCTGATTGTGATTCGGCGGTGAGGTGCCTCTTGTCAAGTCGACAGGCCGTTGAAGGGAGCTGAGTCATGCCGAAAGATCCAGAGCGACCGTCTGAAGAGAATCTGCGTATCGAGTGCAAGAGTGAGCTGCCAGCGCGCGGAGCGAGGAAGTATCCTAAGTGTGGCACGTTGAAGCTGAGTCTCCAGGCAAAGAAGGCTGACTGATGAGGCTCCGAGCACTGATCTACTGCGCACTCTCCCTCTACATCACCATCGCTGCCACAGCGCAGCAGCGAGCAATCTTCGACCCTGACGATTTCGTCGATCCTCGCCAGCACGAAGGAAGCGTGTTCGTCTCCAGCCTCGTCCTTGGCGGCGCCGCGAACTTCGTCGACGACTATCGACAGGTCCATCACGACGCAACCTTTGCACTGTTCACGAACAGCCTCTACTGGTCAAACTTCCAGTTCGATTACAAGCGCAGCGAGGTCCGCGGCGGGAGTGCCCCTTCGGTGGTGGAGTGCCGGTGCCCTGACCCAATCTTTTTCCCGACGCCCCCACCACCCGGCTCTACGCCCGCGCCTCCGACTCCAGGGGCCAAGGACACATTGCAACTCGCGTGGTATGGCCCTGGTCCCTTCCCCGGGCGGCCAGCGGAGCCACCGATCATGTTGCGGTATCGACTGACGGTCACCAGGCAGCCGATCGACACCGTCATTCGAGCCTTTGCAACCGGAGAGGTCGTCTCGCAAATGTCCGGGCGCGAGCAGTCGATCGGGCTCGACGCTGACACCTACTTCCCGATCGGCAGGCACGACATTTACGGCTCGTTGCTTTACGCCAGGACCGTGCGCTCAGGAACGACCGACAACCGTTCCCAGAGCGAGTTTGCGTACATGAGCCGTTTCCCGGGGATGGCGTTCCACGACATCCTCCTGCGCGCCACGCTGACGATCGGCGGCGTGTCGAACCGCGGCGGCACGGCGCTCAATGTCGTCAATCCGGCGTTTGAGGCGTTCTGGCATAACTCGAAGACGCGAGCGAACTTCCATTTTGTCTGGAGTCCGCAGTCGACGAACAGCGGAAACGGCGGTTGGGAGACTCATCATCAGGTCGCTGTCTTCGTCGACCGCGCGCTATACGTGCATCTCTTCCACGCAAAGGCGGACGACACGAAGCAATGAGGGCGCCGCCCGCTCACACTACCTCCGTTCGCATCAAGCGTTCCATGAAGATCCTGCCGTTGTCAGTAGGCTTCCGGGAGCCGAGCGTACCGGCGGTTGACGTTCACCGAGGGCGACTCTATCCTCCCTCCCCCACGCACATGCTCGAACGTTTTCTCGCTCTTGCGGCTGCCGCGCCTGAAACCGTCGCCCTGATCGACGGTGCGACGGGCCGGATCACCACGCGCGCGCAACTCGCGGAGCGCATCGACGAGCTTGCGGCACGCTTCACGGACGCGGGGTTCCGGGATCGTGACGTCGTGGCGATCCAGCTGCCGAATTCCGTCGACCTGGTGGCTGGATTCGGAGCGATCCTGAAGCAGAACCTCGTGGCGATCCTGATCGACCGCGACGCCACGGAAACCGAGGTGGCCAGAATCCTGGCTCATTTCTCCGCCCGAGGTCTCGTCTATCCCAACGGCGACGAGGTGCTGGTTTCCACGCGATCCGCGCAACGCCCTGCCATTCCCGAAAACGCCCGTCTCATCAAGCTGACGTCAGGATCGACCGGACTGCCGAAGGGCATCGTTGCGTCAGATGCAAACCTGCTTGCCGACTGTCTGAACATCTGCGTCACCATGGGCATCCGTTCGGGCGACATCAGCCTCGGCGCCATTCCGATGTCGCACTCGTATGGATTCTCGAATCTGGTCACGCCTCTCTTGGTGCAAGGCACACCGATCGTCATCTCGAACGACTACCTGCCGCAGTCGGTCATGGATCTTTGCAACCAATTTGCGTGCACGGTGGCGCCGTTGATTCCGATGGTGTTCGATCATCTGGTCACCGCGGCAGCAGGTGAGTTCTCGACGGTGCGCACGTTTCTGTCCGCCGGCGCGCCTTTGCCGGCGGTCGTATCGCGCAAGTTTCGCGGGCGGTTCGGCACGCCGATCCACACGTTTTACGGCTGCAGCGAATGCGGCGGCATTACCTACGACCGCGAAGGGGCGTCTGTCGAGCGCGGCACCGTCGGCCAGGCGATGGAGAATGTGCAGCTCTCGTCCGCGCGCGGCCGGCTCACGGTGCGCGGATCCAATGTCTCGCTGGGCTACCTGCACGATGCGGACACCTTCGAGCGATTCGAGAACGGACGCTTCGTGGCTGACGATCTGATCGAACTGTGCGACGGCGGCGAGATTGCGATCACAGGCCGCGCCAGTGACCTCATCAACACCGCAAGCAAGAAAGTGAACCCGCGCGAGGTCGAGCAGGTATTGCTTCAGATCGATGGCGTCCGCCAGGCGAAAGTCTACGGCGAGCCAGCGGGTGCGCGCGGTGAAGTCGTTGCCGCGGCAGTGGTCGCAAGTCCCGACGTGACGCGCGAGCAGATCCGCACATGGTGCCGCGATCATCTGTCGGCGCACAAAGTGCCGCGCATCATCAAACTGATCGAATCGATTCCGCTCGATGAGCGCGGGAAGGTCAAGCGCGCGGCGCTGGCAGAGCTGTAGATGGGTTCCTGAGTTGCTGTGTTGCTCTATCGCTGGATACCTGTGTTGTGGGTTGCGTCTCACTTCGCACGGAAGCCGTCGCTCGTCTCGGCAATCGTCGTGAAGCCGGCGCCGATCAGAATCTCGCGTGCTTCGTCCGTGAGCGGCATTCCGATGACATCGACTCGTTGCGGTTGGCCGATCTGCGACAGGAGCAGGCGGAGATCATCGGGAGGCCGAAACACGGTGACGCTGATGTGAGGCCATTCGCTGGCGCGGTTCCAGGCAGCGGCGACTGCGGGCCGGTTGGCGTTGCTCTCGACGATCCAGACGGGCATCCGCATGGCCAGCTCGCCGAGACGGTCACCGAACTCCCGGTCGAACACGATCGCGACGCGGCGGCTCATCCCTGTGCTGCCGCGCCCTCGGCCGGCGATGCCGTCGTCGCCGCGCGGCGGCCAAAGAGGCGCCGCATCTGCAACCGCACGTTGTCCGCTTCGGCGAACGCCCAGAGCTTCACTCCGCGCAGAACCATGTGGAAAGGCGAGAGATTGAGATCGAAGTAGGCCTTGATTCGGCGGCCATTGTTGCGCGCACCTTCTTCACCGGCGGCGCGCCGCGCCAGCGCGATCGCCTTGAACCGGCGATGGTAGAACTTGATGAAGTGGTAGCTGAAAAACGCCGGCTTCGGACCGAGAACCGGCATCCATTGGAACCTCTTCGCGAAGCGATAGGCGGGAATGACGACGAAGATGTAGTAGTGCGCCGTGTCGAGAATCATCGCAGCGCCGAGAAGGTCCACCTCGCCCATGTAGTAGTACTTGTCTTTGAAGATCGATCGGAAGAATCGCGTGTACGAGCGGGTGAACGCCTCGTTATGCTCGACGATGCGCGCCGCAATGTCCTCCCCGTTCGCATGAAGGCCGACAATCTCTGCCGTCGCCTCGGCAGTGAACGACGCGTGGTCCAGACCGGGCGAGTAATACGGATCGAGAAATGAAGCCGCATCGCCGAGTAGCGCCCAACCATTGCCCACGTACTGTTTCGCGAAGTACGGCAGGTGCGAGTAGAAGCGGAGGTCGTCGAGGCGCGGTGTGGCCTCGACGAGCAATTCCGCCAGCGACGGGATGGCCTTCATGAACGCAATGAAATCGGTTGCGCGATCCTTGCTGTGATGGAGATCGATCAGCCGCTTGTCGAAGACGACGCCGATCGAAGTCTCGCCGTTGCCGAGGGGAATGACCCAGATCCAGTAACCGAAGCCGGTGTAGTGATTCGTGGCCAGGCGCCGCGAGCTGATGTTGCGCGTAGCCAGCATGCCGTCGCGCGCGGCAATGTCATCGATATGGCGAAGGCCGTTCCAGCGGCACCAGATCGCAGCAACCGGATGCTCCTCGTTGCGCTCGATCAGGCCGAGGCGGCGTCCGAGAAAATTCACGCGCCCTGTGGCATCGAGAAGCCAGCGACAGGTGATCGTGCGACGCGAAGAATCTGGCGCGCCGGCGTTGCTTGGTTTTCCCTGCGAAGAATCCGCAGCCTCCCACGGCGCGACCGAAGCAGGTGGCCTTTCCGCGTCTTCGCGCAACATGACCGTGATCGTGTTGTTGAAATCCTGCAGATCGACGTCGACGACTTTGGCAGGTCGCAACAGCTCTGCGCCTTCGCGCACAGCGGTCGCGAGCAGGTGCTCATCGAGCGCATCGCGCCGAAGCTGAAACGCCGGCACGGCGCTGCGCAGATATCCGCCCGCTTCCGACGCGTTGGCGTGGCCGGTCACCTTGTCGTTCGTGAACCAGTAGCGCAGCCCTTCCTTCGGCAATTGCTCCGACTCGAGGTGGTGCCACATAGCCAGCCGGCGCGTGAGAAACATGGCCGACATCTCGGTGGTCGCTTCGCCGACTTTCGCGTCGAATGCCTCGGCCTTCTCGACGATGAGAACGCGTAGCTGCGGATAGTCCCGCCGCAGCAGAATTGCGGTCGAGGCCCCACTGAACGCTCCGCCGAGGATGATGACGTCGTAGTCATGCGGCTGCATGAACCGATCGTAACACTGGCCTTTCGGTTAGCATTCGCGCCCATGCAATGGTTCCATCACTTCTTCTCCGTCTGGATGCAGTTTGTCCTCGACTGGGGTTACCTCGGCATCTTCATCATGATGGCGTTCGAGTCGACCGCGCTGCCGATCCCGGCCGAGGTCGTCATGCCTCCCGCCGCGTATTGGGCGTCGCAGGGACGGTTCAACATCGCGCTCGTCATCATCGCTGCGACGGCCGGTTCATTGGCTGGATCAGCCGCGAGCTATTGGATCGCGTTCAAGCTGGGGCGGCCTCTTGTGACTCGCTATGGACGATTTGTGCTCATGTCGCCGTCAAGAATCGATGCTGCAGATCGATGGTTCGAGGCGTACGGATCCGGCGGCATCTTCGTAGCCCGCCTGCTGCCCGGAATCCGCCATCTGATCTCGATTCCGGCCGGCCTTTTCCGGATGCCGTTCGGCCGCTTTTCACTGATGACGATTCTCGGCGCCGGCCTCTTCAACGGCGCGCTGGCTTGGTTCGGGATGCGCGTTCTCGGCGATCAACCGTCTCTGATGAAAGATCCCGATGCGCTTCGCAATGCTCTGTCATCAAAATCGATGTGGATCATCGGCTTCGCAGTCGTCGTAGCCGTGCTTTACGGCGTGATGGTCTGGATGCAGAAGCGCGCCGAAGCTACGCGAGCTTGAGGCCGGCGCGCAGGAAGTGACGGAAGTCGGCGTCGTGGGTGATGAGGGGAATGTCCTTGTCGATGCAGGCCTGAGCGATCAGAGCATCTGAGAGCTTGGCTTTGAAGCCATCACGCAAGAAACTCCTTCTCAGATCTCCAGCGCGCCGCCAGTAGCCCTCTTCGATATCGAGGAGAGGGAGCGTCAGTACGAAGTCGATGAATTCCTGTTCAACTGCCGGACTGCTGAGGGCCTCAGCGAGCACGATCGGCGGCAGAATCGCTTCGTCAGAAAGGATGGCTTGTCTTGTCCGAGCGACATCGATTCCCGGCTCGTTTCGGGACCAACGCCGCAAGGAACTCGTGTCAATCGCGATCAAATTCGCGATCCTCACGCAATTCGTCGATATCGATTTCCCAGTGAACCTTTCCCTGCCACTTCAAGAGTCCTTCATACACACCTGCGGCCCGAGCCTTGTCGATCTCCTTCTGCATACGAGCACGACCAGCCGCCTTCTGCTCCGGCGTGAGCTGGATGGATCGGTAATGTGCCCAGTGATCCTCCTTCTCATCCGAGACCGGTGTCGCAGGTTCTTCTGTTTTGAGCTCGCTCATTCCCCGATTCTCCTACTTCCCCGCCTTCCGCACAAAATCGACGATGTTCATCAGTAGGTCGGGGGCGAGCATCAGACTCGGATCGCCGTAGGACGCCATCTGCTTCGTCTTGTCTGACGAAACGCTCTTGAGGACGTGGTTCATCCCTTCGACGATGAGGAGTTTCGCGCGAGGGTTCGCGGCAGCAAGGCGCTTCGCGTCATCGACACTGACCTGGATGTCGGTCGTTCCCTGGATGATCAACACAGGCACGCTGAGCGCCGCGATCGATTTCGTGGGGTCGTAGCGAAACCACGAAATCAGGTACGGCTGCACGCTCGGCCTATAGAGCGCGAGGAGCTCCACCGGCGGTTTCTCCGTGGTCTTTCCCGCTTCCAGATCCCTGAGAATCGCATCGCTTTGCGTCGCCAGTGCCGGAGGAAGTTTTCCAGCGAGCTGAATGCGCAGAATGTCTGCCGCAGGCCGGCCGATCCCGGCGATGGAGATGAAACCCGAGGCGCCGCACTTCTTTGCGGCAACCATTCCGATCAGCGAGCCTTCGCTGTGACCGGCGATGATGACTGACGAAAATCGCTTGTCCGCGCGCAACTGCTCGCAGAACGCGGCTGCGTCATCGATATAGGTCTCGAAGCGAAGGTCAGCCTCGGACACCATCGCTTTCGCGCTCTCGCCGATGCCGCGTTTGTCGTAGCGAAGCGAGGCAATTCCGTTCATCGCCAGCCCTTCTGCCAGCATGCGCAGCGAGTTGTTCTTGCCGGGCAGCATCGGCGAGTTGCCGTCGCGGTCGGTCGGCCCCGAGCCGGAGATCAGCAACACGACCGGCATTACTCGCGTCGTGTCTTTCGGCAGCAACAACGTGCTGTGAATCGATGTGTCGACGGGAGCCGCGCTGATCGCCGGCGGCGGCGCGGACGACTGCTGAGCAAGGGCAGAGAAAGCCAGAAGAGCGATGACGATTGCGGTGCGCATGTGCCGATTATCCTCACATTTGTCATGCAGGACTCATGACTTTCGACAGGGGACAAAACCGCAGTCCCCGAGTAGATTGCTGGCATGTATCCATTACAAATCGAGAACGTCGTGAAGACGTTCGCATCCCGGCGGGCGCTCGACGGTGTTTCGCTCGAGCTTCGCGACGCCGAAGTTCTCGGCCTCCTCGGCCCGAACGGCGCTGGCAAATCGACGCTCGTCCGCACGATCATGGGCCGCGTACGTCCCGATAGCGGAACGGTGTCGATCTTCGGCCAGCCTGCCGCCGCGGGCGACACCGACGCGCGCTCCGAAGCCGGCGTCGTCCCACAGGAGATCGCGCTCTATCCGAATCTCACATCACGCGAGAACCTCTCCGTCTTCGGCCGCTACCTCGGGCTCCGCGGGAACGCGCTTGCCGAGGCGATGACACGCTCACTCGAATGGGCTGCGTTGACCGATCGCGCCAACGAACCGGTGAAGACTTTCTCCGGCGGCATGAAGCGGCGGCTGAACATGGCCGCCGGCGTGCTGCACCGGCCGCGCATTCTGCTTCTCGACGAACCGACGGTTGGCGTCGATCCACAGTCGCGCGAGCGGATCTATCAGATGATCGAAGCTCTGCGCGCCGAGGGGGTTTCGCTCATTTACACGACACACTACATGGAAGAGGCGGAGCGGCTTTGCGACCGCATCGCGGTCATGGATGTCGGCCGTGTCATTGCCACCGGCACGAAAGATGAGCTGGTGCGCGACACGATCGGCACCAAGCGCGAAGTCGTCGTCTCGTTTGCCGACGGCACCCAGGTCACGCACCTCATCGACGACGCCGCGGAAATGCCGCGCATCATGCGCGAAGCGGAATCTCATGGAAGCGCGATTCGCGACCTGACAATGAAGTCGCCGTCGCTCGAAAAAGTCTTTCTTCACCTTACCGGAAGGGGTTTACGCGAATGATCGCCTCTGTCGTCCGAGCCGGATGGCTCAATCTCCGCCGCGACCGCTCGGCGCTCATGCTCAGTTTCATCGTACCGATCGTCTTCTTCTCGATCTTTGCCGGAATCTTCGGCGCGCAGAAGTCAAAGACGCCGAAGACGACGGTTCTGATCGCCGATCTCGATCGCAGCGATACGTCGCGCCGGCTCATCGACGCGCTGCGCCGCGAATCGGCCCTTGATGTCGTGCTGACGCCGAAGAAGAGCACCACTCCGTTCGATGCACAGTCAGCGGAAGCGACCGTCCGAGCGGGAGATGCGCCTGTAGCGCTGATCATCCCGAAAGGCTTCGGCACGACGCAGATTCGTTTTGACGCGCCCAACAGCGGCCCGGCATTTCGCCTGCTCTCCGACTCGGCGGATCCCATCGCGGACCAGGTCGTCGGAGGGCTGCTGCAGAAGACGATGATGATGTCGATGCCGGAGATGATGATGAACGCCGGCGTCAGCGAAGTCGATCGCTGGAGCGGCGGTCTGACCACGCAGCAGAAGACGAATATCGATCAGAACATGAAGGGCTATCGGGCTTTCAACGCGCGGACGCCTGCGGCGGCGGCGCCGCGCGGGGACTCGATCATCCGTATTGAGACGACCGACATCATCGGCCAGAACAAAGCCAACGTAATTGCCGCGCTCTACGCTGCCGGCATCGGTGTCATGTTTCTGCTCTTCACGGCGTCGAACGCGGGCGGCGCGCTGCTCGAAGAGAATGAGAGCGGCACGCTCGACCGCATTCTCACCACGCGCCTCACCCTGACCCAACTCCTCCTGGGCAAGCTCGCCTACCTCTGGATGCTCGGTTTCACGCAGATGTGTGTGATGTTTCTCTGGGGAGCACTCGTGTTCCGGCTGCAACTCTTCCAGCACATCGGCGGCTTCCTGATCATGGCTCTCTCGACGTCGCTGGCGACGTCGGCGTTCGGACTTCTTCTCGCCTCGATCTGCCGCACGCGAGCACAGCTCGGAGCGATGTCGACGCTCGTCGTGCTTTCGTTGTCAGCAATCGGAGGCTCGATGTTCCCACGCTTCCTCATGCCCGCCGGATTGCAGAAAGCGGGGCTGGTGCTCTTCAATTCATGGGCAATCGACGGCTTCACGAACGTCTTCTGGCGGGAGCTGCCTCTGACCTCGATCGTCTTGCCGGCCGCCGTTCTGATCGGATGGGGAATCGTGTTCTTCATCGCGGCAAGGCAATTGACGAAACGGTGGGAGATAGCGTGAGAGTCAACTGACGTCCCGGCAACGGGCAATCGCGTCGCCATCCTCGTCCCGTGAGTGCGGAGTCAGACCCTTCGAGTAGCGACTCAAAACCGATGAGTCGGTACTCACATCATCTGAGTCCGTACTCACGTCCGATGAGTCGGTACTCACATCATCTGAGTCCGTACTCAGGTCCGGTGAGCCGGTACTCACATCTCGTGAGTCGGTACTCAAGTGACATGAGTCCGGACTCACAACGTTTGAGCCGGTACTCAAGTTTCGTGAGTCGGTACTCATATTCTTTGAGCCCGGACTCACATTCTTCGAGTCCAGACTCAAATCCGGTGAGTCGGTACTCATGTTTTTTGAGTACGGACTCATATTTTTTGAGTCCGTACTCAAATTTGAAATCGACCGAGGGGCCGTCGGAGGGTCAGAATCACCTGATTTTGGTAGAAAACTGGCCGGAATCGACGGAGTGGAGCCGTGACTGACCTCAGTATTCCAGCGAGCGTGGGGCTCAACAACAAAGTATGCCGCTTTACTCTTGCAGGCGCCTGGAGAACCCGATGACAACGGCTGGTGATCCAAACATCAGATGTGCGATGTGCGACAAGCTCTTCGCGGAGCATGATGCGGCTACCGACACGGCGTGAAGACGTTGTCGGTTGTCGGTTGTCGTTGTCAGTGAGACGTCTGCAAGCTATCCAGAACCGATAACCGACAACCGACAACGCGGCGCAGCCGCCCTTTGCCCACTACAATGCGCCGCGTGCCTGCGCTCAAAAACCGCGATCACTATCCTGCCCTCGTCGTCGGCACCGGGATCGCCGGACTGACAGCCTCATTCTGCCTGGCCAAGGCCGGCATACGTGTCCTGCTCGTCACCAAGGCCGCCGATCCGAAGGACTGCAATACGTTCTGGGCCCAGGGCGGGATCATCTACGAAGGCGAGGGCGACTCACCCGCGAAGCTCATTGAGGACGTGATTGCCGCCGGTGCCGGACTCTCGAATGAGGAAGCCGTACGCTTCCTTGCCGAGGAAGGGCCGCGCGTCGTCAAGGAGCTGCTGCTCGACGAGATGCACGTCCCGTTCTCCGTCAGCGAGGAGGGTGAGCTCGATCTGACGCAGGAGGGAGCACACTCGCTGCCGCGCATCATTCACGCCGGCGACGCCACCGGCCGCGCCATCGAGACGTCGCTCCTCAACCGCGTCCGCAGCGAGCCGAACATCACGCTCGTTACGGAGATGACGGCCATCGATCTGCTGACGACGCAACATCACCCTACCGACATTCAGGTCCGCTACGGCCTCACCAACGAGTGCGCCGGCGCGTATCTGCTCGACAACCGGACGAACGAGGTCTTCACGATCTTCAGCGACTTCACGATCCTGGCGACGGGTGGCATCGGGCAGATCTACCTGCACACGACCAACACCCGCAGCGCCATCGGCGACGGCGTTGTCATGGCCCAGCGCGCCGGCGCGCGGATCATGAACGCCGAGTACGTGCAGTTCCACCCCACCGCGCTGGCCGACAAGAAGGCCAATCACTACCTGATCTCCGAGGCGTTGCGCGGCGAGGGGGCGAGACTGCGCAATCAGAAGGGGGAGTACTTCATGGAGAAGTACTCGCCGGTGCTGAAAGATCTCGCTCCCCGCGACGTCGTTGCGCGCGCCATCGTGGAAGAGTTGACGACGACCAAGGACGAATTCGTCTATCTCGACCTGGCCAACTTCTACCACGGCCACGAACCGATCGCCGAGCGCTTCCCGAACATCCGCAAAGCCTGCGCCGACATCGGCGTCGATATCGAGCGCGATCCGATTCCCGTTGTCCCGGCCGCACACTATTTCTGCGGCGGCATCCTCGCCAACAACGTCGGAGAGTCGACGCTGGAACGGCTCTACGCGATCGGCGAGACCTCGTGTACCGGACTTCACGGCGGTAATCGTCTGGCCTCGACGTCACTTCTGGAAGGCCTGACCTGGGGATACTTCGCCGCTGCCTCGATCCGCAACAAGTACGAAGCGTCGACGACGCCAGTGGAGGCCGCAACCGGTCCGATTCCCCGCCGCGCCCGCCTCGGCGACGCGCCGGCCGTGCGCCTGTCATATTCGTCGCGCATACCCGGCATCGGAGCGATCCCTGACGCCCTCCTGCACTCGATCCCCGACTGGCGGCCACCCGGCAGCCAGAACATGGAAGACCCCGCTTTGATCCTTCAGGACTGGACGACGATCCAACACACGATGTGGAACTACGTCGGGATCGTGCGCACGTACGAGCGCCTGAAACGGAGCGTCGCCGACATGCGCGAGCTTGGCAGCCGCCTGACGAAGTACTACCACGAGTCGACGATCAGCACTGCGATCGTCGAGCTCTTCCACGGCCAGCAGATGGCTATGATCGTGTCGAGCGCGGCGCTGCGGAATCCTGTTTCGCGTGGGGCGCATTTCCGACGCGATTGACGTAGGTCGGACTCTCTAGTCCGACATCACGTGCAGTCGGACTGGAGAGTCCGACCTACGTCGGGAACGAATCCGCCACCCGCTCCGGTTTCGTACTCTGCACAAGGAGCATCCCATGAGCACGATATGGAAAAAGTGGCTGCCGATCGCGGCAGGGACCGTCATCGTTACGGTCCTCGTCAACGGCATGATGCAACACCCCGTCACCGCCGCCCCCGCCAGTCCCCAGGTCCACACCAAAGGAGACAAGATGGAGAACTATCACAAGCCTTCCGATGCGGAGCTGAAGAAGCGCCTCACGCCCGAGCAGTACGAAGTAACCCAGCACGAAGGGACCGAGCCGCCTTTCCGCAACCAGTACGCAGACAACCACGCTGCCGGCATCTACGTCGACATAGTCAGCGGCGAGCCTCTCTTCAGCTCGCTCGACAAGTTCGAGTCCGGCACCGGCTGGCCCAGCTTCACCCGTCCGCTCGAGCCGAAGAACGTCGTGACGAAGACCGATCGCAAGTTCTTCATGTCCCGCACCGAAGTCCGCTCCAAACACGCCGACTCGCACCTGGGCCACGTGTTCGACGACGGACCCGCGCCGACCGGACAGCGTTACTGCATGAACTCCGCGTCGCTCCGCTTCATCCCGGTCGACAAGCTCGAAGCCGAGGGCTACGGCGAGTACCTCCCGCTGTTCGGAAAGGCGGCGACAAAGAAATGACCGAGACCGCAACGCTCGCCGGCGGATGCTTCTGGGGTGTCGAGGAGCTCGTACGCAAACTGCCCGGCGTGATCGACACGACCGTCGGTTACGCCGGTGGCACGCTCGCCAACCCGCGCTATGAGAACGTGAAGAAAGGCAAAACCGGCCACGCTGAGTCGCTGCAGATCGTGTTCGATCCTTCGAAGATCACCTTCGGCGAGATCCTCGACTTCTTCTTCCGCCTGCACGATCCGACGACCGCCAACCGCCAGGGCAACGACGTCGGCACGCAATACCGCTCGGCGATTTTCTATCACGACGACGCCCAGCGCATCGCCGCCGAGTCCGCGAAGCAACGCGCGCAAGCAAAGTGGCCACGCCCGATCGTGACCGAGATCGTCCCATTCACGAATTTCTATGAAGCCGAGGACTTCCACCAGGACTATTTGCAGCGGCATCCGCATGGGTATACGTGCCACTACGTGAGGGCGTAAGCTAACGCCATGGCTCGCAAGCTGAAAGAGATCGAATCCGAGGCGCTTCTTCTCGATCGTCACTCCCGAGCAAACCTCGCGAAGTCTCTCCTGGAAAGTCTCGACGATCTTTCCGAAGAAGAATACGACCAGCTCTGGGCCGAAGAAGCCGAAGCTCGCTACGCTGAGTTTGAGGCCGGCCGGAGCAGAGCGATTGATGGCGATGAGGTCTTCCGGCGTGCGCGGATGAGGAATGCGTGAAGCCATACCGCTTTCTCGAAGAAGCGGATGCGGAGTTTCATGAACAGATCGCCTACTTCGATCTACAAGCGGCCGGCCTTGGCGACCGATTCGTCGCTGACGTGGAAGCGACCATCCGCAACATCCGTGAATACCCCGAGAGTGGCTCGCATGTCTCGAAGAAAGTCAGGAAACGAGTCCTTCGCGTTTTCAAGTTCAACGTTCTGTACGTGAACAAGCCTGAAGAGATCGTCATCGTCGCAGTAGCACCACACAAGCGCCATCCGCACTACTGGCGAAAGCGACTGCGAGGGCCGCGCTGAAAGCGGCAACCTTCGGTCACTGCCCGAGCCGTCGGAACAGACCGGCGTACTTCTGGTTGATTTTCGCAGCGGACTGTTCAAACACGCGATTGCGCGCTGCGAGAGCTTGACGCAAACCGGCCTTTGCCGATTCGCCGCCGCCAAGCGAGATGGCGCGCTCGAAAGACATCTTCGCCGTCGCAACGTCCTCAGTCACGGCGTAGTGAAAGTAACCCAGCGACTCGTACGGCTCGGGCAACAAAGGTTCAAGCTCGATCGCCCGTTCGTAACTTCGTTCCGCGTCATCAAGGGTGTAGGTGCCAGCATCACTCAATTGAATCGCATCACCGCGCAGTATCCAGAGCTCAGCAGAAGGGCGATCTTCGAGAGCGATTTCAATTCTACGCAGAATCTCCGGCGTCGCGCATCCATGGCGCCGTATTTCGGCGCGAATCGATTCTTCGATGCTTTGCATGACGTTCTCTCAATCCGTCACACAGGTGTCCGGCGGAGCTTGCGAAGCCAACGCCACACGGCGCGGACGAGCAACGCAAGTGCGGCGAAGATCAATCCGAGCGGAAGGATGTAGAGCACGACCCAGATCAGGGCGTCGGCAATCCACTTCAGGCTGTTGAGGAGATTCCGGCTGGCGGCCTTTATGGTGCCGACCGGCTGCCAGCCGGGCTCCACGACCGGCTGCGCGAGGACATCGGGGATGAGCTCGAGGTTGATCGTCGAAAGTGCTGTGGCCTGCGAGAAGTACTGGATACGACCCTGGATCTGCTCGATCTGGCCGCGGACCTTCGTGATCTCGTCGTAGATCTCCATGATCTCCGAGGCCTTCTGGGTCCGCTCGCGAACGGTCTTGAGCAGCTCGCGCAACTCTGTCTCAGTGGCCTGCAGATTGCGCAGCTGCGCGTTGAGGTCGGAGTACTCCTGGGAAACATCCTGCGCGTTGACACTCTCACTCTCGACCCGAATGGCCATCACGCGAATTGCCGCGAGCACGGGCATGAGCTCGGTCGAAGGAATTCGAATCGTTGCAGTGGCACGAACCTGCTCCCGCTCTTTCCACTGCTTCGTGTCGGCAACGTAGCCGCCCTTGCTATCGACCATCTTCGTGACCTCCTGCAGGACGCCTGTCGCGTCACGAACCACGAGCGACATGTTGGCGTTGCGAATGATCATCCGCGTCTGCGGTTGCGGAGCCTTCGCAGGAGCGGCGGTGGAAGTCACGACAGACGTCGCGGTGGCCGCAGTCGGAGCTCCCGAAGAAACCCGGAAGCTCTCATTAGCCTGAGCCACCGTCGCGGTCGTGTCTTGTTCCGCTTTACACGCCAATACGACCAGGAGCGTCGCGAGAAGGATTCGTTTCATCGCGTCATTCTACGTAAAACGCTGGGCACACTATGGCTGAGCGCGCGCTGCCGACGCTGCGTCAATCGCCAGCGTGTTGCGATCTTGCGCAAATGAGACAGCGCTCAAATTGCGCCATGCCGGATCGATCGGAATCGTGACCGAGTTCTGTCCGGGTGCGATACGGATCAGCCGTCGGACGATCGCGTCGTTCGTCAGGGTTCGTCCGGCATTTTCTCCGTGCGGAACCTTCGTCGTGACATCGTCTTCGGTCACAGCTAGAAAGAGGTCGTCGCGGGCAGGGACCGTCGCACGGATCGTGGCGATGAGTGAGTTGGCATCTCGACGAACCGTCAAGCCGATCTCGCCGGCCGCTTTGGCATTTGATGCAGCCTCGAGCGCGGCATTGAGCCCCGAACGATTCGATCCAACCAGCTCGCGTCTTCCGCCAACGACGTCTTGCGGCGTGTAGCTCGACGAAAGATGCATCGCCGCGGAGTAGCGCGCCTGACGCTGCGACCACTCGGCGGACGAGAAGGGATCGCGCCAGCCGAGTTGGTCCCAATAGTCGACATGAAACGCCAGCGGGATGACGCGGCCTCGTAGTGCAGGATCGTGAGCGATCTCGCGAATCAACGCGTCCGCCGGTGGACAGCTCGAGCATCCCTGCGATGTGAAAAGCTCGACGACGACCGGATGCGGCCCGAGCTTCGGCGGCGAGCCGTGCATCGTCAGCGTGAGTGCGGCGATGAGCGCTGTGGCTGCCAGAACAACTGCGAATCGAGGACGTAGCACGACACGAGTCTACGCCGCCTTCTTCGGCAGCGGAACGTTCATCAGCGTCGCTCTCTTTGGACCACCACGCGAGCTTTGAACCAGCGCGACGCCGGTGAGGATGATTACCATCGCGGTGATCGACACCCACGTCAATTGCTCACGCAGGAAGAACCAGCCGAGGATCACAGCGACGAGCGGGTTGACGTAGGCGTAGAGCGAGAGCGTGGTCGTGCGGAGGTGGCGCGCGGCGTAGACGTACGACGTGTACGCGAGCACCGATCCGAAGATCGCCAGATAGGCGAGCGCACCCAAGGTCTTCGGCGTGGCGTGAAAGTGCGGAAGCTCGCCAAGGAGAAGGCCGGCCAGGGAGACCACAACGCCTCCGGAGAGCATTTGCAACGCCGACGACATCAGCGGCGGAATGCCGGCCAGCGCGTACTTGCCGCGCACGGTGCCGTACTGCCAGGCGATGCAGCCGCCCTGGATGACCAGCGCGCCGATCACGAAGTGCGCATCAAATGCCTTGCCCGCGCCGTGCGGCGTGACCAGCAGCGCGACTCCGATGAATCCGATCAGCATCCCGATTCCGCGGCGCAGCTCCACATGCTCTCCGCTTCGCCGCATCAGCTCGATCAGCGCGACCCAGAACGGAGCCGTGCCGACGAAGAGCGCTGCGAATCCGCTGGGCACCCACTGTTCGGCCCAGACCACCGACAGGTTTCCGATCGCCACCATCAACACGCCGCAGAGCGCGACTTCGGCGAGCACGCGCCGGCTGCGCGGAATGGCGTCGCCGTGAATCTTCGCCACGATGAAGAGCACCACGCCACCGAACAGGTAGCGCGCGCCGGTCAGCAGAAACGGCGGCATCGTCGTGACGGCCACGCGGATCGCCAGATACGTCGTCCCCCAGACGATGCAGACCACCGCAAATGCGGCATAGGCGAGCGTGCGGCTCTGCTTCATCGCTCTCCCAACGTGATGCCGCCCACCTTCTCGCAATGCGTTTGCATGACGATCGTGGTGCGCGTCGACAACGACAGCGGCGGCGCGGTCAGTTTCGAGACCAGCGTATTGAGCGATTGAATGGAATCGGTGCGGACCTTGATGAGGAAGCAATCGTCGCCGGCGACGGTGTGCGCCTCGACGATCTCGTCGCTCTGGAGAATGACATCGAACGCTTTCTTTCGTCTCGCGTCGAGCGTCTGGCCGCGCGCGGCGATGAAGGCCGTGACGAAGTGGCCGAGCGCGGACGGCTCGACGACGACCGTATGTCCGCGGATGACGCCATCGCGCTCCAGTCGGGCGATCCGATCGGCAACCGCGGGACGCGAGAGGCCGATACTGTCGGCCACCTGCTGCGCAGGAGCACGGCCGTCACGAAGAAGGTGCGTCAGAATCTTGACGTCGAGAGCATCCAGATCAGCGGCCATGCCGCCATGCTACGCCCGCTTCGTCAGAAACTCCAGCGATCTACAGTCGTTTCGTCAGCGCGCGTGCGCCAGCGGCGACGGGAACGATGCTGGCAGATCGCGCCGCACAACTGCTTTCCGCGGATAGGTGTACTCGATCCGTTGTCCCGCCGAACGGCGCAGCTCACGCTGGAGGTACTCAACCTTTACCGGGCCGGCTGGATCGTTGAGCAGGCGGCGCAGAGCCCAGCGGCGAAGGACGACCGAGCGCAGCTTCATCCCGGCCGAGCGAACGGAAAACCGGATCGAGTCGCGGTCGTCCGAGCAAACGCGTACCGCGTCCGCATCGAGAATCCCCACAATTGCCTCTGCCAGCTTCGTCTCGTCCGTGATCTTGATCGCCGTGCTCATTAGTTTCCTCCGTTGCTTCTGAAGCTATAGACGCTCGTAACCGCCGAAAGTTTCTACGACCGGCGCGAACTCTTTGTGAACGACTGGTGCGAAAATTGTCCAGTGCGCGTGACTTTCAAGCCCCTCGGTACCGCTGCTGACGCGAAGGCGAACGAGACCATTCTCGATGCCGCCCGACGTGCCGATGCGCCCCTCGGCAACTCCTGCGGTAGCGTCGGCGTCTGCGCGCGTTGCCGCGTTCAGGTTCTGTCCGGCACCGAAAACCTAAGGCCCCCTACGACGATCGAGATTCGCGTGGCCTCGCAGCGCGGATTCGCGAGCGATGAGCGATTGGCGTGTCAGGCGGTGGTGATCGGGGATGTGGAAGTGACGACGGGATATTGGTGAGTTGCGGGCGCTGGCGCGCCCGCGTTGTCGGTTGTCGGTCTGTGCGGCTTCGCCGCGTTGTCAGCTCAAAGAGAGTCAACTGACAACGCGAGATGAACAACGTGAACTATTCCTCATCATTGCTCGCCGCAGTGGTCGCCCCTCCCCACGCGTCGCTACCGGGCAACTCGAAGTAGAACGGCTGACGCACATGCGGATGATTGCCAGACTCATTCATCGTCATCGCATCGAAGAGCCTGCCGTTCGCGATCGTGTAACGGATCGACTCGGAGTTGCGGATGTTCTCCAGCGGATTTGCGTCGAGGACCAGAAGATCGGCGAGCTTGCCTGTCTCCAGCGAGCCGATCTCTTTATCCATGCCGATGTAGTGCGCGCCGCTCAGCGTTGCTGCGCGAATCGCTTGCAGCGGCGTCATCCCACCCTGCACGAACATCCAGAGCTCCCAGTGCGCGCCGAGGCCTTCGCGCTGACCGTGGGCGCCGAGCTGGACGGATACGCCGGCGTCGTTGAGTTTTTTCGCGAGAGCGGCGTTGCTGAAGTGGTTCCACTCGTCGTCGGGTGCGAGCGTGCGGCGGCGTGAGCGCGAGTCGATGATCCTGCGCGGCACGAACGTCAGCAGCCGCTTGTCTTCCCACACGTTCGTTTTGGCGTACCAGTAATTCTCGCCCCACAACCCGCCGTATCCGACGATCAGCGTCGGCGTGTAGCCGCTGTGCGACTTCGACCAGAGTTGCGTGACATCGTCGTACGCCTTCGCCACGGGGATGGAGTGCTCGACGCCGGTGTGTCCGTCGACCACCATCGTCATGTTGTGCTCGAGCAGCGATCCACCCTCGGGCACGACCATCATGCCGGTCTGCCGCGCCGCCTCGATGATCTGTTGTCGTTGATCGCGCCGTGGCTGGTTGTAGCTCTTTACACTGATCGCGCCGATAGCTTTCATCCGGCGCAGATGGAAGAGTGCATCGTCGAGGTTCGCGATGTCGGCTTTGAACGAGCCCTTCGCGCCATAGAGGATCGTGCCGGTCGAGAAGATGCGCGGCCCGACGATCTCGCCGGCGCGCTGCATCTCCGCCGCGGTGAAGATCTCCGACGAGTTGTTCGAAGGGTCGTGCAGCGTCGTCACACCGAACGCGAGCGCTGCGTAGTTGATCCAGCTCTGTTGCGGAATGATCTCATCGGCACCCATCGATCCATGCCAGTGGACGTCGATGATGCCGGGCATGATCGTCTTGCCGGCGGCGTCGATCACTTTCGCATCGGATGGAATCGTCACGCTCGCGCGCGGACCGATCGCGGCGATGCGGTTGCCGTCGATGATGATGGTGCCGTCATCGATGACGTCGTCGCCATGCATCGTGATGATGCGCGCGCCGGTGAGTGCGAGGCGTCCCGAGGGGACGTTAGACGGTTGCGAAAAACTGATGTTCGTGCCGGTCGCAGGCGCATCAGGCAACTTCTCGGGCGCACCGGCGATGAAGGCGAATGAATCCTTCAGGTCTCGCGAGAAAAGCTCGGGGCCGAGCGACCAGTAGAGCCGCGAGCCGTCGCCGGACCAATGCAGATACTCGCCCGCTTCCTTCGTTACCTTCGCAACCGGAATCGACTTGGTATCAGGGCCGATGTCGACCGACTTGCCGGTGCGCACGAACGGCGCGATGTAGGCGTTGAACTTCTCGCGGAAGGCGACCCATTTCTCGTCGGGTGAAAGTGCGTACTCAGTGGCAGACGCTGACATCAGGTGCGTCCGCTCGTCGGTACGGTCGACGCCGATCGAGTGCAATCCACGCTTGTCCTCATCCTCGAATGTCATGAAAAAGACACGGTCGTTCGACGCGCCAAACTGAGGAACCGCACCTTTCTTCGTGACGAGCGACGACTTGCCGCCGGCCGACGGAACGACGTAGATGCCGGTCTCGCGCGACCAGAGCGGCGAGCGAAGATAGCCATCGCTGGTCGTGCGATAAACGACTTTCGATCCGTCAGGCGAGAAAGCGGGCTCGATGTAGTGGCCGGGCTTATCCGTGATCACGCGGCCTTCGCCACCAAACGCCGAGGCGATGCGAATCGTCCCCAGCGTCTGGTCGTTCCAGGTCGTGTAGACGATCGATTTCCCGTCGCGTGACCATGCGGGATAGAACTCGAAGTGGTCAGTCTGCTTCGTCAGGCGATGCGGCGTTCCGTTCGGAAGATCACGGATGTAGAGGTAGCCGAGGGCGCCGTAGACGACCTGTTTGCCGTTCGGCGAAACCGTTGCCCAGCGAAGCATCTTGATTGGATAGGTCGAGCCGGCGACGTCGACAGGAAAGCGAAGTGCTTCCTGAATGCGCCGGCTGGCATGGACGTGGAACGGGATGTTCGTGACCTGCTTCGAGGCGACGTCGATGCGGTTGAGGTGGCCTGCCGCCCAGAAGACGATCGACTTGTTGTCGGGCGTCCAGGCCATCGTCGGGTACAGACCATGAATCGACCATGTCTCCTGCATGTCGCGATCGAGGCCGTCATACAACGCCGTCTCTTTGCCCGATTCGAGATCGAGAATGAAGAGCGTCGACTTGTAGCGAACACGTCGAATGAACGCGAGCGACTTGCCGTCTGGCGATGGCGTCGGACGCACGGAACCACCAGGGCCGGTGACGTACGGCTCGATCTCGCCGGTCTGCCGGTCGAGACGCTGGATGACGTAGATCTGCGTGTTCGGATCCTTGTTGTATTGGTAGATTCCGCCCGGCGTCGTGTCGTCGCTGTAATAGACGTAACGGCCATCGGGCGAAAAGACGGGCTCGCCGCTGTCCTTCTGCTCGGTGCGCTTTTTCGTGAGTTGCAGACCTTCGCCGCCGCTTCGGTGATAGATCCACATCTCGCCCGCGCCGAGGGAACGGTCGGAGGTGAAGTGCTTGCGGGCGACGAGATATTCGGAGTCGGGCGACCACGATGGCTCGTTCAGCAGGCGAAACGTTTCTTTCGTCACCTGCTGCGGCTTCGAACCATCGCGGTTCATGATCCAGATGTTGTCGCCGCCCGCGCGATCGCTCGTGTACGCAATCCACTTTCCGTTCGGCGAGTAACGCGGCTGCATGTCCCAGGCGATGTCGCTGGTGAGCGACTTCGCTTCGCCGCCGGTCATCGGAATGGTGTAGATGTCGCCGAGGAGATCGAAGGCGATCTCGTTGCCATCAGGACTCACATCGAGTGACAACCACGTCCCCTCGGTCACATCGATCGCAACGTCGTACTGCGGCCCCGGCGGGTTGTTGACGTCCCACTTCTTGTCTTCTTTCTTCTCGGCAGCGCCTTCGACTGCGATTGGATTTGGCGATGGTTGTGCTGCAGCGGGCGGCGCAGACGCGTCTTTCTTCTGCGAGTCCTGTTTCTGCTGCTCCTGCGCGACCGGTCGCGGCTCCTGCTCGGCCTTCTCCGGCTTTTTCGGCTCGGCCTTTTTGTCGGTCACCGGAGCGGGCGGCGGCGTTTGCGCCGCGAACGAGGGGATTGCGACGAAAACGACAGTCAGCAGCACGGCCAAAATTCGCTTCATAGTTCTCCTTACCAAGTGCCGCGGCCGTTCAGGAACATGCAGTCGCCGTAGCTGTAGAAAAAGTACTGATGCCCGATCGCCTCGGCATACGCGCGGCGGATCGTCTCGATGCCGGCGAAGGCGGAGACTAGCATCAGCAGTGTCGACTCCGGCAGGTGAAAGTTGGTCAACAATTTGTCAACGGCGCGGAAGTCGAAACCGGGTGTAATGAAGATCGATGTGGCGGCGCGGCCGACAACAAATCGACCGTCGCCGGCGCGAATCGCGCTCTCGAGTGTACGCACCGAGGTGGTGCCGACGGCGACGATGGTGCGATGCTCGTCGAGCGCGCGATTGAGACTCGCTGCGGCATCGCTGCTGATCTCGTAGCGCTCTTCATCCATCACGTGCTCTGCGATGTCATCGACCTTCACCGGCTTGAACGTGCCGATCCCGATGTGCAGCGTGATGCGGACGATCTCGACGCCGCGTGCTGCGATGCGATCGAGGATCTCGGGCGTGAAGTGAAGGCCGGCAGTCGGCGCAGCGATGGCGCCACGCTCGGCGGCGTAGACGGTTTGGTAAGCGCTGCGATCTTCGTCGCGTGGAGATTCGCGGGCGATGTAGGGAGGAAGCGGAGGGATGCCAATGTGCTCGATCTCGGCGTCGATGTCCTTCTCGCTTTCGAATGCAAGCGTAATCGTGCCTTCGTTCTTCGCGAGCACGCGGGCGCGTAAGGTGTCGCTGAAGATCAGCTCATCCCCAACCTTCACCCGCTTGGCAGGTTTGCACCATGCTTCCCAGATCTCTGGCACAGACAATTCTTGAGTCATCCGACGTGTCAGCAGGATCTCAATGGGCCGCGACATCCCCGGTTTCGGCTTCGCAAAGAGCCTTGCCGGAATCACGCGGGTGTCATTGATCACGAGGACATCACCGCGTGCCAGTCTCTCGGGAAAATCCACAAACGAGACGTGCTCGATGCGCGGCTCGGCAGCCGTCTGCGGCGTGACCACCATCATCCGCGAGCGACCGCGCTCGCGTGGTTCCTGGGCGATGAGGGTGGGCGGAAGTTCGTAGGCGAAGTCGGTACGGCGCATGGAAGTCATTCACGAGTCGAGGCGTTAGAATGTCATCATGCCTGCGACGAAGCGTGACCCAATCTACCTCGATCCCGCGCTGCATGACGCACTGCGCGAGAAGGCCGCCGAAGCGGAGACCTCGATCTCAGACCTCGTCAATGCAGCGGTTCGCCAATCGCTGGATGAGGATGAGGAAGACGCAGCCGATCACGCAATCTTCGAACAGCGGAAAAACGAGCCGACCATTCCCTTCGAGGATGTCGTAGCCGACCTGAAGCGACGTGGCAAACTATAGCGTCGTCTTCACGAAGTCGGCTGTGAAAGAGATCGGCCGCATCGACAGCAATGCGGACCGTGAAAGAATCCTCAAGCGGATTCATGATCTCAGCGCCAATCCGCGACCTGACGGATCGAAGAAACTCAAGGGCTTTCACGATCGCTATCGCTTGAGGCAGGGAGACTTTCGAATCCTTTATGAGATCCGGGACCGGATCCTCGTCGTTACGGTTATCGAGGTAGGCAATCGCAAGGAGATCTACCGCTGAAGCCGCGTAGAATCCGTCGCGAATGATCCGTGCCCGCGTCATCACCTGCTCCGATGCTGCGTCGCGCGGCGAGCGCGTCGACCGCTCCGGGCCGGCCGTTCGGGAGTTGTTGACTGCGAACGGCTACGACGTCCATTCGATCGTCATCGTGTCCGATGACATCGAAGCCATCGCTGGGGCGATCGAAGCCGCGACCAGCGACGGGATCCGGCTCGTGGTGACCACGGGCGGTACTGGAATCGCGGCGCGCGATGTCACGCCCGAGGCGACGATGTGGGTGTGCGAGAAAGTGATTCCGGGGTTCGGGGAGCTGATGCGCGCTGCCTCGCTCGCCAAGACCGCCATGGCGCCGTTGTCTCGCGCGCAGGCGGCGACGCGCGGTACGGCACTCATCGTGAACTTACCGGGAAGCGAGAGCGGCGCCAGGGAGAACCTGCAGGCGATCCTGCATCTCATTCCGCACGCGCTGCAACTGCTCGAAGGGAAGACGGAACATCAATGAGTTCTAATCAACAAAGAGTCCAACCCGGACTGGAAGTACTACTCGATGATCCGCGGCCGATCGCCGGGAAGAAGATCGGCCTCGTCACGAATCAGAGCGGCGTCACCGGCGATCTTCGCCACGTCGTCGATCTGCTGCACCGCGGCAGCAACTGGAAACTGACGACGCTCTTCGGACCCGAGCACGGCATCTGGGGTGAGGCGCAGGACATGGCGCATGTCGGTCACTCCGTCGATCCGATGACCGGACTCACCGTCTATTCGCTTTACGGAGCGAGCGAGAACGATCTTGCGCCGCGGCAGGAGCTGCTGCACGGACTGGACGCGCTCGTCATCGATCTGCAGGACATCGGCGCTCGCTACTACACCTTCATCTACACGATGGCGCTCTGCATGCGGGAAGCGGGGAAGGCCGGCGTGCAGGTCATCGTGCTCGATCGTCCCAATCCGATCGATGGCGTCCATCTCGAAGGCAACATTCGCGAAGACAAGTACTCCAGCTTCGTCGGTATGTTCGCGCTGCCGACGAGGCATGGCATGACCGCGGGCGAGCTGGCGCGTTACTTCAACAAGGTCTTCAAGCTCGACTGCGATCTCGTCGTCGTTCCAATGAAGGGATGGCAGCGCTCGATGTGGTTCGACGAGACCGGATTGCCGTGGGTGATCCCATCGCCGAACATGCCGACGGTCGGCACGGCCACGGTCTATCCGGGCATGTGTCTGATCGAAGGGACCACCCTCAGCGAAGGGCGCGGCACGACACATCCATTCGAGCTCTTCGGCGCACCGTGGCTCGATCCGTTCCAACTGGCGGAGAAGCTCAACACAATCGGTCTGCCCGGAGTCCGCTTCCGTCCGCACTACTTCATGCCGACGTTCCAGAAGCACGCGAACAAGGTCTGCGGCGGGGTCGAGCTTCATGTGACGAACCGCGCGATCTTCGAGCCATACCGCACCGGCCTCTGGTGCGTGAAGGTTGCCCGCGACATCGATCCGGAGCAGTTCGATTGGCGGCGTGAAACGTACGAGTTTGTCTCCGACCGACTGGCCATCGACCTCCTCGCAGGCAGCGCGCGCTACCGCGAGCTGGTCGAGAGCGGAGGAAACATCGAGGATTGGGTCGCCGAATGGAAGGAGCCACTGCGCGTGTTCGCGAAGACGCGCGAGGAGTTCCTGCTGTACTGACGCGGTCTTGCAGTCTCCTCTGCAACCTTGCAACGCAGCAACCCCACAACCGCAATGCTCGACATTCTTTACGAAGATGACGCTCTTCTATTTGTCAACAAACCGGCCGGCATCGTCGTGCAGCGGGGGTATGACGCGGACGAGCCGGTCCTTCTCGAGATCGCCGCCGCGTACGCCAGCACGATCTTTCTCATGCAACGGCTCGACCGCGGAACGAGCGGCGTGATGTTCTTCTCGAAGCTCGCGTCGATCAACGCCAATCTGACCCGGCAGTTCGAAGGGAAACGCATTCGCAAGCGCTACCTCGCACTTTGCGAAGGCGAGCTCGGCGAACGGCAGACGATCGATGCCCCGCTGATTCGTACCGGCCCGATCTCCTTCGGTGCCGGCGACGGCGGCAAGCGCGCCATCACCATCGTCACCCCGGTTCGCGCCACGAGAAGCGGTTCGCTTGTCGCCGTCGACCTCCTCACCGGCCGCACGCACCAGATCCGCGTCCACCTCGCGGCGATCGGGCATCCGCTCATCGGCGACTGGCTGTACGGGCAGCGCAACGATGTCCGGCCGATGCTGCACGCCAGGGAGCTTTCGATGACGCATCCACTGACGAATGAGCCACTTCGGGTCGAAGCGCCGCTGCCGGACGACTTTCGCGACACTGCCGCAGAGCGCGGCATCGTGTCCCGCGGCGAGGACATGCTGACCCTTGACGGGTGCAGCTAACTTATTGAATCTGTTAGAATAATGCCTTACTACAGGCCGTTACATCAGGCATTGGAGAACACGATGAGACTCTCGACAAAGATGGCGTTGCTGCTTCTGTTCGTGCCGCTCGTCGCGTCGGCTCAGTACCGGGATCTCGACGTGGCGCTCTCAAACCTGACCCGCGGATTCGGCAGCGGCGATCCGCAGGCAATCGTGGCCGGCATGGCCGTGGGAGATCAGGTGATGCTCCAGTTCCCGGGCCTCATCGAGCAGAACGGTTTCTTCGGCCGCGATCAGGCGGCGTATCTCCTCGATGGTCTCTTCGGCAAGGTCCACCCCTCGGCATTCGAACAGCAGAACGCGAAGAAAGTCAGCGCTGAAGCGCAGTACCACATCACCGGCACGTGGACGATCCAGAACGCGGGCAAACCGGAGACGCGCGAGCTTTACATTACCCTGCACAGCAAGGATGGCCTCTGGTCGGTGGTTTCGATCCGCTCGGCGGGGAAGTGATTGCTCTCAAAGGCATTACCACAGAGACACAGAGGACACAGAGAAAACCTCTGTGATCTCTGTGTCTCTGTGGTTCACGATTCTTCCCATCGACTGATATGCGGCACGTAACTCGGGTAGCCAGGACGACCGCCGCGCGCGCCGCAGCGGTCTTTCTTTTGCTCGCGGGCGGCGCCTGGCTCACCACTCATGTGATCGTCTCGGGGATCGAAGCCGAGTTCAGCGTTCGTTCTTCACGGCACATCGAGCGCGAAGTGCAGCGCGTACGTAGCGAGATCGCAGCAACCGAGTCGAAGCTGGATGATGCCGTCGGCCGCGTTGCGAAGAAACTGACCGCGCAGCCGGCAGCAACCCGTGAAGCGATGTTCGCGATGCTCCACGGCGAAGCCACCGGCGTCCGCCAGGGAATCCGAATCGTCGCTCCGAACGGGGAAGCGCTGGCATGGTGGGGGGAAGACCTTCGCACGCCGGGCGCGACCAGCTTCGAGTTCGACGCAACGAACCTCTACATCGTCCGTTCGAAACCTCTCCCCAATCCTGCTGTCTCCGTCCAAGCGTTCAAGCGCATCCCCAATCATCCGAAATCGCGCTCGCTGTTCGATCCCGACGACGATTGGGTTGTCGGAACGATGTTTCACGCGGGCGTGCTGCGGCAGGAGCCGGGATCGCTGCGCTTCGTTCTGGAGCGCCGTCCGTCGGCGACCCTCTGGATCGACGTCGTTCCGCGCGCCAAACCCGACGTCATCCAAAGCGTCCGCGCCCTCGGCAACGGCATCGCCGCGATCCTGCTCGCGCTCAGTGCGTTGGCTGTTTTGTGGGGGGTCGGGAGTGGGGTGTGGGGTGTGTTCGGGGGGGTGGGGGGTGGGGAGTGGGGAGTAGGAGAACCAACTCCAAACCTACTTTCAGCGAGCGCGAATCCCAATCCTCGTCCCCGAATCTCCGGCGAGACAACCGCCACTCTCGCGGAGCAGGCGGCGGCAAACCAGCAACCAGCCTCAAAGCTCCCACCCCCCACTCCCCACTCCCCACTCCCTGAAACAGCAAAGCTCCCACCCCCCACCCCCTACTCCCCACTCCCCACCGCAGCAACCATCCTTCTCGTCATCGCTGCACGCGCAGCGCTCCTGCCGATGCACGTCGACGACGACCCGTGGCAGGTGTTCCGCTTCGATCTTTTCGCGTCGCGCATCCTCGGACCGTTCAGCCGCTCGCCGTTCGATCTCCTGCTCACGGCTGCAGCCATCCTGGCGATCGCGTTGACGCTGACGCGCAAACGCGGCGTGTCGATCGCGGCGCAGATCGCGCGCAGCATCATCGCCGCCGCGGCCGCGGCCGGATACATGGCCCTCGTTCGCAACCTCGTCGACAACTCGCGCATCTCCACGATGCCGGACCACATCCTTCCCGTTTCAGCGGCGCAGGGCGTGTTGCTCGCGGCGCTTCTCCTCTTTGGTTTTGCCGTCGTGCAGATCACACGGCACGAGTCTTCTCTTAAGGCCACTCTCATCGGCATCGGCATCATCGTCATCCCGATCATCGGCACGGCGGCGGCGCTGCCCTACATGCCCAAGCGCGCCCTTTTCTGGATCGCGGGCGCGATGATCATCTCGCTCCTGCTGCACGCGCTCACCACCAATTTCACGCTCCGAACGTTTGGAAGCGCGTTGCTGATGGTGATGATCGTCTACATGCCGCTGCAGCTCTTCGAGCGTTCCAGCGCGCGTCACTTCATCGCCGACACGTACGCGCCGCTCGTTGTCGGTGAGGCCGGACAGTTGCGCGCCATGATCGAAGACACGCTGCACAACGAGTTCGCGACGACCGAGCTGAGCGCGATCCTGCCGGATGACTACCGGAAGATGAATCTCGAAGATCTCGCTTACGCGCTCTGGCTGCGCAGCGATCTGTCGAAATGGCGAGTACCGGCGGTCATCGCCGTGCACGACATCTTCGATCACCCGCTCAGCCGCTTCGGCGTCGGGCTGCCGCAATTCAGCGAGCGCCGCCCGGAGTCAGGGCGGGAGGTGCTGCAGATCGGCAGCCTGACACGCGTCCTGCTGCATCACGACTTCGACCTCACCATCGGCGGGATTCCGATCGCCGAGGGGAGCGTGCATGTGGTGAATCCCGCGGACCCGGGAGCGACGACCTTTGCTGACGTCTATCGCGACTTCTTCGAGCCGTCGTTCAACGACACGGTCACGGGGCTGCGGCCCCAGCGGGAGATCGTCGTCTACGATCGCGATGGAAACGCGCACGGCGCGACGACCGTGCGGCTGCCCCAGAGTCCGGCTTCGTACTTCGGCACGCTCAAGAGTGGCAATGGCGTCTGGATCGAGGAGAACGAAGGGGCGGGATCGGCGGTCTACGTGCGCCGCACGGACGACGCGCTCTACGCCTTCCCGCTGCAGGTGCCAACGCGAGGGCAGCAGGTGCGTCGCGCGGGCGGCGTCGCCATCTGGGCCATCGCCTTCGTTCTCGCCGTGATCGTGACGCGGTCGCTTCCGGTGATCGCATCGGTCATCCGGCGAGCGCCGCGCAATCTCGACTTTCGCACGCGAACCTCTCTTTACTTGACTGCGGTCGTCATTCTGCCGCTGATCGTCTTCGTGCTTTTTGTCCGCGCCTATCTGGCGAACCGGCTGGAAGCGGAATACCTCGACCGCGGGCAGACGGCGCTCACCGCCGCGGAGCGGGTGATCGAGGACTACCTCGCCTCGACGGCACCGACATCACATCCCGAAGAGGTTCTTAACGACGATGTGCTTAGCTGGCTGGCGCGCGTCATCGGTCACGATCTGCACCTTTATCGCGACGACACGCTGATCGCGTCGAGCCGGCGCGATCTGTTCGCGGCCCGCGTCGAGTCAGAGCGCCTGCCCGGCGACGTCTACGCGAACATCGTCGTCGGCGGAAAGCAACTGGCCATACGCCATTCCGGTCCGGCCCAATTCATCGAGCTCTACTCGCCGGTCAATCTCGTGCACGGACAGAACTACACGATGGCGCTGCCGCTGATCGTTCAGGGCCGCCAGATCGAGGGACAGGTCAACGATCTGGCCACGACGATTTACATGCTCCTGATCTTCATCGTGCTGGCAGCGATCTTCGTCGCCTACGTTGCCGCGGGCAGCGTCACGCGCCCGGTGCAGGCGCTGGTCGGCGGCGCGAGAGCCGTCGCGCGCGGCGACTTCGATCTCGATCTCCGCGTTCCCTCCGACCCCGACCTCGGCCTCCTCGTCACGACCTTCCGCGACATGGCGCAGTCGATCCGCCGCCAGCAGAACGATTTGCGCCATGAGCGCGACCGCCTGCAGACGCTGCTCGAGAACATCAACGCAGCGGTCGTCGTGCTCGACGGCGAGATGAACGTCTCGGCGACCAATGTGGGAGCCCGCAGACTCTTCGGCGACGAGGTGATCTTTCACGACGAGGTTCGCGAGTTCCTGACCACGCATCGGCATCGTCGCGCCGAGGCGAAAGAGATCGAGCTGACGGTCGACGGGAACGCCCGGACGTTTCGCGTATCGATCGTGCCGCTGCCGGGAGGCGACGAGGAGATGCTCATCGCCGAGGACGTCACGGAGATCCTCCGCTCGAACAAGCTGGAAGCATGGGGCGAGATGGCCCGGCAGGTCGCCCACGAGATCAAGAATCCTCTGACGCCGATTCAGTTGACCGCCGAGCATCTGCGCGCGGTTGCCGAGCATGACGATCCGAATCTGGCGAAGATCGTCATGACCGCGGTCGAGAACATTCTTCGCCAGGTCGTCACGCTGCGCGAGACGTCGAAGGAATTCAGCGATTACGCCTCATCGCGAACCGTACAGCGCAAGCCGCTTCGTTTGCGCACGCTGCTGGAGGACATCGCCGCGAGCTACGCGGCGAGCGGCGAGCGCGGCATCCGCTTTCACGCGGAGATCCAACCGTCCACTCCGGAGAACTTCTCGGGCGACGCCCGCCTGCTGCGCGGTGCGATCGCCAACCTCATCGAGAACGCGTTCCAGGCTACGCCCGGCGGCCGCGTCCGGATGAACAGCTACGGCGTCGATTCCAGAGTGATCATCTCTGTCGACGACGACGGCCCCGGCGTTCCTCCCGAGCTGCTGCCGAAAATCTTCGACCCCTACTTCTCCACCAAGTCCTCCGGCACCGGCCTCGGCCTGGCGATCACCCGCAAGGCGATCGAAGAGCACGGCGGAACCGTGCACGCCGAGAATCTGAATCCGGGGTTCCGGATATCGCTCGAGCTGCCTTTGCGGTAATTCGCGTCCGGCGACAAAGGGGATACGGTTTCACGCGGAGACGCGGAGAGCGCGAAGGTTTACCTCCGCGTCCTCCGCGTCTCCGCGTGACCGTCTTTGTCATGAGCCTCTCGCGAAAGACTCTGACCACACCGAGACCGCAACACCGAATAAACTACCCGCACACTTCGTTTCACAAACGCTCCGATGAAGACGCTTTCCCTCGCGCTGTTGACGATCGCGTTCACCTTTGGCGCCACGCTGGCGCAGGGGGAGGGGGCGACGGACGAGACGCGGATGACGTTGCGCGCGGAGCTCGTGCGCATGATCAATCACGATCGGGCGAAGTTCGGACTCGGCCCGGTGCAACTCGATACGCAAGCGTCGGCAATCGCGGACGCGTATTGCCAGACCCAGATCCGCAACGGCACGACCGGCCACTTCACGACCGACGGCGAGGCTCCGTACATGCGTTACTCATTCGCAGGCGGCAACGACGGCGTCAGCGAGAACGCGGCGGCATGGTCGGCGAACTACAACTTCAGCGACCGCGCTCTGTACGACATGATGCGCCGTTCCGAGGCCGCGATGATGTCTGAGGTGGCCCCGCATGATGGCCATCGCAAAACCATTCTCGATCCCGCCGCGACGCACGTCGGCATCGGCCTGGCCTGGGGGCGCGGCGAATTCCGTCTGACCCAGGAGTTCATCCGTCGTTACGTCGAATGGACACGCCCCCTTCCGCGCACGGCGAGCGCCGCCCAGCCGGTCCTCTGCAGCGGCCGCGCGGTTCCCGGTTTCGTCGTCGAAGCGATCACCGTTCATCACGAGAGCCTGCCGCAGCCGATGGCCGCCGTGACCGCGAATGCAATCATGACCTACGGGCTGCCCGACAGGCGGCGCCAGTATCTGCCGCGTCTGAGAGGTAACTTCACACAGCAAATCAGCGGCGGCATCCGGGAAGTGCGCGAGACCTACAGCGACGGCAGCCGCGGCGATTTCCAGGTCGCCCCCGACGGCAAATTCACCTTCGCCGTCCCGCTGCCCGACGGCCCCGGAATCTACACCGTCGTCGTCTGGGTCCGCCCGCACGGTTCCTCGGGTGATGCGATCCCGGCCAGCAACGTCTCGATCAAGGTCGAGCGAACTGCCGGCACGCCGATCAGCGGCACGCGCTGAGCGTCCGGGAGTCGCTGATCGGGAGTCGGGTGTCGGAGCAACCTTCTCCCGTTTCTCCGACTCCCCACCCCCGACACCCGAATCGATTCAACCAATCGTGGAAACGACTCCAAATCCGTCCACCAGTTTTGTCATCAACATCATAGAAATCGTCTGTAGCGTTAGAGAGTTTGTCTGTAACGTCCTGGAGATTGGTCTGTAACGTTGAAGACATCGTCTGTAACGTTGTAGTCGTCTGACTGCATCGTTGTAGTCGTCTGACTGCATCGTTGTAGTCGTTTGACTGTAATGTTGTAGTCGTTTGACTGTGATGTTGTAGAGATTGTCTGTAGCGTCAGAGAGATTGTCTTCATCGTTAAAGACATTGTTTTCAACGATTTTGAACTTCGAACAACCCTCGACCAGCGGATGTTGATGATTCCTTGACGGTGGCGCGGGTGCCGCGACCTTCATCACCATCCCCATCGTCGTGACCACGAGCGCGGCCGCCGTGAGTAGGTGGCACGATGCGGCGCTACCGGGCCGGTCAACTCCAAGCCTGGCGGCTGGCAACTGGGCCCGGGTTTGCGGAATCTAGCCCGAGCGCCGACCTACGTATACTCGCCCTCCATGTGCGGCATCAACGCCATCTACGCCTATCGCGAAGCGGCTCCCGCTATCGATCGTGAGGAAGTGATCGCCACACGGGAGTGCATGCACAGCCGCGGGCCCGATGCCGGCGATGCCTGGTTTTCGGACGACGGCCGCGTCGGCTTCGGCCATCGCCGCCTGGCCATCATCGACCTCTCCCCCGGAGGCGCGCAGCCAATGCACTTCGGTGCGCTGTCGATCGTCTTCAACGGCGAGATCTACAACTACCGCGAGCTGCGCGCGCAGCTCGAAGCGCGCGGACGCCGCTTCACGACGCAGTCCGACACCGAGGTGCTGCTGCAGCTTTACGACGAGAAGCAGGAGCGGATGCTCGAGGAATTGCGGGGCATGTTCGCCATCGCGCTCTGGGACAGCGCGCGCCGTCGCATGCTGCTGGCGCGCGATCCGTACGGCATCAAGCCGCTGTACTACGCGGACGACGGCGGCACGATCCGCCTCGCCTCGCAGGTGCGCGCGCTCGCGGCGAGCGGAAACGTGTCGAGGCAATTCGATCCCGCCGGTGCGGCCGGCTTCTTTCTGCGCGGCACCGTGCCCGAGCCGTTCACGATGTATCGTGCCATCCGCGCGTTGCCTGCCGGATCGTATGCGTACGTCGACGCAAACGGCGTTCGTGAGCCAGTGCAGTATTTCTCGATCGCGGCAACGCTGCGTGATGCCGTCGAACGCGGCGGCCACTTCAGCGAAGAACAACGGCGCGGCATCGTTCACGACGCGGTGCTCGAATCCGTTCGCTATCACATGGTCGCGGACGTACCGGTCGGCGCGTTTCTCTCCGCCGGCATCGACTCCACCGCCGTCGTCGCCCTCGCGCGCGAGAGCGGCGCCAGCGACCTGCAGACGATGACGCTTCGCTTCGAGGAGTACCGCGGGCGCGTGAACGACGAAGCGCCGCTGGCAGCGATGGTCGCGCAGCAGTACGGCGTGCGCCACGCCATTCAGGAGCTGACGCTGCCGCAATTTCGCGCCGAGCTGCCGCGCATTTTCGCGGCGATGGACCAGCCGAGCGTCGATGGCCTGAACAGCTTCTTCATCAGCAAGGCCGCGCACGACCTCGGCCTGAAGGTAGCGATGTCGGGCACCGGCGGCGACGAGCTGTTCGGCGGCTACACATCATTCAGAGACATACCCCGCTGGATGCCCATGACCTCGGTGCTGTCGCGCGTGCCGAAGCTCGGCGACGCCGTGCAGCGCCTCAACGCAGCGCTGGCGAAACGAAGCCACCACATCAGCCCGAAGATGGGCGAGATCGTCCGCTACGGCGGAAGCTACGCCGGCGCCTATCTAGTCAAGCGCGGCCGCTTCCTCGCTTCCGAGCTCCCCTCGCTCCTCGGCGCAGAGATCGCGCGCGAAGGCCTGGCCCGCCTCGATCTCCTTCGCCTCATCGAGCAAACCGTCACACCCGATCCCGGCAACGGCTTCGCGCGCGTGGCCGCACTCGAATCGTCGCTCTATCTGCGCAACCAGCTTCTCCGCGACATGGACTGGGCCTCGATGGCGCACTCGCTCGAAGTGCGCGTCCCCCTCGTCGATGCGCACCTCTTACGCAAAGTCGCCCCCGCACTCGTCACCCGCCGCCAGCGCGGCAAGCAACTCCTCGCCTCCGCCGCGCGCCCGCCGCTCCCCGCCGAAGTCCAACAGCGCAGAAAGACAGGCTTCACGCTCCCGATCAAAGAATGGCTGACGCAGGAAGCCGGCGGCCGCGTCGAATTCGGCAAACGAAGCTGGGCCCGCAAGGTGTACGAGGTGATGTTCGGCGCGGAGCGGGGGTATTGGTAGATCTGTATCGGATTCCGTAGCGGCCCTCTCAACCACAGAGACGCAGAGGTCGCAGAGTACGGTTTTCAAACTCTGTATCCTCAGTGTCTCTGTGGTGCATTCTTGTCTGCCACTGCGCAGTAGAATCACCGCCCCTGATGCAGCGCTTTGCACTCCGTCCAGTCGCCCTTGCCGCGTTGCTCATCGCCTTCGGCGTGATCCGCATGGCGACGACGTTCCGCATCTTTTCAGCGACCGCGGATGAAGCAACGCATGTCGGCGCCGGATTGGAGATCTACCAGTATCACCGCTATCTCTTTCAGCGCGAGAACCCGCCGCTGCCACGGCTCGTTCTGGCGATTGCGCCGTTTCTCGGCGGGATGCGTTACAACCTGCACGGCACGTTCAGCGATCAGATCCACAGCATTTTCTACGGTCACGGCGACTATCGCGCGAACCTCTTCCGCGCCCGGGCCGGTACCGTCGTCTTCTTTGCGATTGCCGCCGTCGCATTGTTTTTCGCGGCGCGCGATGCGCTCGGCGATTCCGGAGCCCTGCTGGCACTCTTCCTTTTCACGATGGAACCGATCGTTCTGGGCTACTCGGCCCTGGCCACGCACGACGGAGCAGGCACGGCCGGAGTCGCCGTGGCGCTCTTCGCCTTTGCGCGGTGGCTTCGTCAGCCAAACCTGAAGACTGCACTGCTCTTCGGCGCCGCGTATGGCTTCAGCATCCTCTGCAAGTTCTCCTGTATCCCCTTTGTTGCCCTCGCCTGCCTGGCAATGGGAATCGTCCGCCTCCTGCACGACGCCGAGCTGCGAAGGCAGATCCCCCGCTCGCTGGCGACACTCGCACCGGCGGCGGCTGCCACGCTCGTCGTCATCTGGGCGGGTTACGGCTTCACCGTCGGAACGGTCGGGGAGCTCGCGCCGTGGAACGATGCGTTCGGACCGGCCGTGCAGCGCTTTATCAAGGGTTTGAGCATTCGTGCTCCGCTGCCGGCCTCCGACTTTTTCACCGGCATCGAGTCATTGCTGAAGATCGATCAAAGCGGCTTCCTGACATACGCCGCCGGAAAAGTAACGACGACCGGACGATGGTGGTACTTCCCGTTCGCCATCGCGCTCAAGACCACCATCGCCGCGCTCGTTCTCTACCTGGCCGGCCTCTGGTTCGCGCTGCGCGACAGCACGCTTCGCTGGCCTTTCATCGAGTGGAGTGCCGCGGCACTCGGCATCATCATCGTGGCGATGCCGAGTACGCTCGACCTCGGCGTCCGGTACGTCTTGTCGTTCTACGTTCCCTTTGCGATCGCCGGAGCCGCGAGCGCATTGGCGATGATCCGCGCCTCGCGTGCATTCCGCGTCGTGGCCATCGTCTTGCTCGCCGCTCATCTCGGGGCGTCGGCGCTTGCGCATCCCGACTATTTCCCCTACTTCAACGCCTTCGCCGGACGCGATCCGTCGCGCTATCTCATCGACAGCAATCTCGATTGGGGGCAGGACGTCCTGCGACTGCGCTCGATCCTGCGGCAGGAACATGCAACGTCGCTGGCACAGTCGCTGATGGGCCCGGCCGATTACGAGGCCCTTGCCTTTCCACCGGTCCGCTCGGCCAGTCCGTGGGCTGCTTCGCACGGGTGGGTTGCGGTCAGCGATCACTCCTACCGCATGACCGGCGCAGAGAACGGCTGGCGGTGGCTGCCGGATACGTACCGGCGAGTAGGAAAGTCCATTCGGTTGTACTACATCCCGTGAGTTTCATGACCCTCATGACCTCACGCGCCCCAATCTCCCCTCGAGCGCCTTCTCCCCCCGCGCTTTTTGCGGGGGGAGAAGGTGGCGAAGCCGGATGAGGGGGGACTTGCAGCCTACGCAATGCCGCCGGTTGTGAGACGCGCTGCCGGATTACTGCTCCCCTATCGATCACTCAAACGCCCCCTCATCCGCCTTCGGCACCTTCTCCCCCACTGAAAAGCGTGGGGGAGAAGGCGCTCGATTGGAAATTGAGGCGAGAGATAAAACGCATTGAAGCAAGAGCGACGCTTAGTTCACCGCGACCGGCTCCGGTTCGAGTGAGAGCTCGATCTTTCCGTCGTCACCGACGTTGACGAAGACGATTTCTCCGGGCTTGAACTTTCCTTCGAGCAGTTTCATCGCCAGCGGATCAATGATCAGTTTCTGCAACGCGCGCTTGAGCGGACGCGCGCCGAAGGCCGGGTCGTAGCCTTCTTTCGCGAGCTGCTCTTTGGCGTGGTCGCTGATCTCGATGGTGATGCCGCGGTCGGCGATCATCTTTGTCAGCTTGCGGATCTGGATCTCGATGATCCGCTTGATGTGCTGCATGTCGAGGGCGTGGAAGATGATCACGTCGTCGATGCGGTTGAGAAACTCGGGACGGAAATGACGGTGCAGCTCTTCCTGAACCTGTCGCTCCATCTCCGTTTCCTGCGCCGGAGTTTGCATCGACTTCTGATAGTCGAAGATGAACTGCGCACCGACGTTCGACGTCATGATGATGACCGTGTTCTTGAAGTCGACCACGCGGCCCTTCGAGTCGGTGAGGCGCCCATCGTCGAGAATCTGCAACATGATGTTGAAGACTTCGGGATGCGCTTTCTCGATCTCGTCGAACAGCAGCACGGCGTACGGCCGTCTGCGGATCGCTTCGGTGAGCTGGCCACCTTCCTCGTAGCCGACGTAGCCGGGCGGCGCGCCGATCAGCCTCGCGACGGCGTGACGCTCCATGTACTCCGACATGTCGATGCGCACCATGGCGTTCTCGTCGTCGAATAGAAACTCGGCCAGCGCACGCGCCAGCTCCGTCTTGCCGACGCCGGTCGGTCCCATGAAGATGAACGAGCCGATCGGACGGCTGGGATCCTTGAGCCCTGCACGCGAGCGCCGCACGGCGTTGGAGACGGCGGTGATCGCCTCCTCCTGGCCGATGACGCGGAGCTTGAGGTTGTCCTCCATCCGCACGAGCTTCTGAATCTCGGACTCCATCATTCGCGTGACCGGCACACCGGTCCACTTCGAGACGATCTCGGCGATGTCTTCATCGGTCACCTCTTCGCGAAGAAGCGCACCGCCCTTCTGCATCTCCGTGAGGCGCGCCGAGGCAGATTCGAGATCGCGATTGAACTGGGGAAGCGCGCCGTAGCGCAGCTCGGCCGCCTTGTTCAGGTCGCCCTGACGCTCTGCAGCGTTGGCTGCCTCGCGCGTCTCCTCGATCCTCTTTTTGAGATCGGTGATCTGCGTGATGACGCCTTTTTCGTTTTCCCACTGCGTTCGCAGCGTGCTGATTTTTTCCTGCAGCTCGCCGATCTCGCTCTCGATCTCGCCGAGGCGTTGCTTCGATGTTGGATTGGTCTCGCGGGAAAGCGCCTGCTTCTCGATCTGAAGCTGCGTCATGCGCCGCGTCAGCTCATCGATCTCCTGCGGCATCGACGTCAGCTCGATGCGCAGACGCGATGCTGCTTCGTCGACGAGATCGATCGCTTTGTCGGGCAGGAACCGATCGGTGATGTAGCGATGCGACAACGTGGCCGCGGCGACGATCGCGGAGTCCTGGATCTTCACCCCGTGATGCACTTCGTAGCGTTCTTTGAGGCCGCGCAGAATGGCGATCGTGTCTTCGACGGTCGGCTCGCCAACAAACACTGGCTGGAAGCGCCGCGCAAGAGCGGCGTCTTTTTCGATGTGCTTCTGATATTCGTTGAGCGTGGTGGCGCCGATGGCGCGCAGCTCGCCGCGAGCCAGCGCGGGCTTGAGCATGTTCGAAGCGTCCATTGCCCCTTCCGAGGCGCCGGCGCCGATGAGCGTGTGCAGCTCGTCGATGAAGAGAACGACGTTTCCTTCGCTCTCCTCGACTTCCTTGATGACGGCCTTGAGACGGTCTTCGAACTCGCCGCGGTATTTCGCGCCGGCGATCATCGCGCCGAGGTCGAGTGCGACGACACGCTTGTTCTTGAGGCCTTCCGGAACGTCGCCTTCGACCACGCGCCGTGCCAGTCCCTCGACGATGGCGGTCTTGCCGACTCCGGGCTCGCCGATCAGGACGGGATTGTTCTTCGTTCTGCGCGAGAGCACCTGAATCACGCGGCGAATCTCTTCGTCGCGGCCGATGACGGGATCGAGCTTGCCTCGGCGCGCGAGCTGCGTCAGGTCGCGCCCGTAGCGCTCGAGAGACTGGTACTTGTCCTCCGGATTCTGATCGGTCACGCGCTGGGTTCCGCGCACCGACTGCAGCGCTTTGAGCAGCGCATCGGGCACGGCACCGTGGCGCGCGAGGATCTTTGCTGCGGTTGCTTCTTTCGTCTGTGCGATCGCAAGGAGAAAGTGTTCAGTCGAAACGTACTCGTCGTTGAACTGGGTGGCGGCGTTGAATGCGGCATCGAAGACCTTGCGTAGCGTCGAACCGGTGATCGGCTCCGCCGAGGCGCCGGCCACGCGGGAATATTTGGCGATCTCGGCGGCCGTCTCGGTCTCGATCTGTCCCGGCTGAATCCCGAGTTTGGTCAGGATCGGCCCGACGATTCCGCCCTCCTGCCGCAGGAGTGCGATTAATAGATGTTCGGCAGTAACCTCGGGATTGCCCGCTCCTCGGGACAGGTTCTGCGCCTCAGCTACGGCTTCCTGGGCTTTGAGTGTAAGCTTATTGAAATTCATACGATTACCTCACATTGAGTCCGCGAGACTCATATCGCAAAACCGGCAAAAGTTACCGAACATTCCGGCCGAGCCGGTTTCGCAGAAGAGGCCTGCAAGAAGGGGGCGCGACTGCCTTCTTCGCTCACGTAAACTACGAGCCGGCATGGACAACGACGACAAGATCGAAGACATCGACCCGGATCGTCCGTGGATGGCTTTGGAGAACATACTCTCCAGAGAAGATGCGGAATCGTTCGCGCGAGCGATCGATGAAGCGTTTCCCATTGAGCCTGTCAAGAAGGAAGCAAACGCATCGCCGTTGAACCATAGACAAACCGTTTCACGCGGAGACGCGGAGGACGCGGGGAGAAAGATCCTCAACGCTGAATACGATGAAGCGGCACATAGTCTCCGTCTGAACGCGCCGCTGGAAGGGTTCGCCGACCGCGAGAAGGTTTCGGTCATCGTTCACCATGCCGAGGCGAACAGGCCTTGGAGCGATCTTCGTGGGTTGCTCTCTGGCGAAGAAGGCGAGAAGTTCGCGCGCGCGATCGATGAAGCGTTTCCCATTGAGCCTGTCAAGAAGTAATCACATGCATTGCTGTTGAACCATAGACAACGCGTTTCACGCGGCGGCGCGGAGGGGTTTTTCTCCGCGTTCTCCGCGTCTCCGCGTGAACCAATCTCCTTCCCAAAATAAGTAGCGCGTCAACGATCACGCGCTCAAATCCGATACACTCCCCCCGGAGAACCCCATGAGCGCGACCGCGCAGAATCTCGAAAGCATCTCACCCGAAGCGACTCTCTTCGAATCCATCCTCGAACTGATCCGGCGAACCTCGACGCAACTGCCCGACGATGTCGTTCGCGCCGTCACCGGGGCGCGGAAAAACGAGGCCGAGGGATCGAACGCCGAAGTCGCTCTGAACGTCATCGGCTGCAACATCGGCCTGGCGCGCGACAGCTCCCTGCCGCTCTGCCAGGACACCGGCACCATCCTCTTCTACGTCCACACCCCCGCCGGCTACGACCAGCTCGCGTTCGAGGAGATCGCGACGGAAGCCGTTCGCGAGGCGACGAAGAAAGGCTACCTGCGGCAGAACAGCGTCGACAGCATCACGGGCAAGAACTCCGGCGACAACACCGGCCCGGGCTCGCCGGTCTTTCACTTCCACCAGTGGCGCGAGCCTCATGTCGAAGTGAAGCTGATGCTCAAAGGCGGCGGCTGCGAGAACATGAACGTGCAGTATTCGCTCCCCCACCCCGACCTCGGCAACCGCGATCTCAAAGGCGTCGAAAACGCCATCCTCGACTGCGTTCTACAGGCTCAAGGGCAGGGCTGCGGACCAGGCATCCTCGGCGTCTGCATCGGCGGCGACCGCGGCACAGGCTATGGCTTTGCGAAGGAGCAACTTCTCCGCCTGCTCGACGACACCAATCCCGATCCCGTGCTCGCCGAGCTCGAGGAGCGCGTCGTCGAGAAAGCGAATCAGTCGGGCATTGGACCGATGGGCTTCGGCGGCAAGACGACGCTGCTCGCGTGCAAGATCGGCACACGCAACCGCCTTCCGGCATCGTTCTTCGTCTCGATCGCATACATGTGCTGGGCATACCGCCGGCGCGGCGCACAACTCGACCTCGGCGGTAATGTGACGGAGTGGCTGTACTGAGCCTTTCCGGCTGACATCGAAGAACTCCGCCGGTCATCTCCCGTATTGGTCTGCCTTGAGGATGAGCGGACGTTTTCTCGTGATCTGCGTCGACGCGATGCTTCTGGTCGCGATCGTGCTCCTCGCTGCAGTCCATCTGACCGGCCTGCGCGTACACGAATGGCTCGGTATCGCGTTCGTGTTGCTCGTGCTGGTCCATCTTCTGTATTCGTGGCGTTGGATCACGACCCATACGCAGCGGATCTTCAGCGGAGGAAGCCGGCGAGCCCGCATCAACTACCTGCTCAACGTAACGCTGTTTGTCATCGCGATGATTGTCGTCATCTCGGGGCTTGTCATCTCGCAGGCCGCGCTTCCGAACCTCGGTATTGCAACGATCGACGATGGAACCTGGCGTGCGCTGCACAACAAATTGCAGACATGGGCACTCGTGGCGGTGGGCGTTCACATCGCCATGAACTGGACTTGGATCCGTGCCGCCCTGCGCCCCGGATGGGCGGCCACGAGGAGAGCGTCGCGCGGGCCGCAAATTGCGCCATCGCTTTGGTTTGCGCTGCGTCGAAGCGCCGTCATAGCAATAGCGACTTGCGTGATCGCGGGCGGCCTCTGGCTGACAGTGGGGTTGCCTTCACGACAGCGTGAAGTCAGGCTGAACGAAATGGCTCGCTGGAACGTGCAGCCGGGCCCGGGAATCGCTCAGATGCTTACGCGAGGCGCTCTGCTTGCGTTCGCCGGGTTTGCTGCACGCCGCTGGCTCCGCGTGCACATCTAGTGGTGTCATCGGGCACCTGCGGTGAGCTCGCTCTCATGACAAAATGCCGTTGCCATGGCTCTCGTAAAACTCACCACTCCCATCGACGAACAAACCATTCGCTCGCTTCACGTCGGCGACACGGTCAACATCACCGGCCGTCTCTACACCGGCCGCGACGCCGTTCACCACCGCATCCACACCGGCACGAAGCCGCCGGTCGATCTGGAAGGGCAGATCATTTATCACTGCGGTCCGGTGATGGTGAAGGAGGGCGATCAGTGGGTCTGCAAGGCTGCCGGCCCGACGACGTCATCGCGTGAAGAGCCTTACCAATGGGAAGTCATGCGCGACTACAAAATTCGCGGCGTGATCGGCAAAGGTGGGATGGGCGAGAAGACGCTGGCCGCGTGCAAAGAGTACGGCGCGGTCTACCTCCACGCCATCGGCGGCGCTGCGCAGGTCTGCGCCGCTTCGATCAAGCGGGTCGACGGCGTCGACTGGATGGACCTCGGATCACCCGAGGCGATCTGGCATCTGTGGGTCGAAGACTTCATGGCCATCGTCACGATGGATGCTCATGGCCAGTCGCTGCACAAGAATGTGTTCGAGGACTCAAAGGCGCGTCTCGAAGCGATGAAGGCCCATTGAAAGCATTGATCGGACGCGACGAGCGGCGAGTCGTCAGCCGAACGTAAAGCGAAGGCCTATACTCGGCTCTTGCAATGAAACACGCCGCGATCGAGCCGTCCACGCGGTTGTGGGCAGCGCCTGATTTTCAATCGATCGCCTTCGGACGCGAGGGCGAGATCCTCGCCGCGAAGGTCAGGCTCGGCATCATGGCGCTCGTCGGCCTGATTCCGCTCCAGAGCGTGCTGTTCCGACCGGTCAGCGCGGAAGCCAGGATCGGCCTCGGCGCAACAATCCTGGTCCAGGCAATGGGCATCGTCGTGCTCAAAGTGGCCCAGCGGCCGAAGCCACCGGCCTGGCTTGGCCTCTTTACCAGTCTTCTCGACGTCAGCACGGTCAGCATGGTCAACGCCGGGTTCCTCCTTTCCGGCACTCCCCTCGCTGCCACCAACAGCCGCGTCGTGTTCTGCTGCTACTTCGTGGCACTGGCGCTGGTTTGTCTGCGGCAGGATTGGCGGTGGTGTCTGATCGCAGCCGCGGTGACGATGATGGAGTACGGCTGCATCGTCGCGTGGGCCGCGGCGCGCTATGACCTTTACGGCGCCGCGTTTGCGTCGAGTACTTACGGCCGCTTCAACTGGGACAATCAAATCGCCCGGCTGATGCTGCTGGCTGCAGCCGGCGCGATCGGCGCGGTTACCGTGGTGCAGAGCCGCGGCTATTGGGAAGCGGTGATCAAGTATCTCGATGCCTTCCCGCTCGGCGTCATCATCGCCGGCGCTGACCACAAATCGCGATACGCCAACCGCGCCGCGCAGGATCTCCTCAGTCGTGACATCCCGCCCGGCGTGCAGTTGTCGGAGCTGAACTCTCAGTTGTTTCGCGCCGGCACCGACGATCCCTATCCGCCGCGGCGAACCACGATCGCGCTGGCGCTGGCGGGAGAGTCGGCTGAATGCGACGACATCGAGATCCAACGGCCAGGCTCGCGCATCTCAGTCGAGGCTTGGGGTACTCCGGTTCTCGATTCCAAAGGCCGCGTCTCCAACGCAATCGCGGTGTTTCACGATGAGACGCGGCGCCGGCGTGCCGAGGAGGAGATGCGGCGCCTCGGGCAGATGCTTCGCGAAGCGAACGCCGAGCTCGCGCTTCGCGGCGACATCCTCGAGTCGGTGGCGGTTGCAGCAAACCGGTTATTTCAGTCTGCCTCGTGGGAAGAAGTGGCGACCGAGGTGATTGGCGGCATCGGTACCGCGGTGGGAGCGAGCAGAGCTTCGATGTTTCAGGTTTCCGAGGAAGGCGAGCTCGCCGCACGGATGTGCTTCGGATGGGTGGCACCGGGAGTCGTACCGATCGGCGAAGCGATGCGCCAGAAAGTTCCTTTTCGAGTGGCAGGCTTCGGTCGCTGGCTCGATAGCTTCAGCCGCGGCGAGACCGTGCATGGACCGGTGCGGGACTTTCCCGAAAGCGAGCAAGCCGTGCTGACGACGCAGGGAGTGCGCTCGCTTGCCGTGGTGCCGGTTCATTTAGGCGAGCGTCTCTGGGGCTTCCTCGGCTTCGACGATTGCGTGTCCGATCGTCAGTGGTCGCAGGGCGAGATTCTCGGGCTGCGCGTTGCTGCGGACATGCTTGCCGAGGCGATTGCAGCGAAAGAGCGGGCGGCGGCGATCGAAGCAAGCGAGGAACGTTACCGCACCCTTTTCGAGCGCAGCCTTGGACTGCTTTGCACGCACTCGATGGACGGCACGCTCCTCACCGTCAACCATGCCGCCGCCTCGACGTTGGGACTGACGGTCGATCAAATGGTTGGCCGCAACCTCGAGGAGTTCCTGGCTCCGAAGGCGCGCGCGAAGTTCCCGGAGTACCTCGCCGCGGTCGCAGCCACCGGACAGATGAGCGGCAACCTCGTTCTCTCCGACACCAGCGGAACCGAGCACGTGTGGGAGTACCGCAACTACGTCGTCCGCGAGCCCAACCAGGAGCCTTTCGTGCTCGGACATGCGCTCGACGTCACCGCCCGGACGACGCTGGAGCGAGAGTTGCGTGACCGTGCGCTGAAGGACCCGCTGACCGGAATGGCCAATCGCACTCTTTTCGAGGATCGCCTCACGCGTGCTTTCGAGCGGGCGAAGCGGAGAGCCATCGCGGAGGAGGAGGCTCAGCCGTGGGCGCTGGCCTATCTCGATCTCGACGGCTTCAAAGAGACCAACGATCGTTTCGGCCATCCTGCCGGCGATGCTCTGCTGTGCGAAGTGGCCACGCGGCTGCGTCACGGCCTGCGGACTTTGGACACAGTGGCCCGCCTCGGCGGCGACGAGTTCGCGCTCATCCTGCCCGACATCGGCTCGCAGGAGAACGCGCGGCACCTGATCGACAAGCTTCTGGAAAGCCTGCGCCAGCCCTTCCTCTACGGCGGATACACGCTGGTGGTGAGCGTGAGCATCGGCGTCAGCATGCATCCTGTCGATGGAGACTCGACGCAAACGCTGACGGCGCGCGCCGACAAAGCCATGTACGCCGCCAAATCAGCCGGGGGCAGTGGCTACCGCTTCTATAGTGACCTCTGACTATGCGCATCGAACAAGACACCCTCGGCGAAGTCCAGGTCCCCGATGACGCGCTCTACGGCGCGCAGACGCAGCGTGCGGTCGAGAACTACCCGATCAGCGGACTGCGGGCGCATCCGGTCTTCATCCGCTCGTTCATTCTTCTGAAGCGAGCGGCGGCCCTGGGCAACCGGGAGCTCGGAACGCTCGACGCGGCTCTGTCGGATGCCATCGCTCGCGCCTGCGACCGGCTTCTCGGTGACGCCGAAGGCAACCGGAAACACTTCCCGGTCGATGTCTTCCAGGCCGGCGCGGGCACGTCGTTCAACATGAACTGCAACGAGGTAATCGCGAACCTCGCCAACGTCTCGCTCGGCGGACACCTCGGCGAATACAAGCCGGTTCATCCGAACGATCACGTGAACATGGCGCAGTCGACAAACGACGTCTTCCCCACCGCGATCCGAATCGCCACGCTTCTCCTTCTGCGCGAGCTCACTCCGCAACTCGATGCGCTCGCCGTCGCATTCGACGATCGCGGGAGCTCGTTCGCTGACGTCATCAAGTCCGGCCGCACGCATCTGCAGGATGCCGTCCCGCTCACGCTTGGCCAGGAGTTTCGCGCTTACGCCGCGGCCACGCGGCGCGCCACGCGATTGCTCACGGCCAGCGCCGGTGAGCTGCGCGTTCTCGGCATCGGCGGCACCGCCGTCGGCACAGGAATGAACGCTCCCCGCGGCTATCGGCAAGTGGTCGTTCGCAACCTGAACGCGCTGACGAATCTCGATCTCGTAGCCACCGACGATCTTCGCGAGGCGATGCAATCGCAGCTTCCCGTCTCCGCGGTGTCCGGCGCACTGCGCAACCTCGCGCTGGAGTTGACGCGAATCACCAACGATCTGCGCCTCCTCGCTTCCGGCCCGCAGACCGGCCTCGCCGAGATCACGCTGCCAGCCGTGCAGCCCGGCTCCTCGATCATGCCCGGCAAAGTGAACCCGTCGATGCTCGAGTGCATGAACCAGGTTCTCTTCCACATCATCGGCTCGGCGACGACGATCGACTACGCGGTGCAGGCCGGGCAACTCGAACTGAACGTGATGATGCCGCTGATGGCGTTCGAGATCCTCTTCTCGATCGAGATCCTGAAGAACTACCTTCCCGTTTTCATCGAGAAGTGCATCCGCGGTATCGAGACCGACCGCGCGCAGTGCGAGGCGTACTACATCAGCTCACCCTCGCTGGCTACGGCGCTCAATCCGATCATCGGCTACGCGCGCGCGGCTGAGATCGCCAAAGAATCGGCGAAGAGCGGCACGCCGATCCCGCAGCTCCTGCGCGAGAGGAAGATTCTCAGCGAAGAAGAGATCGCCAGGATCTTCACGCCAGAGTTTCTCGCCGGGCAAGCGGATTGACAGCTACAATTCGCTCTGGTCCGTACTCCATGCGCCTCTTCATCGCCGCCTCCTTCCCGGAGCCAGAGCTCCGCGCGATCAATGACCGCGTTGCGAAGGTGAAGTCCAAACTTCCCTCGGCGTCGTGGGTTCGTCCCGAGACGCAGCACCTCACGTTCGCGTTTCTCGGCGAACAGCCGGAGTCGCTGTTGCCCAGGCTGACCGAGGCCTGCGAGTCGCGACTCGCAGCCGTGCCGCGTTTCGAGGGCCGTCTTCACGGCGGCGGCTTCTTCCCCAACCGTCGCCACGCAAGGGTGGGATGGGTTGGCGCCGGTCCGGAAGACGATTTCCGCGCGGTCGCCGACGCCGTGCGCGGCGCCGTGAAAGATGCCGGCATCGAGCTCGATCGCGCGGAGTTCCGGCCCCACCTCACACTCTTCCGGATTCGCGATCAGTGGCCGCCGGCATGCACGGAAATCTTCGTCAGCGCGCTCCAGGACTTCGCTTCGGAACCGTTCCCCGTCGACAACGTGACGCTGTATTCGAGCGTGCTCAATCCGAAGGGGGCGGTCCACACGCCGTTGCGGACGTTCGCGCTGGCCTGATGGTGTTTGGCGTCGCGCGCCGTCCGTGAGCTGGCTCGGCCCGTTTCGAACCATCGATCCAATGTTTCCCACCCTCGGCGCGGTGTCTCTCACCCGCGATGCCGCGATTCACAGCGGCGATGATGTGCTCCGCACCCACGATGATGTCTGTTGCACCCGCGATGATCCGTCCTGCACCCACGATGATGCGTTTCGCACCGGCGATGCTGCGGTCTGCACCCGCGATGATGTGTTTTGAAGCAACGACGGTTCGTTTTGATCCAACGACGGTTCGTTTTGATCCAACGACGGCTCGTTTTGATCCAACGACGGCTCGTTTTGATCCAACGATGGCTCGTTTTGATCCAACGATGGCTCGTTTTGACCCGTCGACGGTTCGTTTTGAACCAACGACGGTGCTTTTTGATCCAACGACGGTGCTTTTTGATCCATCGGCGGTGCTTTTTGATCCGTCGATGGTGCTTCTTGAGCCATCGACGGTGCTTTTCGGCCATCGATGGTGCTTTTTGAGCCATCGACGGTGCTTTTCGGCCATCGATGGTGCTTTTTGGGTAGTGGTCTAGTTTGACCGTTGGTTTGTAACATCTTTGCGGGTCATGGTGGGTTGTTGCGGGTAGAGCGCGCACCATATCTACGATGCTTTGAACGCGACGCGATGGCTCGTAGAGAGGTGAGGAGTTCGGGATCGCCGCGTGTCAAGTTGATGAGGATCACGGCGGCGGTTTGAATCTTAGCCCGCTCATCGCTCGAAAGCCCGAACCCCTGTTCACCGCAGATCCACCCGACGTGCTCACCCGCCGCATGCACGATCTTCACGATCGTCTCGAATCCCGGATGCTCATGTCCGCCGGTGAGTATCCTGCTGAGTGTCGCCGGGGTGATGCCCGCTTCCCACGCGATGGCCGCCCGCTTCTTTTCGGAGACATTCACGGCGATCAGGAGACGTTCGCGCCAGTCTTCCATCGGTCACACCCACCAGTCACGCACACGCAACGCCTGCGGATCGTTCGGGCCGAACAGCTCATCTATGCTGACCTCGCGCGTCAGGAGTCGTCCGCATGCGTCCTTGATCCGCATGGCCAGCGTGAAGCTGGGATCGGTGATGCCCTTCCTGATGCGGTATAGGTGCTGCCTGCTGGTTCCCGCCTCCCGCGCAACCTTCGCCGGTTTGAGCTTGTTCACCGTCATGAATCGCCCCAGCTTTGTGGCGAGCGTCGTCATTCCTTCCGCTCCCTGCTCTCCAGAATGGCGGTGTAGAGCGCCTCATCAGCGCGTGACAGCTCGAATAGCTCCACCATGTAGACGGGCCGGGAGAGCATCGTGGAAGCAGCTTCTGTCAGCGCAACCATGAGGCGGCGGGTTGGTTCTGACTGACCCCAACGAAGGCGTCGAAGCTGCGAAGGGCTGACTCCCGCGCGCCGGGCGAACACGGCAACCTTGACGCCCCACTCCCGGAGGAAAACGTCAAGCCGGGTTGAGCGGCGTTCTTTCCGGCTTTCCCGTCTCGGCCACTGTTTCCTTCGCACACTCATAGCATGTCACACTCATAGCATGGCGGACAACAGGAACATGGCTGCACACTCAAAGCATGGCAGTCCCTCCGATCGAGAAGTTCGCGGCGCACCTTCGCGAGTTGCGCGAGAAGCGCGGACTCTCGCAGACGAAGCTCGCGGAGCTGGCCGGGCTGAATCGGAACTACGTCGGCGATGTGGAGCGCGCTCGCCGGAATCCCTGCTTCGATAACATCATCAAGCTGGCCGAAGGGTTGAACGTCGCGCCGTCTGAACTCTTCCGCCCGTTTGACAAACGGAAGTAGCGGGCTGATACTCCCCTTATGCAAAAGGGGTCAAGCAAGCGCCCGAAGAAGCGCGAGGACGAAGCGCAAGCTGCCGTCCGGGTTATGGAGACGATCGCCGCGAGGTCTGAGGCGGACGCACCGGACGCGGAAGCGCCGGTTGAGATCACGGACGCGATGCGCGCCGCCGCCGCCGCGTTCGGGCGCATGGGCGGAAAGCTCGGCGGACCGGCGCGGGCCGCGAGCCTCAGCAAGAAAAGACGGTCGGACATTGCTAGGAAGGCGGCGGCGGCGCGATGGCGTAAGTAGTTGGTAACATTGCGCTTATTTCTCTGCATTTGACATCTGCGCGGAAGACGCGCAAGATTTCCGGTTCTCCCCCGAAAGAAACTTAGGCTCGGGCCTTGCGTATACGGAATGGGGAGATTAACTTATAGGTTGATCCAGCCCTTGACATTTGACGAGTTTCGACTAGCGTATCTCGACCTGCTCGAAGAAGGGCAGGAATACGATCTTTACGGATATAAAGAGGCTTCCGTACTAGCCTACATCGAAGGAGCTAACAATCCTCAAGTCACGAACATCATCAAGACGCGAGCGGCTAAAAAGGCCGGTGACATGTCAAAAAAACGCTGCCACAAAGTCATGCAGTCGCATCACCTTTGGCAGCTTACGACAGACGGAGGGGCGCGTTTCCTCTACTTCCAGGATGGCCCAAGGAGATTCATATTCGTCCATGCGTCAGACAAAGTGAAGGAGAACAAGTTCAACAACGACATTGCCCGTGCTGAACAGCTACGTATCGATTATCTGCAACTTAAGGGAGGAAAGCTGAAATGAAAACATTCGCGGAAATCTACGAATCGATGAAAGACACGCTTGAGTACGAAACCGAGCAACTCTCGCTGGCCTTCACGGAGTCGGTTCTGCTGCGAATGGAACAACTGGACGACATGTCTGGCAAAGTTCTCGCCGAACGAATGGGCTTCAGCGAGGCGTACGTCTCCAAACTTCTCAAGGGCAAGAACAACTTCACGCTTGAGACTCTCGTGAAACTCGCTCGTGCTCTCGAATGCCGCATCGAACCTCCCATGCTTCTCCCCAACGAGAAGGAGGAGGCATCCGGTCAGGTAGTTCTGTTTGAACGCCTCCCGAAGTCGAATAGTTCTTTCGTGCCACGCTCAGTCGTTCCCGTCCACCAGATGAGCATCGAAACTCAAAATGACGACAACAACACCATCACAGCCGCCGCCGCTTGATATCCAGCGGTACCACGTTGAAGAGCTAGTCTTTCGTGCTCTTCGCGAGTACGACCCTAGTTACAAGACTGCCAGCGCGATCGACGTGGACTTCGACGTCCAGCAGGATGAGGTCTCAACCAGAGACTACCGCATCAGCATGCGTATTCAACTGGCGGCGAATGGTTACACCGCTGAAGAGAACGCTCCCTACACGGTAGACATGACGATCATCGGCTACTTCACGTTCACGGAAGGCACTACCGAGGACGTGTCGCAGAAGATGATTTACATCAACGGTCCAGCGATCCTGTTTGGAATCGCTCGTGGCATCATGGGGCAGGCAACCGGAGCCTCGAAACACGGCCAGTTTGTGCTCCCGACGGTCAATTTCGTTGAGATCGAAAAGGCGCGTCTCGAAAGAGAGAAAGCTACGGCCCAGACGGAATTGAACGAAGCTCAGGCAGAACTAGCCGAAGCCCAACAAATAGGTACCGCTGAGCATGCTGCGGTAGAGCCTGAAAAGTGAGGTGTGCCCCGGTAGCTCAGTGGGATAGAGCGGCTGACTACTAATCAGCTGGTCGCAGGTCCGAATCCTGCCCGGGGCGCCATCCATTCTACCGCCAACGCCTGAACCCGCATTGTTACATCTTCGCTTCGTGACCCCTCAAGCATTGACTTCCTGACCCCTCAAGCATATATTGCCTGCATGAACAAGCTCTCAAGTGACTCCCGCGCCCGTATCATCTCGGCCCTGATCGAAGGCAACTCGATCGCGTCAACCTGCCGTATGACCGGCGCTGCGAAGATGACCGTGCTGAGTCTCATCCGCGAAGTCGGCACCGCATGCGCCGTGTTCCATGACGCGGTTGTGCGCGACATCGCCGTCGAACGCGTGCAGGCCGATGAGGTCTGGTCGTTCTGCGCGATGAAGCAGAAGAACGTCCCTGCCGAGTTGCAGGAGACCGTAGGCATCGGCTCAATCTGGACGTGGACGGCGCTCGACGCGGACTCCAAGTTGATGATTTCGTGGCTCGCCAGTAACCGCAGTGCGGAAGCCGCGAACGCGCTCCTGAGTGATCTCCGGTCCCGCACGTCGGCATCGAATGAAATCCAAATCTCCTCAGATGGTCTGGCGTACTACATCGATGCCGTTGCGAAGAACTTCTCTCCCAACGATGCGAGCCTCGGTCAAGTCGTGAAAACCTACGGAACGAGTAGTCCGCAGCCGGGCATGAACCCGAACAGCGCAGCGAGTAGGTACTCTCCGGGACGGCTTCTCTCGATCGAGAAAACGGCGGCGATCGGCGAGCCCGACATGAAGCACGTTTCCACGTCGTTCATGGAGCGATGGAATCTCACGCTTCGCATGCAGAACCGGCGCTTCACGCGGCTGACGAATGGCTTCTCAAAGAAGTTTGAGAACCACTGCCACATGCTCGCGATGACGATGGTCTACTACAACTTCTGCCGGAAGCATCAGTCGCTGAAAGGCCAGACTCCGGCGATGGCGGCGGGCCTGACCGACTACCGCTGGACGGTGCCGATCTTCTCTCGCTGGACATGTGGAGCGAGGAGAAAGCGGCGTAGGCGACTAAGACCTCACGTCGTCCGGCGCGTGACCCTCAGGCCACATCACGGTTACTTTGCCCGTGTCGGTATTGAAGCTAACGTCTGCACGCACGCCACCGTCGATCTCGATTGTTCCAGGAACGATTCCGACGCCTGCGAAGGTGGGGCATTCGGTCAGATGGACACGCGCTAAACCCAGCGCGCTCTCCCGATCCTTTGCCACGAAATCACCCGAGGCGTCGCATCCTAAGCAGACGTATTCTCCGCGACCAGAGTTCGTGTCGAGCGTGACGTGCAGCTTTTCGAAGTGTTCGCTGACCATGGGGGGGGGCAGTCTCCTTCGGCTCGGGATGTTACAACTTCCGAGTCAAACTAGACCACTACCGCTTTTTTGATCCATCGACGGTTCTTTTCGGCCATCGATGGTGCTTTTGAACCATCGACGGTTCTTTTTGATCCATCGACGGATCGCGAACATCGTTTACGAGAAGTACGTTCGAGACGGTCCGGCACCGATGTTTCGCAGCCAACCACGACGAGGCGAGGACGCCTCGTCGCCGCAGGCGAGACGCCTGCACTCCTTATCGCGTGGCGCGGCTCTTGGCGACGTCTTTTCCGCGCAACTGGCCGCACGCCGCGGCGATCTCGCGCCCTTTCGACCGGCGCACGGTCACGGCCACGCCGTTGCGGACGAGCGTGTCGACAAAGCGGTCGATCGAGCCTTCCTTCGGGCGCTTCATCCAGGGGGGAAGGTTGGGATCTTCGTTGAACGGGATGGCGTTCACTTTCACGCGCAGTCCGTGGAGAAGCCTGGCCAGGGCCACAGCGTCGAGATGTGAGTCGTTGTAGCCGGACAGCAGCACGTACTCAATCGTGATCTCGCGCCCCTTCTCGCTCGGGTATCGCTTCAGCGACGCGATCAGATCATCGAGCGGATACTTCTTCGTGATCGGCATGATCTCTTCGCGGCGACGCCGGTCAGGCGCATTGATCGAGACTGCCAGGTTGGGCCGGCGCGGCAGATTCGCCAGATCATCGATGCCGGGAATGATGCCCGCCGTCGACACCGTGACTCGCTTCGGAGCGATGTTGCGATAGAGCATGTCCAGCGTCGTCACGAGATGCTCGAAATTCAGCAGCGGCTCGCCCATCCCCATGAAGACGACGTTCATCATCTCCATCGGCACGGCATGCTCGTGCTGAATCGTGAAGAACTGGCCGATCATCTCGGACGGCGTCAGGTTGCGTCCCGCGCCGAAAAACCCGGTGACGCAGAACGTGCAGCCAACCGCGCAACCGGCCTGCGACGAGAGGCAGACACTGGTCCGGTCTCCCATCGGCATGTAGACCGCTTCGATGCGATTGCCGTCGGCGAGTTGGAAGAGATACTTCCGGCTGCCGTCCGCCGCGGGAGTAGTTCGCTCGATCACCTGCGGGAACGCGATCGTGAAACGCGCAGCGAGCGCGGCGCGCAACTCCTTCGGCAGGTTGGTCATGGCGTCGAACGTATCGACACCGTGAACGTGCATCCACTCCACGATCTGCTTGATACGAAACGGAGGGGAGACGATCGCGCCGAGCGCCTCTTCGAGCTGCTTCTGAGGCAGATCGTAGAGGTTCACGCGCTCACTCTTCGTCACTGCTGACCGCGAGCGGTTCTACGCGCCGTGCGCCTCGTACTTTGCGGGTGGGATCGATGCCGAGGGCTCGGAGCAGGGCCAGATCGTTGACGTCGATGCGGAATTGCACTTCACGATCGCTCTTGACGTGCATGCCCGCCGGCGCGGGCTTTGGTGCATCTTCTTCCTCGCCGATGCGGTTGAGGCCGATCGTGGCATCGAGAACGACGTAGAGGTTGTAGCCCTCGTCGCGAATGCGCTGGATATGCTCGTTCACGTCCTCGGAGTTGGAGATCGACTCGTTGATCGCGTTTCCGAGCTCGCGCAAAAGCTGTTTGATCTTGTCGTCCAAGGTTCGTTCCGGCTGCAAGGAAGTGTAGTACGCCATCCGTGAAGGTCAATATTCCGAAGCGGCGTCCGGGAGCGTAGACTATCGGCTATCTGCGTCCGGCGGCTCCAAACCCGCGGCCACTGATTCCCACAATTCCGACCAGTAGGCCAGATACTTCCAGCGGCCCCACTTCGCGTAGCGCCGCAGCATCGTGCGGTCGGAAACGGCGCGATCGCCGTGGTAGCGCTCGCGAACGAATCTTCGGAATTCCGTATCGACGGCGATGAAATCATGGCGGCCGTCCATTGCCAGAAGGTGCGCTGCGCCGTACGGACCGATGCCCGGCAATTCGCGATAACTGGCGAACAACTCTTCAGTCGATTGCAACGGATCGCTCATCGCGCCCAGATCGATTGCGCCGCTGACGATCCCGCTGGCGAGCGTGTGAATCGACTTCGCGCGATAACCGAGGCGGCAATCCTCCTGAAGCTCCTCAGCGGAAAAACGAGCGACGTCCGCCGGCTCCGGAAACGCGACACGCCCAGACTTCGTGCGGCGGCCGCACTTCCCGACCAGCAGTTCCGTCATCCGCACCGTCTGCTTCCACATCGTGTTCGTCGTGGCGATGATCTTGACGACGTCTTCGAACAACGTCGCACCGCAGAGCAGACGTCCGAATCCTGACGTTTCGACCCAGGCGTGCGGTTGTGAGCTTCGCGAGAGCGTGACGAACTCGCTGGTGTCGATGCCGAGCTGAAACATGCGGCTGAGCTTGCGCCGCAGCTCAGCGCCGTTCTTCTCAATGTACTTCGCGTCCGTCGCCCCTTCGATCCGCAGCTCCCCCTCGGCGAAAGAGATCGCCAGATCGACCGGCTTGCCGCCCAGAACCAGCGGCCGGTGCAGCGTCTGCTCCGCGCGCACCCAGCGAAACGGCGCCAGCAGATACCAGCCATGCGAGACGACGGTCGAGCCGAAGTGAAAGTTGGCTGGAGTGGACAGGGTCGTGACGGTGGAGAGGCTCGCTGGCGAAGGAATGGAGGCGACGGCCGGGATCGAACCGGCGAATGGAGGTTTTGCAGACCTCTGCCTTACCACTTGGCTACGTCGCCCATCGGAGGAAAGTTCGCGAGTGTAGTGAACCAGCCCGGGAGCGTCAATGTTTCCGGCTCCGGCTGTTTGACACGATCCCCATCATCAGCCAGTATCCGCCACTTCGCCCGCGGCTTCGCGCGATTGGTGTGGTGTAGCTCAGTTGGTAGAGCGCCGGATTGTTAATCCGGTGGTCGGAGGTTCGAGTCCTCCCGCCACAGCCAAACTTAACAACTTCCGCACGAACGATTAGTGAGAGACGTAAACGGCTCTGCCTGCTAGCGCTGCTCTTCGAGAGCGAAATTATTGGCAGGCCGTGCTCGTTACGCGGCCCCAGAGAATAGGTCGCACGACAAAGGCAAACTTCCGGCAACGGAAGGGCGCAAAGCCAATGGGTCTGGGAAACCAGACAGCCGGGCTACCGAACGTGATCGAAGCTGCATGGGCACCGGGAATCCGGGCCATACTCCTTTGAACTTTCCTGATCCACAGGCGTCCGGCTCCGTGCAACAAGGGAGACCCGATGCACCTTTGGAAAGTTGTCCTCACCAGCTCACTGCTCTCTCTCGCCGGGACCGCTCACGCCGCGACCCTCTTCGTTTCTGTAAGCGGAAGTGATGCCAATACAGGCACTCTCGCCGCTCCCCTGCACACGATCAGCCGGGCAGCCCTCAAAGCCCAGCCGGGTGACGACGTCAGCGTCCGCGGCGGCATCTATAACGAGCTCGTAACCATTAGCTCCGTCGGGTCATCTGCCTCCCATGTTTCGTTTCATCCCTATCCTGGCGAGCAGCCCGTGATCGATGGTACCGGGCTGGGCATCGACAAGAACCTGGTGACCTTCTCTCAGGCCGCTTACGTCGACTTTTCAGGATTCGAGGTCCGCAATGCGACACGGATCGGAATCTGCGGATGGAACGCTAGCAACATCCGCGTCTCGGGAAATAACGTCCATGATGCGGTGAAGGGCGGCATCTATTTCGGCTCGGACACGCTGGGCAATGTCTCGGCCATCACGGTCGACGGAAACACGGTCTATCACACGGTGCTCGAGAATCAGTATCACACTCTGAATGGCGGTTGGTCGACCGCTCTCGTCGTCTCCTGGTGCAACGGCGCCTCGATCACAAACAACAAGGTGTACGAGAACTCCGGAGAGGGCATCGGTTTTCTGCTGAGCAACAACGGCGTCGTGCAGCAGAATGTGGTGTTCGACAATTACAGCGTCGAGATCTATCTCGACAACGCCAGTTCCCTCAACGTAACGCAGAACCTCGCCTACAGCACCGGCAACTCGACTTATTTCCGCGGCGGTTTTCCCGCAGCCGGGATCGGCGCGGCAAATGAGCCGTACACAGCGTCGAACCCACTCAACAATCTGACGATCACCGACAACATCGTCATCAACACGCGTTGGGGGTTTTATTACGGCGCATACGGCAACGGCGGCGGCCTGAAGAATACAACCGTCGCTAACAATACTTTCTATAAGTCCTCAACCGCTGTTTTGTGGATTGAAAACGATGCGCACGTCAACAGTGTCGTCGAGAACAACATCTTCGACCAGGTCGGCGGTCTGGCCATGAGCGACGTTGCCGGGACGGGTGTGAGCTATCACAACAATTCCTGGTACGGCGGCAACGCCGGCACCGCGGCAGGGACGGGCGACATCATCGGCGATCCCCGCCTCGCCAACCCGGGGAGCTTCGTTGCTGCAGACTATGAACTGACCTCATCGTCGCCGGTCCTGTCGAAAGGCGTCATTCTCCCTGCCGTGCCCACCGATTTCGCCGGTCACGCCCGCGTGACCAACGACCTCGGCGCGTTTGCGTATGCCGCCACGGCGCCGCCCGCTGACGTTCAGGCACCTACGGCTCCCACGGCGCTCACAGCAACGATCGGTAGCGGCTCCGGCTCTGTCTCTCTCGTGTGGGTTGCATCCAGGGACAATGTCGGCATTGCCGGATACAAGGTCTATCGCGATCTCGCACTGGTGGCGACGATCGGCCCTCTCACGTCGTGGACAGATCCCACCACCCTTGCGTCCGGGACTCACAACTATCAGGTCGCGGCGTTCGACCCGGCCGGGAACGTCTCAACCGCGAGCAACATTGCGACCGTGAAAATCGTCAAGCACAGGGCGGCAAAGTAACAAAGCTCCAACATGAGGCGAGCAAGCCTGTCGGGCGTCACGAGATCTCCGGGCCTCGCTGCTCTTGACGTGCTGTGGCGTCGATTCTGCACAGACGCGCTCAGTGTCGCACACCGTCAAGACCGGACGGCAGGATCCGGCGCCTGCGCGGGACACAAGCGGTCAGATTCGCAATACGATGCAGGCCCGATGACCGAATTGCCTGCTCTTCGGATCGGTGTTGTTCTTGACTCGCGGATGCCCGTCTGGGTGTGCCGCCTGCTCGAGGCGATACGCGGTTCGGACGTTGCCCGACTTGTGGTCGCCGTGCGCTTATCCGACTCGGAGCGCGAAGTCCGGGATCGAGTCAAGAGGCCAGGACTCTTTGGCAGGTGGCTGGGCGACCTCTATGCCAGGATCGACTCCGCCAGATTCCTGCGGCGGCGAAGTGAACTGGCGGAATGCGACTCGCTCCGTTTTCTCGAACATTGCCCCGTTCTGGAAGTCCAACTCGACTCATGGAACGGGTGCATCTCGCTGGACGCAGCGATCCGAGCCCAGCTCCGGACCTTCGATCTCGATGTTCTCTTCCACCTCGGCCATGGCGCCCTTCGCGACGGCACATCGCTGGCGCGGTTCGGGGCGTGGGCGGTCCGTCATGGCAGAGAAGGAGATCGGCCCGGCCTGCACGAATTCGTAACGCAGCGGGCCACTACCGACGCCGGGCTCCTCTTGCTCGGTCCGAACGGGGAAAAGGGACGGCTTCTCGGAAGCACTCGCGCAGGAACAGATCCCATCTCTCTTCATCGCGGCATGGACCGGCTCTACTGGCAGAGCGTTCACCTCGTCATGAAGGAGTTGCGGCGGCTTCACCGCGAGCGTTCCTTCCCGCCGGCGAAGACTGATGATCTCACGGCGTTCGCCGGTCCGCCTCAGTCGCTCAACAGTTTCCTATTGATCTGGTCTCTGGCAGGCGCGGCGCGACGGGCCCTTTACCAGCGTGCCCGCGACCGGTGGGCCCGCGAGCAATGGTTCATCGCGTACCAGTTTGGTAGCGGCGCGAGCGATGCAGGCCTCGACCTTTCCCGGTTTCATCAGATCACGCCGCCACCTGATCGAACGTGGGCCGATCCGTTCATCGTCACGAAAGGTGACCGCGCATATATCTTTGTGGAGGAGTACCTGTTTCAGGAGCACCGCGGCGCCCTGGCAGTCATCGAGGCGGATTCCCAAGGCAACTGGACCGAGCCTCGAAGAATCATCGAGCGCCCCTATCACCTTTCGTACCCGTATGTGTTCCCCTGGAATGGGAGCTGGTACATGGTCCCCGAGTCGCAGGAGAACGGTACGATTCAACTCTTCCGTGCGTCCGTTTTCCCCGACCAGTGGGACGTCATCGCAATACTCATGGAAGGAATCCGGGCAGTTGATACGACGGTGTTTGAGTGGGCGTCGCGTTGGTGGATGCTGACATCGACGGCATCCACCGGCCGGACGTTCAACCAGCTGTTGCTGTTCCATGCCCCGTCCCCTCTGGGGCCCTGGATCGCGCACGATCACAATCCGGTCTTGATTGACATTATCGGGGGCCGATGCGCCGGCAGGCCCTTCGTCGAAGGGGGCAAGTTGTTTCGGCCCGCTCAGGACGGTTCCCGCCGCTACGGGTATGCAATCCAGATCCGGCAGATCGTGACGCTGACACCGGAGCGGTTCGAGGAGCGGGTCGTGGCCTCTCTTTACCCGGACTGGGATAAAGGTCTGATCGGGACGCATACGTTGAACACGGACGGCAGGGCGACGGTTGTCGACGGGCTGCGCCGCCGCTGGAACCGCTGACGATTCCGCACCGGCACGCACTCGGCCGATTCGCCTCTCCGCACGTGGCGGGTGCCTTGCATACTTGCTCTCCGAAGCACCGGTAGCGATCAGCAAAGCAGTGAACGACACAACTGAATTTTCTCAACTCGTCAGTCACGACGGACAAGCGATTCACGCCCAAAATCTGCCATGCTTTCATTCTCGTTTGACTACGAACCTCTCCCTCCTCAAAGCCCTCGAGAGGCTCTGACGCCCCGGCAGGGCAAACAGGGACGCCGTGCGCGCGGCTTCACAGTTGTCGGCGATACCGGTTCAGGTTCGTACTACTACGACCTCTGGACGCGGCATCCCTTCGCCGCTCACATCAAGCGAGTGCTCGATGTCCTCATGGCCATCGGCGCCATCACGCTCTTGTCGCCTGTCCTGCTCATCATCATCGCGCTGGTGAAGTGCACGAGCCGAGGGCCGCTCACCTTCCACCAGCGGCGGATCGGCTTCCGCGGGCACTACTTCGAAATGTACAAGTTTCGCACGATGTACAACGGCTCGCACCTGAAGGAGAAAGAGCTCGCCGCGCAGACCGGTACCTCGTTTCTGAAGATCAAGAACGATCCGCGCATCACGCCGCTCGGCCGGCTTCTTCGAAAGTACAGCCTCGACGAACTGCCACAGCTCTTCAACGTTCTCGAGGGAACCATGAGCATGGTCGGACCGCGGCCGCTCCTGCCCTCAGACCTGGACGAGCTTCCCCGGCGAAGCTACTTGCGCCGCTTTTCCATGCCGCCAGGAATCACCGGGCTCTGGCAGGTGGCAGGGCGCAGTGATTGCTCCGAAATCGACCGGCTGACGTTCGACCGCGAATACTCCGATCAGTGGAGCCCGATGTTGGACTTCAAGATTCTCCTACGGACTTTCAAAGTCGTAGTGACCGGGCGGGGAGCGGTTTGAGCAATACGGAAAAAGGCGACGTGGCTCTTGCTGTTGGACTCGCGGCGGCATTCGCCGCACTCCGTCGTAGCGACTGGGCGCGAGCTGCCCAAGATCATGGCGCAGGACAATCGTAAAGATACTGAGGAAGAGATGCAGCGCCGCGAGGCATTAGCATCTCAGCTCGATGATTTTGCCAAAGACCCTCAATACATCCAGCATTTCGACCTCCAGCGCAAAGCTCACAAGTTCGCGATGCAGATCCATGCAACACCGTGGGACAAGAAACTCGCCAGGCAATTTCAGTTCGATGACAAGACGGGATCGTACCCGCTCATCGACATGTTGCACCAGACGCTCGGCAAGAGGGCACTGGCGGCAGACAAAGATCCAACATCAGTGCAGGCCATTCCTCCGCCTCCGGGGAGCGGTTTGAGCAACACAGAGAAAGGCGGCTGGGGCGGATCAGGAGGGCTCGATGGGAGTGCGGCAACAGCTTCTTCCGAGACCGAGACGGCGACAACGCCAGTCGCTGATCCTCATCGGCCGCAGGGCACGGCGCCGCCTCGAGTCATCCTGATTACGGCTGACGAACTGGGACGAATTCTGTTCAAGCGCTGGCGGATCGTCGCCATCACAGTGGCTGTCGCTGTTGGAATCGCGGTGACACTCGCCGCACTCCAGCCAAAGGTATACCGGGCAAGTTCGGTGGCTGCCGTGGTCGCAGCAGCCGACAACGTGTCGCCCGATGAGGTTTATCGCGGTGTCGAGGTGCTCGAGCAGCGGACAATTGTATCCACCATAGCCGCCCTTGCATCTCTTCCCGCCATCGAACGAGAAGCATATAGCTCGAATGCCGGGGCAAGTCACTATGCGATCAACGCGGCGGTGCTTCCGAACACGAGTCTCCTGCGGGTCGATGTCGATGGCCCCGATCCGGCGGTGGCCGCCGCGATCGCCAATCGCGTGCCGGCCATCCTGGCCGAACAGGCGCGTGTGATGTACGGGCTTTACAGCGTCAAGACGATGTCCGCCGCCTCCCTGCCAACAGCCGCAACCTCGCCGCGTCTGGCGCTCGCGATTGTAGTGGGCGCAATCGTCGGTTTGATCCTGGGAGCCGGCATTGCTGCCGGTCTGGAGAATCTCAAACGAAAGCAACGTGCTGATGGGCCTCCGCGCGGTGGAAGCGGTGGCACGCCCTCGCGCTCACGGGCATACAAATTCCTATCCATCGCAACGCCGTTGCTCGTCATCATCATCTACGCAAACCTCTCTGACCTCCTAATGCGCCGCTTCTCTACAACGTCGCTATTGCAGCCACTTCTCGTCCTCCTCGCGGCCGCCGTCTGGTGGCTGCGGCGTGAGGTAAAGCCATCCGAGGTGATTCTGCAACCGTTGACACTGCTGCTGGCGGCCTATTGTTTCTTCCTCTTCGCAAGCAGCATATGGGCTGCGGATGCAGCGGTATCCGGGGAGCGCTTTGTCGAGAGTCTGAAGGGTCTCGTCATTTTCATCGTGGTTGGTAGTCTGGTAGTGACCTGGCGGCTGCTCCGTGGCGCTCTCGTGGCCCTCACGATCACTGCCGCCATGCTGGCAACCCTCACCATCGGCCAGGTAATCAGCGGCACGAAATACGAGTTTGGCGGGTTGGCATCCTTGAAGGCTGGCAACGTCTACGGAGATGTCTCGGAACTGCGGGCTTCCGGACCATTGGACGATCCCAACTTCTACGCTCAACTTCTGCTCCTGGCCCTTCCGCTCGCGGCGTTTGCCGGATACACCGAGAAGCGGCCCGTCCTGCGAGCCATCTACATGGCGGCGGCCGTGATCATCGCCGCCGGCGTGCTCCTCACGTACTCGCGCGGAGCGATGGTCGCGCTGGCGGCGGTGATCGTTGCTCCGTTGTTCCTGACACGCGTGCGAATGGTCCGCGTGGTTTTAATTGCGCTGGTCATGGTGAGCGCGCTGAGCCTTCTTCCTTCTGCGGTAATGAGGCGATTCTCGACGGCGCAGGCCCTTCTGCCTGGGCAGGAGCGGGTCGTACGGGAAGACGCTTCGATTGACGAACGGAGGCTTTTCCTGGCTTCCGCGTGGCGCATGTTCGACGATCATCCGCTCCTTGGCGTAGGCGCAGGCAACTTCAGCACACTCTTTCATCGATACGCCGGCATCGTCGGGTCGCCGGCCCGCCTTTACTACGATCCAGGAGACACGGCTTACCCGCACATGCTCTATTTGCAGATCGCTGCTGAGACCGGATTGATCGGACTGTCACTCTTTCTCGCGGCCGCAGGAACGGCATTTCGCGCCTTGCACCGGGCGCACCGCATGCTGAGAGATCTCGATCCACAACGCGCAGCGATGACCACCGCACTGGCGATTGCTCTCATTGCCTATCTGGTCACGGCCCTTTTTCTCCACGGCTCGTACCAACGGGATTTCTGGCTGGTCCTGGCGTTTGTAGCGGCGGTCACTCGACTGGCCGCCCAGAGTGCCGGCTCGCGGTTCCTGACCGGCGAGGCTCAAGGATGACCAACCAGGCCGCGGAAGGCCTTGGAAGCGAGCGATATCCCCAAATGCCGCCGACGCGGAATGCCATCGGCATTTTCGTTGGCAAGTTCCCGCGTATTGACCAGACTCATGTTCTCCGCGAAATCAATGAGATGGAGCGTCAGGGGCAGCCGGTCATCCTGGTCCCGCTTGTTCGCACGCGGGAAACGGTAGTTCACGAAGAGGCGCGGCCCTGGCTGCGACAGGCGTTCTACGTCCCCTTTTTTTCTGTCCGAGTGGCGTGGACGAATCTGGCCACGCTCTTCCGCCAGCCTATCCATTACCTGCGTCTTCTCGTGAGGCTGATGGCAGGAACAGTGCTCGACCCCTCGATTTTCCTGCGCACGCTCGCGCTCTTCCCCAAGTCGGTCTATCTCGCCCGCCGGCTTCCGAGGATGGGGATCAAACATGTGCACGCCCATTTCGCCAGGCACCCGGCGACGATGGCCTATATCGTCTCGGAGCTTAGCGAGATCACCTTTAGTTTCACGGTGCATGGGCCGGATGTCTTCGTGAAGCGGTGGCTCCTGCGGGAGAAGATTGCTGCGGCAACCTTCGTCCGAGCGGTCTCACTCTTCAACAAAGCCTTCATCAGCGGACTCTATCCGCGCCTTTCGCGATACAAGATCGAGGTAGCGCACGTCGGTCTGAACCCCGCCGAATTTGAGAAGGCTACCGCCGAGCAACCGCGCCCGCCTCGGCCACTGCAGCTTCTCTCCGTCGGCGCTCTGACACCCAGCCGCGGGTTTGCGTTTCTGATCGAGGCTGTTGCGCTCATGAAGCAGGCCGGCCTATCGGTCCAGCTCACGATCGTCGGCGACGGTCTCTTGCGCGCCGCAACACAAGAATTGATCGAGAAACTGAACTTGACGGATTCAGTGCGGATCCTCGACGCCCAACCGCAACACGAGGTGGCGCGTCTCATGGGATCCACCGATATTTTCGTGCTGCCGAGTATCATCGCTATGGACGGCCAGATGGACTGCATGCCGGTCTCGATCATGGAGGCCATGGCGGCCGGCAAGCCGGTCGTCGCCGCTGCCATCTCCGGAATCTCGGAACTGGTTCGCGACGGCATCACAGGACTGCTTGTCGACGCGGCCCATTCGGTGCGAATTGCGGAGTCCGTTCAGCGGCTTGCAGACGATCCGCAACTACGAGAAACGATGGGCCGCGCCGGGCAGGAAACAATCCGCGCCGAATTCGACATTCAGAAGACCGCCGCCGCGTTGATCGATTTGTTCGATCGCCGGGCGAGCAGAGCGGCAACGGCACGAGCTGCTGCGCCAATCATTTGGAACATCGATTGGCCTCCCCTTCACAGAGCCGCGATCGGGCTCCGCCAATTTCATGAGAGGAGCGATTCTAACGTGGCCGAGTTGCTCATGGCCGATGGCATCACGAAGCGCGAGATCATCGTGAAACAGCAGCGCTCTCATTCTGAGGAGTCGCGCCCGGCCGCTGAACGGGCGCGCAGCGAGTTCGAGATATTGTCGATGCTTCGCAAATTGATGAACGAAGGCGCTGGCGATCCCTTGGGCGAGCTTTATTCTGTGCCGCGGGTTCTGGCCTTCGATCCCGGCTGTGCGACGATTGTGATGGAAAGAGCCCGCGGCCGTTCACTCGAGGCGGTCATCCGCAAGTTCCGTTTCCGCGGCTTGAGCGGTCTTTCCACGCCTGTCCGCAAGGCCGCCACCTGGCTTCGACTCATGCACGACAAGACCAGATCTGAAGAGGATGGGCGTCATATCCTGACCGCGGTCATCCTTCTGGCCCTCCGTGATCTTGATCTGGTTGCGGCGGGAGACGCCGCGGTGCGGCGTCGCCGTAGCGAAATTCGTCACGTGCTCCGCTCCCACGAGGCCGTTCAGGCAAACAAGAGGGTCTTCGCGGTCGGCCATCATGGCGACTACTTGCCCGGCAACATATTCGTCGGAGATAGCGGAGTCGATGTAATCGATTTCGAAGGCTTCCGCGAAGGCCTACCGATGGAGGACGTCGCGCAGTTTCTCGTCCATCTCGAGCTCTACTTGGCTTATCCGCTGCTGTCTCGCCACTTCGAGAAGGTGTCGAACATCTTCATCGAGAGCTACGCATCGGGCGGCGAATCGGTTGATCGCGACTCGCTTCGGCTATTCACGCTAACGAACGCTCTTCACTTTCTGGCTCGTAGCGACCGGCTTTCAGGAGGCTGGCTCCGTGACCACTGGAGGCGAATCACCCTACGCAACATCATTACGCGGAACATTGGATGACTACGCCCGCGCAGAATCGTGCCTATGACCAGAGCTCGAACTGATTGCGGCACAGTCAGCAGCGAGCGGCCAATGCGCCTTCTCTGGCTGATTGACTCGCTCACGGTTGGGGGAGCCGAAAACCTCGTCGCTTCGTTCATGCGGCGACTCGACCGCGGACGATTCGAGCCTCAACTATGCTGTCTGGCCACCATTTCAGGAAACGCGCTGAAGAAGGAACTGCAGCGCGACGGCGTGGCGACCTTCAATCTCGGCGCGCGAAGTCTTCGCGATCTCCGCGCGTTTCTCCGGCTCGCTCGTTTTGTGCGCGCGGAGAAGATCGACGTGATCCACGCACACCTGACTTACGCAGCAATCTGGGGCGGCGCTGTTTCGCGCCTGACCGGAGTGCCGATCGTCGCTTCCCTGCATGTCGCGCCGCCTGCCCGTGGGACGAGGGCTCGAATTCTCGATCGAATCATGCGAATGGTCCTCAACCACTGGTCGTCTCGTGTGATTGCCGTCTCCGACGACCTCCGGAATCGTTATCTCGCAGGTGGCGGCATCGATCCCTCCAAGCTCATCACGGTGCATAACGGAATCGAGATCGAGCGCTTCGCCGGCGACCGGGCTGCTTTACGGCAGAAACTTGCCCACGAGCTCAACCTGCCGAGCGCGGCGGTGCTCGCTGTCACTGTTTCGGTGCTGCGTGACGGGAAAGGGATTGACGTCTTACTCGCGGCTGTGCGGAACGTGATCGCCCGCATGCCGAACGCCTTCTTTCTGATTGTGGGGGACGGTCCGAAACGGGACGCGTGGACGCGAATGGCGCATGATCTGGGCGTCGAGCAACACGTGCTCTGGCTCGGCCATCGCAATGACATCGCCTCGATTCTTCCTGGTTGCGACCTCTTCGTGCTTCCCAGTCTGGACGACGCCTTCCCCACGGTTCTTCTGGAGGCTATGGCTGCATCTCTTCCCGTCGTAGCCTCGGACGCTGGCGGGATTCCGGAAATCGTAACGCCCGGCGTAACCGGCGAGCTCGTACCGGCAGGCGATCGATCAAGGCTGGCACTTGCGATCGAAGAAATGCTGCGGACAAGTGAGAGGTCACATCTTGGGGCCATGGCGCACTCGATCGCGTGCCGGCGCTTTTCCACGCAGGCATGGCTGGATCGACTGACAGCGATCTACGACGAGGCCACGTTCAGGAGAGAGAGCCATTCATGAAGATTACTTTCATCGAGCCGGCCGGGAAGGGGGGCATGATCCATTACGCTTTTCAACTCTGTCGTGCACTCGCCGCGGCGGGTGCGGAGATTACACTGGTCACCGAAAAGAACTACGAGCTGGCGGCATTGCCCCATGACTTCCGAGTGCAGGCAACCATCGACCTGTGGGATCCCAAGCCGGCCGGCCGGCTATCGGACGCGCCATGGGCTGTGGCGTGGCGGAAGCTGCGTCGGATCTCACGCGCCTGGCGCTATTACTCAGAGTGGCTGCGCGTCATCCGGGAGGTGCACCGATCGGGAACCGACGTGGTCCTGCTGGGAGACATCCGATTTGCTGGTGATTTGTTTCCCCTCCTTCTTCTTAAGCGCAGAGTGCGCATACTGGCCGACATCTGTCACAACGTGCGTCCCTTCGCCGGAGGCGGGAAGTCGCAGGGGTTGTTCGACCGATCGAGCTCCCGGCGTTTCTTTTACCGGCGCATTTACCGCCTGTTCGACATCGTCTTTGTCCACTTTGAACGAAATTGGGAGGAGTTTGTCACGACGTTCGGAGTCTCGCCGGCAAAGGCCGGCGTGATTGTGCATGGGAATGAGGACATCTTCCGCGAACTACGCCGGCCCGGCTTCGATGCTACGGCACTCCGGACGCGCCTGAAAATCCCCGCCGAGTTGCCCGTCGTGCTCTTCTTCGGCACTCTTTCGCGTTACAAAGGGATCGATGTCCTGCTCGGAGCATTCCCGCGCATCCGAGCGGAAACAGGCGCCAGCCTGGTGTTGGCCGGCTATCCGTTTCATGACTTCGATGTCGCCGCCCACGTAGAACTGGCGCAGCGCCTTGGTATCGCAGATGCGGTTACCTGGGTGCCGGAGTACATTCCGTCTGAGGAGGTCGCCGCGTGGATGGAGCTGGCATCGGTCATTGTCTTTCCCTATCGCGAAATCTATCAGAGCGGAGCTCTTCATCTCGCGCAGACGTTCGGCGTGCCAACAGTTGCCAGCGCGATCGGGGCGATGCAGGACGTGATCAAACACGAGTGGTCCGGTCTGCTGGTCCCGAAGGAACAACCTCCGGCCCTCAGCGATGCGATCATCCGCCTTTTGAACGACCCCGAACTGGCCAGACGACTCAGCACCCATGCGGTAGAGGATGCGCGGGGGCCGTTCTCCTGGACAACGATCGCCAACCTCATTTTGACAAAGCTGGGCGACGGATGACAACTTCGCTGTCGATCCTCGAAGGCTCTGCGTTTGAGGTTCTCAACCAACGTTCGGTGCCTCGGGGCTGACGTCCTCGGTGAACGCTGGTCGGCCACGAACTACGAAAGCCCCGTCTCCATCCGTGACGGCAGACTGGCCCCACTTATGCAGCAGCGAGCTGATGGGAGGGACTCGTCTTGAAAAGGAAGCGTCTTATTGTGGCACTGCTGTGGAGCTCGCTCGTGGCGATGCCTTTGGTGGCGCAGCCACATGGCAAGAGTGAGCCTGGACAAACCCGTTCCGAGGTTCGGCTGCAGTTCCTCTCCTTCGAAAATTTCTTCAACGTGTCCGCGCCAGCCCCGGCTCAAACAGTTAATGCTCTTCAAGCCGAATATCGCGGCGCGCGACGTTTCTCGGCTCAGCCGGCTGAAGTCTATTGGCATCTGAGCTTCATGGAATACGGCAAGAGCAGTCTCCGGAACTCTTACGGCGGCCGGCTGGGCCTGGCGCATGAGGGCGCCGTCCAGGACTACAAGATCTACGCGGATGTCGCAAAGAACCGGCCAGCGTCGGAGATCCGCAACGGTGGAACTGCCGATCGCGGGACGCTTTATGGCGAGTACGGTTTTCGACCCTCGACCCAATGGCATATCGTCTTCGATGGCTCGCACGAAAATGACCGGTTCAGGAACGCGGGCAATCGCGACGACAGCTTCAACGGCGGAGAGGCCTTCGTGCATTACACGGGCTTTGGCTATCGGTTCACGCCGGAGCTCGGTATCGCGGCCGGCCGCCGGCACGTCCACGAGCAGAGTCAGAGCTATCGCAACGAGGACTTGATTGCCGGTGTGGAGGTCATCCCGATCGATCCTTTCTACTTCAGCATTGCCTATCGTCGACAGAAGCGGAGCTACGACTCCTCGCCTGCCAATGCCACTGAGAGGCATGGCATCGCGGAGCTCGTGGGCGACTGGCACGCCGCTCCGCGGATCCACGTAATCCTCTACTACGCGAGTGAGGACGTCAATTCGACATTACCGCAGAGCGGCTACCGGACCGGAATTCTCATTCTGGGGACGAGCTATTCGTTCTAAATACAATCTGTGGCTGCAAGCAATGGTCAATGACCGGCGGCATGGCGACGGGCTGGAGCCGGTGACACTTCAGCGAACGCCTGACTTGGCGGAGTCTGGGCCAGGCCGTCGAAAGCTGAAACCGTGCATGTCAGTTGATTGTGTGCATTCGCATACTGTTGAGGAAGAGCGTCCGCCCTTGCTGCGGAGGTCACCGTACGAACAATTGATCCATTGGCGGTCCAGACGTAGCTGTAGGCAACGACATCGTAGTCGGGGTCGGCCAGCAGGACGCTGTTCGCCCGGCAGACCGCAACGCCGCCTGCGCTGATCGGATCGATCGAAGCGCTGAGTGGATTCGGCGGGTGATTGACGATCTCCGTCGATGCATTCACGACCCTGAACGGGATCTCCGTCTTCGTCCCGCCGACGCTGAGTTTCAGCGTCCAGGTGCCCGTGGTGTCGAGTTGCATCGTCAGCCAGAAAGACGCGGCGAGGAATTCCTGCTGGTATTGACTGAAGATGCCCGTCGCCGATGAGACTGTCCCGGCAGGACTCGTCAACTGTAGCGTGTAGTCCGTCGCGGAGGAGACGTTTGCGATGTCGATTCGAAGATAGACATTCTGACTTCCCTTGATGAACGTCCCCGTCGTTATGATCGAATCGTCCGGCGGAAGCGGGGGATTATCGAATGTGTTGCTGCTCAAGGCGACGCCGGCCACAAATGGGTTCATGGAAACGTTCGGTTGGACAGAGAAGTTCGAACGGCCGGCCCGGCACGGACCAGCCATCGCCTCGTACGGGACGCCGGCCAATTGCGATTCGAAGTGAACGTGGGGGCCGCTACTTTGCCCACTGCTGCCCACCCAGCCGATCTGAGTGCCAGCCGTTACGACGTCACCCACCTGCACAAGAGTGTCTTTTCTCAGGTGGACGTAATCGGCAACCTGATTCGTTCCATGCAGGATGGCCACGTGGTTGGCAATCCTGGCCGGGTTCATGTCGGTATTGTGGTCGGGCTCGCCGTTGTGAACGCCGGCGACCGTGCCGCCGATGGCCGCGAAGACGGGCACCCCGATATCCTCTTCGCGAAAACCGCGGATATAGGGATCGTCGCCGGTGTTGCCGTCGTAAGAAAGCTTGCTGCAGTTGAAGGCGAGCACTCCCGGGCCGGAATCGAGGTCCACGTAGTAAGCGATGTAGAGATCCTGATCGATCACGCCGGCGACCGGAAAGAGCAGGTACGGGTCTGGTTCGGAGGTCGATGTCTCTTGTTTTCTAACACCGCTGATCGCGTCCGAGGTGGCCGAGCTTCGCGGCACAGTCAGGTTGGGGCGTGAGAGCGGCACGGATCGGAATTCGCGAATGGTCAGTTGATCGGCGCCAGCCTGAGTCGCGGCGATGAGCGTGATGGCAAAGGCCATGGCGATAGGGCGCTTCATGATGAGACGCTTTGCAAAAGGGCTGCCGCGTGCGCCGTTCTATTCTTCCGGGTGGTTTACGTAGTCTCGACCCGAAAAGTGACTGCCGTGGGCGTGGCAGGAAATTTGCTCTGCAACCAACGGATGAATGACTACTGCTGCATCATCCGCGGCGACGATGGCCTCGCTTCCCGAATCGACGCGTGCGGATCCGTGGGTCGCGGTTCTCTTGACACGATTTCCATCGGTGACTGAGACGTTCATTCTTCGTGAGGTCATCGAGATGGAGCGCCAGGGATGCGCTGTCCGTCTTGTGCCGATGCTGCACGAGTCACCGCCCGTCGTTCACGAGGAGGCGAAGCCCTGGATCAGCCGTGCCCTCTATACCCCTTTCCTGTCCTTCGGCATCCTGCAGGCCAATCTCCGAGCCCTCATGTCGCGGCCGGTGCGGTACCTGGCACTCCTGCTCCGTCTCGTGGCCGGGACCGCGATGCATCCCGACACGCTCCTCAAGACCCTGCTCATCTTTCCGAAGTCCGTGTTCATCGCGCGCCAGCTTCGGCGAGAGGGCATTCAGCACGTTCATGCTCATTACGCCACGCATCCTTCGACGATGGCATTAGTCATCGCCGCGCTGTCGGACATTCCGTTCAGCTTCACGGTCCATGCGCACGACATCCAGGTCGATCGGAGCCTCCTCAGGTGGAAACTCGGTCAGGCCCGTTTCGTGCGTTCCATCTCGGCGTTCAATCGCCGATTTCTGGAACGGCTTTACCCGGTGGAAACTCGAGGCACGATCGATTTGATCCACGTCGGGATCGAGCCTGGCCAATACATTCAAAGCGCTGAGCCGGTCACTCAGGCCGTTCCTAAGGTCTTGTGTGTCGCTGCGCACAAGCCATACAAGGGACTTCCCTACCTCATCGAGGCGTGCCGCCTGCTGAAGGAGCAGGGCGTTCGATTCCGTTGCGAGGTCATCGGCGACGGTCCTATGCGCCGGGAACTGGAACAGATGATCCGCGATAAGGGCGTTGGCGATGTCATTCAGCTTGTGGGTCCGAGAGCGCAGCATGAGGTCATCCGGATGATGACGGCGGCGGCGCTCTTCGTCCTTCCGAGCATCATTGCGCCGGACGGGCAGATGGAAGGGATTCCAGTGGCGCTCATGGAAGCCATGGCCAGCGGCCTCGCGGTCGTGAGCACGTCAATCTCCGGAATCCCCGAGCTGGTTGATGACGGAGAAAACGGGTTGCTCGTACCACCAAAGGATGCTTCGGGGCTGGCCAGAGCAATACGGACGCTGCTCGAGTCTCCGGAACTCGCTCGCTCGTTCGGCGCGCGGGGACGAGAAAAGGTCCGAGCCGAGTTCAGCATCGGACCATGCGTCGCGAAAATCGTGGACCGGTTGCGCAAGGAGATGGCAGGAACGGGTCCGTGATGTTTTTCACCGTCGCCTCGATCCTCTTCTGGGTCGCCCTTTCCGTCTGCTGCTATGTTTACTTCGGATATCCGGCGCTCCTCTGGGTTGTCAGTGGCCTTCGAACCCGGCCGGTAGCGGAGGGCGACGTCTTTCCTCGGGCCACTTTCATTATCGCCGCCCACAACGAAGAGAAGAACATCGCCGCCAAGCTGCAGAATACCCTCGATCTCGACTATCCAGCGGACCGCCTCGAGGTGATCGTTGTCTCAAACGGTTCCACCGACATGACTGACGAGATCGTGCGAGGGTTTACAGACCCGCGCGTGTCGGCGGTCTCGTTGCCGGCTCCGGGTAAGATCGCCGCGCTCAACGAGAGCGTTCTGGCGGCCCATGGCGAGATACTCGTGTTCAGCGACGCTGACTTTCTTCTCGATCGCGGCACTCTCAGGCTGATGGTCCGCAAATTCGCGGATCCAGCGGTCGGTGGTGTGTGCGGGGCGCGTAAGGCGGGCACTCGCCGGGAGGGAGACACGACGGGCGAAGGGGAGGGTCTCTATGGCCGCTGGGATAAATGGCAGAAGATCAGGGAGAGCAGAATCGGCAGCGTCTTCGCCGCCGATGGGCTCCTGTACGCGATCCGGCGCGAGCTCTATGTGCAGGTCCACGACCCGGCACAGGCGGACGACATTGCGATCTCGGCGCAGGTCGTCCTGCAGGGATTCCGCCTTCTATTCGAGCCGGCGGCGACGGCCCTGGAGAACGCCAGTTTGCAAGCGGCCGATGAGTTTCGACGCAAGATCCGCGTGACTCATCATTCCGTTCGTGCTCTTCTCAATCTTGGACCGGCTTTGGTTTCCTCCGGCTTCTATTCTGTCGAGCTGCTCTCGCACAAGCTGGTCCGGCACTTCATTCCGTTCTTCATGATCCTGCTGCTCCTCTCCAGCATCGCGCTCATGCATCGCTCGCCGCTGTACGTCGCGGCGCTCTCTGGACAGATCTTGATCTATACGCTCGCGCTCGCTGGCTTGTTCCTGCGCAACTCCGCGCTCGGGCGCGCGCCGCTGTTCTACGTGCCGTACTTCTTCTGCTTCGTCAATGCGGCGGCATTTCTCGGTATTCTGTCGATCATTCGAGGTGAGCGCGTGGCAGCGTGGCCGACGCGATCCGGCGTAAAGTCGAATTAATCCGCATCGAAACGGGCCTCCTTCGTCCGAAGCCACGCCACAGTCTCGCGCAGCCCGTCGGCGAGCGGCACCGGCTCGGGGAGATTCGCGGCTTCCCGAATGCGGCGCGCGTCGAGCACGCTGCGCGTCTGCTCGCCCGCCCTGGCGGCTGCGTGTCCGGCCGGAACATTCACTCCAGTCGCGCGACACAGCGCGTCGTAGAGATCGTTGACAGAGGTTTCGACACCGGTTCCGACGTTATAAGGGCCGCTGAGCTCCAGCTCGGACGCAGCCATATTCGCGCGCACGACGTCGTTGACGAAAACGTAGTCTCTGGTCTGCTCGCCGGAGCCGTTGATCCGCACCTGCTGGCTGTCGAGGAGGGCGCCTGCGAAGATGGCCACAACTCCCGCCTCGCCATCCTTTCGCTGACGGGGACCGTAGACGTTGCCGTAGCGGAGCGAGACGGACGGGACGCCCTGAACGACGCTGTAGTAGTGCAGGTATTGATCGACGGCCAGCTTCGCACATCCGTAAGGAGAGATCGGGCGCGCCGGATGGTCTTCATCCTGTGGCGCGGAGATCGGATCGCCGTAGATGGCACCCCCGCTCGATGCCACCACGATCTTCCGGCACCCGTCGTCGATGAGAGCTTGAAACAACCGCAGAGCGGCCACGATGTTCAACTCGGCGTCGGCAGCCGGATCAGCTACTGAGACTCGAACGTCGATCTGCGCGGCATGATGATTGAGCAGGTCGAAGCCTCGTCCGCGCAACTTCTTGATCGTCTCGGGCCGCCGGATGTCCGCATGAACGAGCTCGGCGAGCGCGTTCACATTCTCACGGCGGCCGCTGCTGAGGTCATCGACGACAGTGACCTCGTATCCGCGCTGAATGTATGCATCCACGATGTGCGAGGCAATAAACCCCGCCCCGCCAGTGACCAGTACTCTCACCTGTCTTCCACTCCCCTCGGGAGGGCAGAGCGACCGCCCCCTCCACGCCTGTGACTTCGAAGACCTGCGCTTTTCATGAGCAGATCCGTGCTGTGCCGATGAACCCGCGGCAGGACTCCGGACGGTTACGCCATAGGGTAGCGCGATCGCTCTCGTAATGCTGGCTACAAACGTCGGCATGCCTCTTGCGGCTTCCAGTCGGACCCATGAGAAGCAGTGTGAGCAGAAGACCACCTTTGTCCGGGCTGCAAGCGACCGTTGGCAACTGAAGCGAGAGGTCCATCTGGTGGAACGATGACTGACAGCGACGTCGGACGGAAGACATTCCGTGCCGCGGCCTGGGCTTTCGTCTCGGCAACTGGAAAGCGAATGCTGACCCTCGCCGGCATCACTCTTCTGGCCCGCGTCCTCGCGCCCCGCGACTTCGGCCTGATTGGATTTGCCATGGTGTACCTCACCTTTGTCGAGGTCATCGGCGACTTCGGTGCCGCATCCGCCCTCGTCTACTGGCCGGACCGGCGGGACGATGCTGCGCAGGTTACCTTCATCATCAGCGTACTGGCCGGCATCTTCTGGTGCGTCGTCTCCCTGATCCTCGCCCCGTACGTCGCACAATTCTTCCATGAGCCTGATGGCACAGCCGTGATCCGCGCCCTCTCAGTGACGACGATCATCAAGTTCCTCGGTAACGCCCACGATGCCCTGGCTCAGAAGGATCTGCGGTTCCGCGCGCGATCGATTCCCGAGATGGCACTTACCGGGATCAAAGCAATCGTTGCGCTCGCGCTGGCTTATCTGGGATTCGGGGCGTGGAGCCTGGTCTGGGGACACGTCGCCGGCATTACCGCCGCTACGGTCCTGCTGTGGGTTGTGGTTCCCTGGCGTCCAACTCTGAGCGTACCGCGAGACCTCTTCCGGCCGATGCTGCAATACGGCCGCAACATTGTCGCGGTGGAGCTCCTTTCCGCGATGATGTTTGACCTCGACGTCGTCGTGGTGGGCCGCTTTCTCGGCGTGACAGCGCTCGGCCTGTATCAGATGGCTGAGCGCATTCCCCAGTCGACTGTGATGGTTCTTCTTTGGACGACCTCTCAGGCCCTGTTCCCCGCGTTCTCCAAAGTTCACGCGGACAAGGGAGATCTCCGGAACGCCTTTCTGCTCGCGACACGGTTTTTAAGCGCTGTGACTCTGCCAGCCTCCATTGGTCTCGCGTTTCTGGCTCGTCCGATCGTTCTGGTGTTTTTCGGCGCTCGCTGGGCCGGCGCTGCGCCCATTCTCTCGATTCTGGCAATCTACGTTGGTTTCCGCGGTGCCGACGAAGTCACGAACGTTCTGAAGGCCACGGGCCGCACGAGCGCGTTGGTGTGGCTCATCGTGCTTAAGACGGTGATTCTCGCCCCCTCGGTCGTGATCGCGGCCCGTTTCAGCGCATCCGCTGTGGCCCTCGCACTGGCGATTGTCTACGGGATCGGTACGGTCGTCACAACGGTGATCGCTGCACACCTGATCGACGTTTCGCTGCTCTCGATTGCGGCAGCTTATCGGGGCAGCGTTGGGGCCTCGGCGATCATGAGTGTCGTGTTGTTTGGCTGGATGCACTGGTCATCGTCGCTGGGAAGCCTCACTCAGTTGGCCGGTGGTCTCACGTTTGGCGTGGTGACGTATGTCGCTGCTCTGCGCCTGGTCGACCCCGGGATTTTTGTGCGACTTCGTGGGATCGTCTTCCGAAAGCCTCTCGTTGCCACCTGAGCACGAAGCAAGTAAAACCAGACCTCCCGAGCTGCGACGGCAATGCTGAGGTTCGCCGTCGCTGCCGTAGCCGCAAACCCGAGCGGCCGGCGGCAGAGCAGAGTTGGAGCGCGCTCGCGACGGCGGCAAACGGGGCGGTGCGCTCAGGGTGCTTCATCGTTCCGTCTCCACTACGACGACTTCAGAACTGCCGCGAGCGCCTTCGTCACCCGATCGAGCCGGTCATCCGCCGAGAAGCTCGAAAGAAAGCTGCGGAATCCGCGGGGTACCTGACGCCGCAAGCGCAGAAAGCGCTCGCTGACCGGCTGGCGCGCGCGGAGGGCCACGTGCGGAGCATCCGGCAGATGGTCGTCGATCATCGCTGCGCAGATGAAATGCCGGTGGCACGACGTAATCGACGAAGGCCGTGAATTCTCCAATGGTGTGTTGCGATCGCAGTTCTCCTGTCCGGTGTTTGGCGCGGCGATCACGCCGTCGATCGAGCTGTACTCGCGCGGCCTCGACACCGCCGAGCACGAAACGTTCTCGCAGGGAACCACCGTGGGGGGTGACGATCGGACGATTGTTCTGATCGGCGGACTCCGCTGCTACGTGTCTAACGCAAGTCTAATTCGCCCGTTTTCGCACATGTGCGGACAAGTCCAGACCCAGGTAAAATGCTAAGGAAAGGAGATATCCGCGTATGTCCCGAGACAAACGTGGACTTGTTAATCCGGTGGTCGGAGGTTCGAGTCCTCCCGCCACAGCCAGCGGCGACGCGCTCCGGCGTTTCAGGCCATTGGTTCGACAATCTGGGTTTTTGTTACTGCCGCTGGAGGCGCACGTAGCCGTGCTTGAAGAGCCAGAGGAGGTGGGCGAGCTCGCGCTCGCCCTGGGCGTGGCCGCCGGCGGCGAGGCGCGCGAGCAACTCGCGCATCAGGTCGGATGAGAGTGCGAGCTGCGGCAGCGGGGCACGTGACCAGTCGTAGACGCCGGCGCGCGCACGTTCGCCGGTTTCCGTGAGCGTGAAAACCTCCGCGCCGGTGAGCATCTGCGTCGGGTAGCCGGCGAACGTTCGCGTGAACTGCGGGAGCTCGTATCCGCGGTCGTATGGGCCGCGCCACGGCAGGCCCGCTGCGCGTTGCTGCAGATCGGACCACAGCTCTTCGTGGGCACGGATCACTGCTTCGCCGCTGTACAGACGCACTGCCCGCGCCCGCGATGCCTCGGACATCCGAGCGCGCAGGGCCTCATTCGTGAGCAACTCCTGCAGGCGCTCCACCAGGACGTCGGAATCGATGGCGACCATCTGTGCGAGACGGTAGTGATCGATCATGTCATCGCGGTCATAGAGGCCGGAACGGCGCGAGATGTCCGCGTCCGCGACGCCCCAGTACGTCGGGATGCGAAAGCCGGTCTCGCCGTCGACGACCGTGTCGCGATAGCCGCTCCAGTCGGCGACGACCTGCGGCACCCCGCAGGCCATCGCTTCGATGGGAGTGATGCCGAGGGTTTCTTGCACGTTGTCGACGGGGGAGACGAAGACGTCCGCGGCAGCGTGCACGAAATGCCTATCTTCGACCGGCACCGGCCGCAGCAACACACGCTCCGCGATCCCCAACTCGGCTGCTTCGGAACGGATCGCGGCGAGGTAGCGCTCCTCTCCGCTACCGCCGATCACGAGCAGCAACTCGCGATGCGGATTCGCATCTACGAGACGGCGGAACGCGCGCAAAAGCGGCAGAAGATCGGCCTTGTCGTGGGCGGAAACACGTCCGATCCAAAGGATGACGAATGCAGTCCGCGGCAAGCCGGCGGCGTGGCGCGCTTCCGCGCGGTCGAGCGGTGCGAAACGCTCCGTGTCGACCGGCAGGGGAACGCACGCGATGTCCGCCCGCATCTGAATCTCGCAGCCAAGTTGCCTGCGCAGACCCTCGCTCACCTGCTCGAATGCGTTGCGCAGGGCGTCACGGCAGGCGATGCTCGTCGCGATCAGCGCGTCGGCCGCGGTGAGGCGTTGCAGCAGCATCCATGTGATCCAGCCGTGCCGCAATCCCTGATAGCTGACCACGTGGACGGTCGCGGTGATCGGATAGAGACGGCCGGAGAACTGCTCCCGGAAGCGCGCGGCTGGCGCCAGATCGGCGTCGGCATCGTGCCAGACGTCGAAATCGCAGGCGTGGAAATCACTCTTCAGCGCAGCCACGTCTTCGATCGTTATCGCCGCGCCACCGGCCGGCAGCGACGCAAGCAACTCGGCCGCGGCGCTGCTGCCGTCGAAGGGATCCGGATGATGGAAGAAGCTGTGCCTCGAGGAACGGCCGTGGCGGCGCAATGCGTGGAGAAAGTTCGCCACGGCGACGTCACGTCCGTAGACGGCGCTCTCGCCCGGTGATGCCACCGAGCTCTGATCGATGTACATCAGCAGGTGCCGCGGTGCCGTCATGCGGCGATCACCGGAGCAATCGGTCTCCGGGCATCGATCGAGCGCAACGTCAGCTCGAGCAGCGCCGTTGCGAAGAACGGCAATCGCGCCTCCGGCTCCTCCTTCCCGGCCTGCGCGCAACTCGCGTCGTATGCGCTGAGCAGGCGATCGCGATCGACCAGTCCCAAGCCGGCGAGACGCGACTCAGCGAAGAGCGAGCGCATGAAGTCACGGCGAGCGGTGATCAGGCAGCGGTCGAACATCGGAGAAAAGTCATCGACCTCCGGCGGATGCGTGACCACGGTCGAGCAGCCGAGGCGGGCCAGCGCAGTGCGCGCAATGCGGCGATCATCACGCCATTCGCGCGGCAGGCGGCGACAGAAACGGACGAGCTCCGGCGTGGCCAGCGGCGAGACCGGCCAGAGGCCGAATTGCAGATTGCGCGTTGCGCTGGCGCCGAAACCTTCGAGCGCTGAGGTGGATATCGCCGCCGTGGGTGCGCAGTCGATCGACGCCGGCACATCGCGTAACAGCTCGATGGCGGACGCGGTAAGGAACGACGGCATAACGCCGCACTCGTCTGCAGCTTTCGTGGTCTCGGTCGCGTGCGGATAGCAGAGCTCATCGCCACCGATGCCCGAGAACATCATCGTGACGCCGTCCTCGCGTGCGGCCAGCAGCAGCCGGTCGGTGGCTTCCTGGTAGATCTCTTCCCACGGCACGACGCGCTGCGTGCGCATGCGCGCTCCGTCGCCGTCGAACGGCAGAAAGTCCTCGCCCATTACGGCCGTGTCCCGCAGTTCGAATCGAGCGATCAGTTCGTCGCGGCGGCGCTGTTGCGCGTCGCGCTGCTCGCGCGTCATCAGCAGGCCGTAGGTGCGCAGCGGTGTGTCGACGATTCTTGCGCCGGTGGCCACGACCAACGCGGAATCGAGACCGCCGCTCAGATGTGCGCCGGCGATCGGACCGCGATCGAGCCAGCGGCGCATCGACGCTTCGAGGATGCCGAGGAAGATCGCGGGAGCGTCCGCTTCCGCCTTGAGGGGCCGCGGCCGAGGTACGGGCTCCGCCGGAGGGTAATGGAGCGAAAGCGATTCGCGCGCGCTCCACGTCGCATGTGCGCCTGTCGTAAGCCACATCAGGCCTTCGATCACGGTGCGGCGCGAATACGGCTGCGCAAAACGCGCAAGGAACACGGCCGCGAGCTGCGGGTCGAGCGCCGCGTCGAGATACGGGTAGAGCGCCGCAGCATCCCAATCGCCGTACAACACGCCATCGCGTTCGCAGAGATACAGCGGCGCCGTGCCCCATCTCCCGGCGTGTGCTTCGAGCCTGGCCTCGTGCCGCGAGAGGAGAAGGGTGAGGTGATCGAGCGGCCAGGCAACGGCTTCCTCAAAAAGCTCGCGCAGTTCCTCGGGGGACACATTTGTGATGGCGGTCGCGTGCGAGACGGTGCCTCGCTCTCGATTCACGAGGAGTGTGCGTTCGCCGTCGGTGACGGCGAACGATTCGAGTGCGGGATTACGGAATGGCAGGACTGAGCTGCCGCCGGCCTGCCATCCATCCGCTGAAGTGGACCAATGCGACGAGAGGTCGCTTCGAGCGATCCGAAACTTCAACATGCCTGCGTGGGAGCGTTGCTACGTTTTCTTTTTCTTCTGTGCGTCGCGCGCGCCAGCCGCTTTGGCCATCGTCGCACGATCCACCTCGGCCTCCGAAAAATGCGTCGCCTCTTCGGTCGTTTCGAACCACTCGGAACCATCGGAAATCTGCTTGATCACGTCCATCGCTTCTCCTTTTCATCGTCTCGCACCGCGCGAAACGACGCTCTCGTCACGTAGCGAAAACCGCGGGCGATCGCGACACTCCAGCCTTCAGCAGATGGAGGAGCCGCGCGACGCCGATGTGCCTTCATTGCGGATGGCTTTTATAGTAGCACGCACTTCGTCGCATTATGGAGCTCCACCCTTTCCCGTGGCATTCCGCGCGACTGGGCACTCACATCGGGTACGCAGGAATGCAACTATGCGGCGTGAGCGGGCCGTTTTATCGGGCGCCAAAATTCTTCCGGCACACTCCCGCGTGTTCCCCTCCTGCAAGCGATCACAGTTACGTAGCTGCTGCGGAACTGGGATTCCCCTGAGGAAGCGTTCCTCCGGTTTGTCTGTCCGGTGGTCCGGCTCGGTGGATTGCATCCGTCGATAGAGGCGAGGGGGTCTCGCACAGGCGCCGGATGCTCGACTCGCGGTGGTCGTAGGGATGGGGCGGCGTGCACCGTGAGCCCGACGGCGTGCACTGTGAGCCGGGCGGCGTGTACTGTCAGCCGGACGGCGTGCACTGTCAGCCGGACGGCGTGCACTGTCAGCCGGGCGGCGCGCACTGTCAGCCGGACGGCGCGCACTGTCAGCCGGACGGCGCGCACTGTCAGCCGGACGGCGTGCACTGTCAGCCGGGCGGCGTGCACTGTCAGCCGGACGGCGTGCACTGTCAGCCGGACGGCGTGCACCGTGAGCCGGGCGGCGTGCACTGTCAGCCGGACGGCGCGCACTGTCAGCCGGATGGCGTGCACTGTCAGCCGGACGGCGTGCACTGTCAGCCGGACGGCGCGCACTGTCAGCCGGACGGCGTGCACTGTCAGCCGGGCGGCGTGCACTGTCAGCCGGGCGGCGCGCACTGCGAGCCGGACGGGGTGGACCGTGAGCCGTCAGCGCAAACGAGGCAGGATCCTCTCAGTTCGGAAGATTCGAGTACAGAATCGAGAGATCCAGCGCCGCGCCCGAGGCGAGCTTCACGACGCCTTCGTGCACGTCGAGGTACTCCCAGTTCCCGGAGCGCAGGCGCCGGTAGATCTCGACGCGGGGCTCCTGGTTGACGAGGACGTATTCCTGCAGCGACGGGATGCGTTGATAGTCCCGCCACTTGCTCCCACGATCAACGTCTTCGGTCGACGGGGAGAGGACTTCGACGAGCAGGACGGGATTGGTGATCGTCGTGCCGCTGCGGTCGTCCGGATCGAGCTCGATCGGCCCGCAGACTATCGAGACATCCGGGTAGGTGGCTCGGCCCGTGGCAAGAACGCGGATTCGCATATCCGACTGGAATCCAGTGCAACCTGAAGGAAGGGTGGCCCCGAGGGCAACGCTGATCCTGAAGGCGAGGGCGCTGTGCCGAGGCGATCCGCCCGACATAGCAAAGATCTCCCCGTGATCAAACTCGTGTTTCAGCTCGCTGTCTTGTTCGAGCGCGAGGTAGTCCTCATACGTGTAATGGTGGCGCGCATGAGGCAGTGGCGAGGTCATCTCGTATTCAGGATAATCGAATGCCGGCAGACTTGTCAGTCTGTTGGTCGAGTTCAAGAGAAGCCGGCGGCACTTCCAACGCAAAAACCGCCCACCTCCCGATGTGGCAGAATCACCCCGTCCGGATCTCAGGCGAACCCACCACCAATGAGCATCACGAGCCGCGTTTGGGCGTTCCCCCGCCAACAAGGGTTCGAAGAGATGGCGCCGTGACGACCATCGAGCAAGAAAGCCGGACGGCGAAACAGCGACTCGCCTTTGCCGAGCGGGCGATCTTCGCCGTCCTCGCGGCGGGCCTACTCGTTGTGCCGGTGATTCTGGGCAGTGGGTTGGATACCTTCCGGCTGCCGAAGGAGCTGATTTTTCGCGGCGAGGCGATCGTGCTGGTGATGCTGGCCGTGTTCTGGCTGACGTCGCGGCGGCGCACGTGGACGTTCGCACGGCGTCCTGAGTTTCTGCTCACGGCTGCAGTCGTCGTCTGGTGCCTGGTCACTACAGCCACTTCGACGAATCGAGCTCTGAGCATCGACAGCCTGATCACGATTCTGGCGGCGGCGGTCATCTTCATCGCCACGTGCATGGCCGCGCAGGCGGCGACATTGATCGCCGTCGATGTGCTGATGATCGCGTGCTGCGCGAATGCGATCCTCGTCATCCTGCAGGAGCTGAAGATCTGGACGCCGTTTCCTTCGTCGCCCGAAACGGCCACGCACTACGGCAGCGTCGCGCTGCTCGGAAACGCAAACGACGTCGGAACCTATCTCGTCGTCCCGGCTATCGCTGCCATCGTGATTGCCGTGACCGCGCGCGGACTTCGGCGATGGATCTACACGGGAGTGGGAATCGTGCTCGTGGCCGGAATCGCCGCCAGCGGCACGCGCACCGCCCTCGGGGCGCTCCTGGCCGCGCTGATCGTCTTCGCGCTCAGCCACTCCCGGCGTGCCGCGATGGTCGTTGGCGCGATCATCATCCTGCTCGCGCTGGTGATTCTTTCTCCGTCGACTTCGATGGGCCGAGGAGTTCGCGAGCTTGCCGAGGCGGTGGCGCATCGCGACTATCAGCATCTTTTCTCCGAGCGTCTGCCTCCGTTTCTCTCCGCGCTCGATATGGCACGCGATCATCCGCTCGTCGGAGTCGGACCGGGCTGTTTCAAGTATCACTACATGGCCTACCGCGTCGGGCTGCGCGGCCGGTATCCCGATCCGTGGTTGCACGGCTTCGCCATGAATTGGGGCGAGGTTCACAACGATCACCTGCAGGTGGCAGCCGAGACTGGGTTGCCGGGATACGCGCTCTTCCTCCTGGCGATCGGTATCGGCAGCGGAATCGTTGGACGACGGCGCGCGCGTGCCGGCGCGTCATCGCCGGAAGCAACGTTTGCGCGAGCGTTCCGCTGGCCGCTAGCGACGGCATTATTCGTGATCTGCCTCGCCCAATTTCCGCTCGAGATCGCGGCGCCGCGGCTGGTCATCCTCACGCTTGGAGCGCTCTGCGTAACATGGAGCAGTGACGATCGGCCGCTGCACTCCGTGAGAGAGCATCCGTCCCGGCTGGCGCAGAGCCTCGTCGCAGCATTGCTTCTACGGACGGCCGCGCTCGTCGCTGCCGGCTACGCTATCGATCAGCTATGTGTCGCTCCATACCGCGGGAATCTCATCCTGCGGGAGGTTACGGCGCGGTCGCTGCTCGCGCAGTCGCTCGACGACCGGCGCGCCACCGAGATCGCCCATACGAATCTGCACGATCTCGATCAAGCGGCCAGCGGACGCCGGCTTGATCCGGCCTGGTACCTGCTCTACGGCACCAACTGCGAGATCCTGGGGCGCTGGACCGAGGCAGCGGCAACCTACACGAATGCCTTGCGCATCGATGACCGGCCGGAGATCTACGTGAACCGCGGTCTCGTCAGACTCCACCTCGGACAGACGGACCTCGCCGTATCCGATCTCGCCACGGCCGCGCGTTTCGATCCGAGTGTTCTCTACCAGCTCGAGGGCGAGCTTCGCGCGCGCGTGGCCGCCGCGGCCAGCTCCCGATGATGCCCGCTCCGCCGCAGCCGATCCGCGTCCTCCGCCTCATCGCCCGGCTCAACGTCGGCGGGCCGGCGCGGCATGTCGTCTGGCTGAGCGAGGCCCTTCCGGCACACGGCTTCGAAACGCTGCTAGTCACAGGAACAGTGCCCGCCGGCGAAGAGGACATGAGCGCATTCGCCGCCGCACACGGTGTGACGCCGGTCGTGATTCCATCGATGAGCCGCGAGCTTTCGCCGCGCGATCTGTCGACGATCTGGCAACTCTGGCGGCTGATGGTCCGCTTCCGCCCGGACATCGTGCACACGCACACGGCGAAGGCCGGCGCGGTAGGGCGCATCGCCGGCCTCCTCTACCGGTTCGTGAGCAGACCATCGCAGCAATGCAGCTTCGTGCACACCTATCACGGCCACGTTTTTCACAGCTACTACGGGAGTTGGAAGACGCATTTGTTTCTGACGATCGAGCGGATGCTGGCCCGTCTCAACACCGACCGAATCATCGTCCTCGGCGAGCAGCAGCTTCGCGAGATCCGGGACACGTTCCGGGTCGGGCGGCCGGACCAATTCGTCGTGCTACCGCTGGGCATCGACCTCGGCGAGCTTGACGCGGAACCGGGCTCCGGCGACGTGTTGCGCGCGCAACTCGGCATCGAAGCATCGGAGACCGTCGTCGGGATCGCCGGCCGCCTCACGGCAATCAAGAACCACGACCTCTTCCTGCGCGTTGCCGCGCGATTGGGCAACGCCGCGCGGTTCGTCATCTACGGCGACGGCGGCGGCCGCGCGGCTCTCGAACAGCGTGCGGCTGGCAACGTCGTGTTCGCAGGCACTCGGCCAGCCACGGCGATCTATGACTCGCTCGACATCGCTGCGCTAACATCCCGCAACGAAGGAACACCGCTGGCCCTGATCGAGGCGATGGCCTGCGGCAGGCCGGTCATCAGCACGGCGGTCGGAGGCGTCGTCGATCTTCTGGGCGACGTCGAAAAGCGCGTCAGCGACAACGGCGCAACCTTCGAGATTCGCGAGCGCGGGATTACTGCCGCGTCCGGCGACGAACTCGGATTCGCGGCCGGTCTCGCGCGTCTTTTGCGCGATGAAGCCCTCCGCAACCTCCTGGCCGAGCGCGGCAAGGCGTACGTCCACAACGCACACTCCAAAGAACGGCTCGTTGCCGATATGATCCGGCTGTATCGTGGCCTCGCAGCCGCAGACCACGCCTAGACCGGGATAACCAGACTTGAAAGTTCTCATCACGGGCGGAGCGGGCTTCATCGGCTCGCATCTCGCCGATGCCTGTATCGCGCGCGGTGACGAGGTTTTCGTCATCGACGATCTATCCACCGGCAGCCTGAAAAACGTCGAGCAGCTCGCGGATCACCCGCACTTCCATTGCACGATCGATTCGGTCCGCAACGAGCCGGTTCTCGAAGCGCTCGTCGACAACTGCGACGTCATCTTTCATCTCGCCGCCGCGGTCGGCGTGAAACTGATCGTCGAGAGTCCGGTACGCACGATCGAGACGAACGTTCGCGGAACGGAAGTCGTTCTCGCAGCCGCCGAACGCAAGCGGAAGCGTGTCTTGATCGCCTCGACGTCTGAGGTCTATGGACTGAGCGAGCAGGTTCCGTTCCGCGAGGACGGCAACCTCGTGATGGGTGCTACGACGAAGGGACGCTGGAGCTACGCCTGCTCCAAAGCGATCGACGAGTTTCTGGCACTGGCCTACCATCGCGAGAAGGGCCTGCCCGCGATCATCGTGCGGCTGTTCAACACGGTCGGCCCGCGCCAGATCGGACGTTACGGAATGGTGGTGCCGACGCTCGTCAGCCAGGCTCTGGCCGGCGAGCCGCTCACGGTCTACGGCAACGGACGCCAGACGCGATGCTTTGGTTATGTCGCCGACGTCGTCGAGGCGTTGCTCCGGCTCATCGATCACCCCGACACGCCCGGCCAGGTCTTCAACATCGGATCGACCGAAGAGGTTTCGATCACGCAGCTCGCCGAACGGATTCTGGCTCTGACCGGATCCGGCTCGCGCATCATCTACGTGCCGTACAGCGAGGCATACGAAGAAGGTTTCGAAGACATGCCGCGCCGCGTGCCCGACACATCGAAAGCGGCGCGCGTGATCGGGTTCCGTCCTCGGACGTCGCTCGATGACATCCTGCGCGCAGTGATCGAGTTCCGTTCCTCGGGCGAAGGCGCCGAGGCTGGTTTGGCTGCATCGTCTCAAGCGCGAAGCCGCGCCTCATGAGCCCACAGTTTCTGACGACGGCCATTCTCGCCGCCACTGGCGCTTTCCTCTCGTCCGCGGCGCTGACGCCGATGGTTGGCGCGATTGCGCGGCGCAAAGGTGCGGTGGCAAAGCCGAAGGCCGATCGATGGCACACGAAGCCGACAGCGATGTTTGGCGGCATCGCCATCGTCATCGCCGTCATCGGAACGCAACTGCTCCTGCTCCCGCTGACGCGCGAAAGCCGCATCGTGATGGTAGCCAGCGTCGCCCTTTTCCTGGTCGGTCTCGCCGATGATCTGCTGCACATCAAGCCGTACCAGAAGCTGATCGGGCAACTCCTTGGCGCTGCGGGCGTGGTCTCGTTCGGGCTGGTGCTGCCGTGGACGGCGTCGTTTTCATTGAACGTGCTGATCACGATGTTCTGGCTCGTCGGGATCACGAATGCCGTGAACATGCTCGACAACATGGACGGGCTGGCCGCGGGTGTGTCCGCAATCGCGGCGTCGTTTCTCGGGCTGAACTTCATCGCCAATCAGCAGTGGCCGGAAGCACTGATGCTGGCCGCGTTCGCGGGCGCTCTCCTCGGATTCCTGATCTACAACCATCAGCCGGCGTCGATTTTCATGGGCGACTGCGGATCGATGTTCGTCGGCTTTCTGCTGGCGTCGAGCGCGCTGGTCAGCGGGCCAGGCGGCGGCCGTTCGAGGAGCGTCGTGGCCGTCCTGGCCGTGCCGGTGCTCGTGTTCGTCGTTCCGATTTTCGATACGACCTTCGTGACGCTGATGCGAAAACTGGCCGGCCGCGCCGCATCGCAGGGCGGCCGCGACCACACGTCGCATCGTCTCGTCGCGCTCGGCCTTTCCGAGAGACACGCAGTGTGGATGCTTTACACGTTCGCCGTGGCCGCGGGCTCGCTGGCGACGCTCGTCCGTCATGCCGCGCTGGACGTCAGCATCGGCGCGATCGCATCGTTCACGCTGATTCTCACGTTTCTCGGCGTCTCGCTGGCGCACGTTCGCGTGTACGACGAGGACGACACGAGCGCGGCACGGCCCGGCGCTCTCTTTGCCTTCCTCATCGACTTCACCTACAAGCGCCGCGTTTTCGAAGTCGCTCTCGACGTACTGCTGATCGTGTTGTCGTACTACTTCGCGCACGTCCTCGTGTTCGGACCAGCCTCGAATTCCGCGGGATGGCACCTCTTCCTGGCCACACTGCCGATCGCGATTGCACTGAAGCTGGCCGCGTTGCTGATGAGCGGCATCTACCGCGGCTTGTGGCGCTATGCCGGCCTGTCCGATGTTTTCACGTACGCGCGCGGAGTGGCGCTCGGCTCGGCGGCGACGATCGTCTACGTTGCGCTGATCGCGCGGCGTGAAGGCGTGTCGTTATCGGTCTTCATCATCGACGCCATGCTGCTGCTCCTCGCTGTGACGTCGAGCCGGCTGGCGTTTCGGGCGCTGCGGCGGTTGTTTCCCGCGGCGCGAAATCCAACCGGACGACGCGTCGTGATTTACGGCGCGACCGATGCCGGCGAGCTGCTGCTGCGCCAGTTGCACATCAACACTGCGCTGGAGCGCATTCCGGTGGCATTTCTCGACGCCAATCCGCGCAAGGCGGGACGGTTCGTGCACGGGCTGCCGATCGGCAGCGCAACAAGCGCGGAATCGATCGCCGCGTTCTGCCGCGAGCATGATGCCGCGGAGCTCTTGATTGCGACGCCCACGACAACGCTGCAGGAAATCATCGATGCCTGTTCGCGCGCCGGAGTGGTCGTGGCCCGCATGAACATCGACATCCGCGAGATCACCACCGAGTAAAAGGAGTGCGGACGTCTCGTCCGCGGCCGGCGGGCGTCCTCGCCCGACGGTGTGTTTCGGAAAGTTACAGGATAAGGGCCGCTGCATCGTGCCCGGATAAAGCATTGTTGCCTGTTTTCAATCGGGTGTTCCACGAACACGTCATCGGCCCAGCCATCCTTCTCGCAGAAGCACCCGGGCGAGACGCCCGAGTGCCCGCGGGCGAAGACGCCCGCACTCCTTACACAACCGCGTTGATGCGGTCGGGGTAGACGCGCGACCACGGCCAGTCGCGAAGGCCGGCGGCTGCCGGATTTTGCGCGACGTATTCGACGGTTCTTTGCAGTTCGCCGGGGTCGCGGATGGAGTGATCGAAATACTCGGCTTGCCAATTGTTCCGCGCAATCCGAGAATCTTGCCGATCTCCTTGCTCGTGTAGCTCTTCCACGAATGGAGCACCTCGTCGACCGCGTAGGGCGGAACGCAGGTGAAGATCGTGTGCACGTGGTTTGGCATCACAGACCAGCAGTATTGCCTGCACTTTACATCATCGAAATATTCGAGAGCATCCGCGACAAGTTTCGCGCATCGCGGATCTTTCAGCAGGCACTGGCCTTCACCCTTATCGAGTTGCTCCTCGTATGCACGCCGAATCGCCGCCTCGATCGCGTGCTTCTCACCAATCGAGTAATCGCCTCGAAGGCTTCGAAGCCGTTCCATCTCGTAGGCTCGTTGCATGCGAAGTTGTTCGTGTACGTAGGCAGGAATGGCATCGATCAGATTCCAAGTGACGAAGTAGATGCCATGCTCCACATCCCAGTGAGGCAGATGCGAACGCTTGCGAACTTCGACGGCCCCGAGGTCGTACCGCGTCGTCGTTTTTCTCATGCATCCGAGGCTACCTCGGCCCACTTCCGCGAATCGCGAACTCCACAATATGTAGGCTCGCTAAGCAGGGAGAGAGCAAAGTAATGGCCCTCGGACGCGAAAAAGTCTACACAGAGGAGTGAGGGCGTCTCGCCCGCGGCCACTGGGCGTCCTCGCCCGGTGGTTTGTTTTGGGGGTTGACGAGGCTGGACAAAGAGGCGGCCGAACGACCAATCGAGCGTTACCGGAGAGCGTCATCGGCCCGATCATTCCCGCCGCCCCAAGCACTCGGGCGGGACGCCCGAGTGCCCGCGGGCGAAGACGCCCGCACTCCTAATTCGCGCGAGCTCGCAGTGTCAGCGGCAAGAACGCGAGGATCGCGTACAGCATCTGGCGCAGTCGAAAGAGCGTGCCGAAATTGTTGACCGTGTAGGCCAGCGGTCCGGCCGTCGCCAGGAAGACGATCAGCAGCAACACGAAGAGCGGCGTTATGCGGCTGTGCGTGCGAAGACTGTGCGCGCAGACGACGATCGAGAAGATCAGCAAGCCATCGAGGACGAGCGTATCGAGCTCGGCGAAAAGCCAGAAGCCCCGTCCGCCGCCGATGCGGAGAAGGCCAAGAGCCTGGCCGATGCTGCGCGGAAGGAACTCCGCCGCCAACCCGGCCATCGTCTTCGCGATGGGATGCTGGTCTGTCGTCTTGTCCACGGGCTGCACGGACTGCACGGGCTGCACGGACCAAGCGGGCTGGGCGGACGGCGCTGGCTGCGCGGGCTGCGCGGGCTGCACGGACGGCGCGGGCTGCACGGACGGCGCGGGCTGCACGGACGGCGCGGGCTGCACGGACGGCGCAAGCTGGGCGGACGGCGCAAGCTGTGCGGACGGCGCGGGCTGCGCGGGCTGCACGGGCTGCACGGACGGCGCGGGCAAGGCGAGCTGCGCGGGCTGCTGTTTCGCAGTCTCGCTGCTATGGGGGTTATTCGACTCGAGCGCGCGGCCGGCAATGATCGTGGTCGCTCCAGGCGTCTTTTCGAATCCGTAGCGTCGGACGCTGAGGTCCTTCGTCAGGACTGACGGCCGGAACGTTGCGGCAATCGAAGGGCGCGGATCGAGGACGCGCCGGATCGATGACGGCACGTCGTAGCCGCCGCCGAGGCGCACTGCTTGGGCGAGCAGCACGAAGAGGAACACATTGGCGGGGATTGCCACGAGCTTCTTCCTGGCCGCCAGTGTTGTAAGTAGTCCAAACACACTCCATGCACCCCAGAAGAAAACGGCGAGGTACCACCGAATGCCAGCCATCGTGTACAGAACGGCCAGCATCGCGCCGGCCGCGAAGAGTTTTTTTCGCCAGTTGGTGAGGGCGCCGCGCCACAGCTCCTGCCAGGAGAAACAGCTGGCGATCATCGCCGCGATCAGGAAAATGAAGAGCGTGTCCTTGAGAAGCTGCAGAGACCAGAGAATCGTCCCCGGGCCGAAGGCCATGGCCGCCAGGGCGACGAGGCGCAGTCGCTCACCGCGCGCGCCGTATTCGCCGAGCCGCAGGATGATCGCGCACGTGGCGAGAAAGGATGCACAGTTGAGCAGGATCGCGACCGACGCAAACGTTCCGAATGTCCAGGCAAACGCGGTGAACACCTGGATGAACGCATGCGAAGGTATCACTCGCCCGGTCAGAAAGAGCGCGATCGGACCACCCGGGATCAACTCCCGCGCGTAGCCAAGCATCCCTGGTCCGTCGACGGCAAAGAACCAGAAGCCGTCGCCGAGTTGCAACGACCTCGCGACCGGCAGTTTCAGATACGAGATCCAGAAGAGGATCTCGCCGCCGAAGGCGCGAATCAGAAAGCCGAAGGTGATGATGAGCGATGCACGGCCACGTCCTGCGAGCGAGGCCCAGAGCTTCCACAGGGCAAAGCATGCGGCGACAGCAAGGGGGATGTGAAGCAGGTCAAGAATCATCAACGGCGGCGCAGTGTCTCACGTTCGTGCGACAGTGCGAATAAGGTCAGAAAGCAGATCGGCGCTGGCTTCGATGCCGCAGTGCGTCTCCGCGAATGCGCGTCCGCTCGCGCCCATTCGCTCGCGAAGTTTCCCGTCCGTCAGCAGCGCACGAAGATGGCCGTACCAGTCATCGTCGGTGGTGGCTGCAAAATGCGTCTCGCCGGCGATGCCCATCGTCGCGCAAACACCAACTGGACTCATGACGAACGGCACGCCGCAGGCCATGTACTGCACGGCTTTGAGTCCGGACTTTCCCGCGCTCCATTCGTCTTCGGCAATCGGATAGAGCCCGATGTCGAGCGACTGAAAATCCGCAACCTCGCTCTCCAGACTCCACGATCTCGTGATCGTCTCGACTCCCGGCACGTCGATGACGTCGCGTCCGGCGCCGGCGATCAGCAATCGGAACTCGATCTCGCGCCTCAGCCGCTGGAGGAGAGGAAAGAGCCGCTCCAGATAAGCGTAGGTCCCATGCGTACCGACCCAACCCACAACAGGCACGCGCGCGACGGGGTTGCGGGCAGGACGGAAAACGCGCGTATCGACCGTCGTCGGAACGAGCGTGGCTGATGCGCCCAGGGAACGGGCGTAGCTGGCGACGTTCGGACTGCCGCACGCGACGGCGCTCGCCCATCGAATGAGCCGGTTCGTTTTCGAAGGCCACTTCAGAAGCGTGGCCAAGCGTCCATAGACCGGACTCGCATACGAAACCCACGTGGCGTCATCGAGGTCGAGGAGAAGCGGACGACGGAGCAAGCGCGTGGCGATCCACTCGATCAGCGGCGGGCCGAACAACATGGCCTCGCGCTGCACGAAGACGACGTCGGCGCGCCACGCACCAATCACAGCGCCGATTCGCGCCAGCGTACGCAACACCAGCGCAGGCAACCGGCCGACTAGTTTCCCTGGTTTGTAGAGCACCGCGAAAAGCCGCGCGTCGAGAAACGGCGAGAACGTGACGTCGATCCCGCGCGCGGCAAGGGGCTCGATGTATTGCACGAGGCGGTATCGCGACGAGGCAGCCTCCTCCGGATACGAGGCCAATGCGAGAACACGGAGGCGTCGTTCCGGAGTTGCGAGAATCATGGGCGAAGGATTGCTTCGTAGAGCCGGAGGTAGCGCTTGCCTCCGACCGCACCGAGGTCATAGCGATGGCGCGCTTCCGCCTGACAGCGCGCCGCAAGGCGTGGGTCGCGGCGAAGCTCTTCGATCGCGTCGAGCGCTTCGTTGTACGCAGCTTCGTCAAAGCTCCGAAGCAGAACGCCTCCCCGGCTTTCTGCGACATGCGCGTCGACGTCGCCGATTCCGGCGGTGACGATGACAGGCAGCCCCGCGGCGAAATACTCCGCCAGTTTTGTCGGCGACGTCGATCTCCGCGCGAACGAGGGACGCATGATCGCCAGCGCCACATCGGCTGCTCGCAGATACCGCGGGACCTCTCCCGGATCGATCTTTGTTACGCGATAGTCATCTTTCGTCAAGCCGCGCTGCTCGAGCTCTTCGGCCATCGCATTTGACGCCGTCGCCGTCAGCACGAGCGCATACGTGCTCGAATCCCTCCGCCGTGCGGCCGCGAGCAGGCCGGCGGTCTCACGCGTCAGGTAGTAGCCGCCCAATGCGCCGACGTAGACAAAGACAGTCCGGCCGGCGAGACCAAGCTCGGCGCGCGTGGTTTCACGATCGCTGCGAAGAGCGGCCGCGAACCGCTCCTCGCCGACGCAGCATGGGATGATCTCCAAAGGCTTCGCGCCGGCGCCACCCGGAAACAGTGTCTCTTTCGCGCTCTCGGTAAGGACAACGAAACCGTCGCTGGCCCGGCAAAGCCAGCGCTCGGCAGCTTTCGTCATCGAGAAGAGCAGCCCGCCCGCGCGCCAGTTGCCCGAATCGACATACTCGTCGGCGAGAAAGCCGCGAATATCGAACAGAAGGCGCGCGCCAGTCATCCACTTCGCCAGCGCTCCAATCGCCGCACCGACATGACTACGGCCGTGAAACAGGTTGATGCGCTCTTTGCGCGAAATGGAAACGGCCAGGAGCGCGCCTCGGATCACATCGAAGAGCGTGGCCAGCAACGACGGATGTTTGTGGTACTTCAACATGTACCATTCGATCCCGTCACGCCGCAGCCGCTCCCGCCACTCCTCGATCGCCTCTTTCGTCCAGCGCTTCTTCGGTTCGGGCTCGAACGTGAGCAGAGACATGCTCACGCCTCCGGCAACCAGCTCGCGCAGATAAGGGAGAACCTGCGTCTGGACGAGTGGCTCGCGCAGACCGAAGTAACAGAGGTAGAGAGCGCGAGCGCCGGTCGTCATCGTTCCGAGGAAGTTGCTGGAGGTGCGCGGGGAAGGTACGCTCCCGCGTCCGGCCCCTGAGCGCAATCATGGCATGACTGACGATCCATCGCTGCACCCTCTCGATGACCTGAGCGTCGGCGCGCCGCTCAGCGATCTCGCACAAGCCGGTGCGCCGCGCTTCGGAGCGGGGCTGACTTCCCGCGTCGTGCAAGGCAGCTTCTGGAACCTCGGCGGCCAGGGCGTGACCATGCTGGCGACGCTCGTGGCGACGCCGTTTACGATCCGACTCCTCGGCGCGCAGAGCTACGGCGTCCTGACGCTCGTCCATGTCCTGATCGGCTATCTCTCTTTTGGCGACCTGGGGATGGGAACGGCTTCGACGCGATTCGGTTCCCACGCCTACGCCGCCGGTGACGAGCGCGGCGAGGCAACCGCGATCTGGTCGGCGCTCGCCCTCGCGGTGATCCCTGCAACGACCTTGGCAATCCTGCTGATGTTTGGTGCGCCCTTGCTCGTCGAGCATGGGCTCCACCTTCCTCTGTCATTGCGACCGGCCGCGATTGTGGCCATGCGCCTGGCCGCCGTCGGATTCCTCGCACGGGCCGTGGCGGGGGTTTTCAACACACCGGCATTCGTGCGCCTGCGAATCGATCTCGTGGCGCTCATCACCGCCGGCACCGCAGCCGGACAGATCCTGCTAATCCCGGTAGTTCTACTGCTGGGTGGCGGGCTGACCTCCGCCGTGATGGTGATCGCAAGCGCCGCGATCGCAACCGCGCTGCTGTACGCGATCGTTGGAGTGAAGCTGCTGCCCAGCCTGCGGCAGCCTCATGTCGACCGCGCTCTTCTGAAGCCGCTTGCGAGATTCGGTGGAGCATTGGTGGTTTCCTCGATGACCGCGACGTTGCTCGCGAACTCAGAGAAGGTCCTGCTCCCACGCTTTGCCTCGGTGCAGGCGCTGGCGTTTTATTCGATCGCGTTCACGCTGGCCTACATGCCGACGCAGTTGCCGGCGACGATCGTCCAATCACTCGTGCCAGCCTTCTCGCAGCTCCACATGCGCCCCGACCTCGAGGCGATGCAGTTGCTCTACCGGCGCGCGCTCCACGGCATGCTGTTCTGGGCCGTGCCGGCGGCGATGTTCGTCTGCGCGGTGGCACAGCCGTTCTTCACCGTCTGGGCCGGCGCCGAGTTCGGGCGCGAGAGCACGTTGCCGCTTTACCTGCTCATGGGCGGCGTGGTCGCCGAGATCATGACGTACGTTCCCTACGCGTTGCTGATCGCGCTTGGGCGCACCGACATCATCGCCCGCCTCAATTTGTCGCTCGTGATCCCGTACGTAATCCTCTCCGCCGTCCTCATCCATCAGTTCGGCGCGGTCGGAGCAGCGATCGCGTGGAGTCTTCGCACGCTGACTGGCGCGGTCGCGCTTGCATACTTCGCCCAACGCACGTCAGGCTTTGCGTACGCACCGTGGCCGGACAACAGACAGGCGTATCTCGCCGCCGCGGCGGTTCTGCTGCTGCCCGTTCCGATCGTCGCCATCCTCACAAGCTCCGCGATGCTACACGCCGTCGTCGCAGCCGTCGCCGTCGCCACGTATGCCCTGTTGATTTTGACGCGCGTCCTCAAAGGTGATGAGAGGAAGGCCCTCCGGCGATTGCTGCCCATGCCCCTGCGACGCAGAGATTCCTCCGATCACTGACTTGTTTACATCGGAGCGGACTCGTGGCACAAAGGCGCATCCGTGAATACAGTCTCGGTCATCATCCCGACGTACAACTACGGCCGGTTCCTGCGCGATGCGATCGATAGCGCGCTCGCGCAAACATATCGTCCAATCGAGGTCATCGTCGTCGACGACGGCTCGACCGACGACACGCCGCAAGTCCTGGCCACGTACGGCGAGCGCATCCGTGTCATTCGTCAGGACAACCGCGGAGTCGGCGCGGCGCGAAACAGCGGCGCTGCGGCGGCCCGCGGTGAGTATCTGGCCTTTCTCGACTCCGACGACATACTGAAGCCGCAGTCCCTCGAGCGTGAGATCGCGCGTTTCGTCGCTGATCCGAGCCTGGGTCTCGTTCACTGCGCCGCCGAATCGGTCGACGGCGACGGAAAACTGCTCTCGGTATCGCTGAACGGCATGGAAGGGTGGGTGGCGACGGAGCTATTGCGCCTCGACCGCGAAGTCATCGGAACGCCCGGCAGCGGGATCATGGTGCCGAAGCGGGTGGCCGCGGAGATCGGCGGCTACGATGAAAGCCTGCAACCGTCGGAGGATTGGGACTTCTGCTATCGCATCGCTGTCCGTTACCGCGCCGGATACATCCGCGAGCCTCTGCTCACGTATCGATTGCACGGCGGCGGCCTTCATCTGAATGTAGGCCGGATGGAGATTTCGATGCTGCGAGCGCTCGAGAAGGCATTCCTGGATCCAACAGTCCAGTCGCTTCGCAATCACTCCTACGGGCGCATCCATCGCGTGCTGGCCGGCTGCTATTTCCAGTTGCACCAGCCGCGGCAGTTCTTCAAGCACATGATCAAGAGCCTTCGCTACGACCCTGGCAACCTCGGCTATTTCGCCGCGTATCCGGTGCGAATCGCCACACGCGCGTTTGCGCGCTGAGGCGGCAGTCCTAATTGACAATTGATAATTGACAATTGACAACGGGTCGCTCGACCAAATTTAGCATCAAGATCATCGAAATAGTCGCTGACGACATCGAGATTCTCGCTATCGAGATCCAGATTCTCGCCATTGACATCGAGATTCTCGCTATCGATATCTGGATTCTAGATATCGATATCCAGATTCTTGCCATTGACATCGAGATTCTCGATATCAATATCTGGATTCCTAGATATCGATATCCAGATTCTGGATGAAGATCTCCAGATTCTGGATAACGATATCGAGATTGTCGCTACCGTTATCGAGATCGACAACTAAAATCTTGGATATCTCGCCACCGGTTGTGGCCAGTCGTTGCAAGGCAGCGGGCACCCGAAGCTACCTACCCCCCGATCTCAGTCCGACCGGCGCAGGAGGAGAGGCGAGCTGTCCGAGCGGCGAGCGAGATCGCAGGTTCCTGTGACCCCGTTGTCAATTGTCAATTGTCCATTGTCAATTCGCTTTGCAGCCATTGCTGAAACATCAGCACTCCCCACAGGTGGAACTTCCACTGGTCTTTGCCGTCGAGGTGATCCTTCCATCGCGCCTGCACCATTGCCGTGTCGAGGAACCCCTGTGCGTGCATCGTGCAAGGATCGAGGAGCGACTCCGCCCAGTCGCGCAGGCGGCCTCGGAGCAGCGACTCGAGCGGAATGCCGAATCCCATCTTGGGGCGATCGATCAAAGCCTTCGGCACGTAGCGGTCGAGAACGCGACGCAGCACGCGTTTCCCCTGGCCATTCTGCACCTTCATCGACAGCGGTAACGTCCAGGCGAGCTCGACGAGCCGGTAGTCGAGGAGCGGCTCGCGCGATTCCAGCGACACAGCCATGCTGGCCCGGTCCACCTTCGTCAGAATGTCGTCCGGCAGATACGAGATCTGGTCGAAATACATCATGCGCTCCACCGGATCGGTGATTCGCGGACGTGCCGCCTGCGAAGTCACCGGCGCTTCGGCATCGCCTGCCCGAAGGACGACATTCGACCAGTGGGAGACCAACTCGAAGTACATCGCATCCTGATCGTTCGCCGCGATGACGCGCGCAACCTTGTGAATTCGTTGTCCGGGATTCGCCTGCCGAAGCGACGACGGCAACAACGGACGCCCGAGGGCGAGAAGACGGTCCCACCCGCGCGGTGAAAGTGAAGCGAGCGCTCGCCCGATCGCCGGACGGGTCCAAACCGGCAATGCAGCCAAACGGCGAAACAGGCGCTGGCCGATGAAGTAGCGCGTGTAGCCTCCGAACAATTCGTCGCCGCCGTCGCCGGAGAGGCTGACCGTGACGTGCCGCCTCGCCAGCATGGCCACGAGATGCGTCGGAATCTGCGAGGAGTCGCCAAAGGGCTCGTCGTACATGGCCGGCAGTTTTGGGATGACGTTCACAACGTCGTCCGGCGTCATGTAAAGCTCGGTGTGGTCCGTGCCGAGGTGACGGGCGATGGCCGCGGCGTAGGGAGCCTCGTTGTAATCGGTCTCGGTGAACCCGATCGTGAATGTGCGAACGGGCGTGGAGCTCTCCGCCTGCATCAGCGCCGTGATGAGCGAGGAATCGATACCGCCGGAGAGGAAAGTGCCCAGCGGGACGTCAGCAATCATCCGGATGCGCACAGCGTCGCGAAGCAACTCCTCGGCTGCGCGCGACGCGTCTTCCTCCGAGCCCTGAAAACGATGCTCCATCCCGCGAGCCGCCGCGTCTGACACCGACCAGTACGTCGTCGTCTCCATCTCCCTCGTTGCCGGATCGAACGTGAGGATCGTGCCCGGCATCAGCTTGCGGATACCTTCGTAAATGCTGTACGGAGCCGGCACGTAGAGGAAGCGAAAGTAGAGACCGAGCGCCCCGCGGTCGATCGTCCGGTCGAAGTCCGGATGCCGCCGCAGTGCTTTCAACTCCGATCCGTAGAGGAACGTCTGTCCCGCAAAACCGTAATAGAGCGGCTTCACGCCCATCCGGTCGCGCATCAGGTACAGCCGGCGCAGCTTGCGATCCCACAACGCGATGGCGAACATGCCGTTGAAGCGTCGAACGGACGCCTCCACACCCCACGCCTCAAACGCCGCCAGCATCACCTCGGTGTCCGAATGCCCGCGGAACAGCGGCGCCAGCCCAGCCTCACGCAACTCCTTCCGAAGCGCCTCGAAGTTGTAGATCTCGCCGTTGAACGTGACGACATAGCGTCCCGACGCCGACACCATCGGCTGATGCCCAGCCGGCGAAACATCGATGATGGCCAGCCGCCGGAATCCGAGGGCGACCCCGAGCTCGGGATCGATCCACTCGCCGGAATCATCAGGCCCGCGATGGGCAATCGCCTCGCACATCGGCCGCAGAACGCCAACCAGCTCGTCTGAAGTTTTCGACGACGGCGCTACGAATCCAGTGAGTCCGCACATCGACGGAGTCTAGCGCGGACTCCGGGTTTGGCAGCGGCGAGCGGCCCGATGGCAAAACCGATCTCCGAATTACGCAAACGGTTTCATGGCTGGAGGGTGCCGATCCTCCAAATATCTGCTCTCCAAATTCGCTCCCTTGGAGAATGGAGGCATGATGCCAGCGTCAATTCAACGCGCCGGACGTTTGCGTTCAATGATTTAGATTGAATTCTGCGGCGGCACTCCCGTTGAATGCAATTGCACCGCGTCGGTTCTCACTCTCATGCGCCGCTCTTTCCTCACGAACCTGGTGATCCTCGCCGTGACGGTGGCGATCGTTGCCGGTGCGTTCGCATCATTCCAGCGAAAACGCTCCTCCTTTGAGCGGATCGACTTCACCTTCATCCGCGACAAGGGCGTCGTCGTCGTCAAGGCAGTCGACCCCGGCAGTGGCGCCGAAACGAGCGGACTGCGGACCGGCGACCAGATCTGGCTCATCGGCGACACACCTTCCAACGAGATCGAGGGCCTGCAGAAAACACTTCGCCGTATCGGCCAGAAAGTGCCGATGGTCATCGCCCGCGGCGGGCAGACGTTTCGCCTCACCTATCTCGTTCCCGAGCTGAAGATCGATTACGCCTACCTGATCCTCAGCTTCATTGGTTTCCTGTATCTCGCCATCGGCCTTTTCACACTCTTCCGCGGCGGCCGTCGCGAGTCCACCCTCTTCTTCTTCGTTACTGTGCTGTCGTTCATCGTCTACGTCTACACGCCGGCGGGCGATATCGACTTCACCTACAAAGTCCTGCAGCTCGTCGAAGAGCTGGCCACGATCCTTCTTCCGCCGCTGACGCTGAACTTCTTTCTCGTCTTCCCGCGCCCGATCGTTCGCTACCGGCGTCTGATCGCCGCGATGTACATCCCGCCTGCCCTGCTCGCGGCCTGGGACTTCGATCTCCTCGTTCTCGGCAACCGCCTGGCTATCGCCGCTCCGTACCGCTCGCTCCTCCTCATTCAGCATTGGGAGCTCGTCCACTTCGCCATCTACTTCACGCTGGCAGTTGTGGCACTGGCCTACACGTACCGAACGGCAGCGGCGGTCGGCAAGAAGCAGATCAAGTGGATCTACCTCGGCATGTCGCTCGGCTTCGTGCCCTTCCTGCTCGTCTACCTCGTGCCGTACCTGGTGATCGGTTCGGTGAAACCGATTTACTCGACGATCTCGATCCTGCCGCTGGCGCTGATTCCGCTCGCGTTCGCGGTCTCGATCCTCAAATACAAACTGTGGGATGTCGAAGTCGTCATCAAGGAGATCCTGGCGTACTCGGTGACGTTCATCTTCGGCATGATCGCCTTTTCGACGATCAACCTGATTCTCTCGCACGTCATCGAAGAGCGGTCCGCACTCGAGCGCAACTTCCTCGCCTTCACCTCGGGACTCCTGATCGCCGGCGTGCTGATTCCCGTCAAAGGCCGCATCGAGTCGGTCATCGAGATGCTGGTCTACCGCGATAGCTACAAGCACCGCCGGGCGATCGCCGAATTCGCGCAGGAACTGGCCACGTTCCACGATGTGCACGAGCTGATCTCGATGATGCGCGAAAGGTTGCGCGACGCGCTCGGTCTTCAGCGCATGAACCTCTTCACGCGCGAGGGCGCGTCGCTCGTCATCTACGACGCCGAGGCCGGCATCCCGCGCCGGGCCACGATCGTCGACTTCGGGGCCATGCCGTCCGAGGGACCGCTCGTCCTCACTGATCCGCGGCTGCCCGAAGGAAGCGACCTCCCCTGGCAGTTGCTGCGGACGGGATATCGCTACCTCTTTCCGCTGCGGAACCGCGGCGAGCTTCAGGGCCTCCTCCTTCTCGGCACCAAGCGCAACGAGGAGCCGTTATCGCGCGATGACCTGCACCTCGTCGAGTCGCTCTGCGCGCCGGTGGCGCTGGCGATCGAGAACTCCCGCCTCTACAGCCGCCTGCGACGGCAACTCGAAGAGATTCGCGCACTCAAGGAGTACAACGAGAACATCATCGAATCGTCGTCATCGGCCATCGCTGTCGTCGCCTCGGACGGCACGGTACTGACCGCGAATCACGCGTTCTGGGAGCTCATCGGCGGCGTCGGACCGGCCGCGGTCCCGCTCGAGGCGACGGAGGAGCCGATGAGCGAGCTCTTTCCACCATACGACGAAATGCGCCGCACCAAAGCGCGCTCGATCACCACCAACTTCGAGAACCGGAACGGCGAGGAGAAGGAAGTCACGATCACCGCCAGCCCGCTGAATGCAGATGAGCCGGACGGCGCGCGCGTTCTGGTCATCGGCGACATTACCGGCCGCGTGCGCCTCGAGCGCGAGTTGCAGGACAAAGAGCGTCTGGCGTCGCTGGGACTCCTCGCCGCCGGCGTCGCGCACGAGGTCAACACGCCGCTGACCGGCATCTCATCGTATGCGCAGCTCCTTCTAGCCGACACGAAGCCCGACGATCCGCGCTACCGGCTGCTCAAGAAAATGGAAGCGCAGTCCTTCCGCGCCTCGGCTCTCGTCAACAATCTCCTCGATCTGATCGCCAACCGTCCGCGCTCCCGGGAGTTCGTCAACATTCGGGAGCTCATCGACGCAACCGTCGCACTCCACGAAGACCTTTTCAAGCCCAAGAACATCCGCGTGCACGTTGCACCGATGGAGGACACCAGAGTCCAGGGCAACTTCCATGATCTGCAGCAGGTTCTGACCAACATCCTCCTCAATGCGCGCGATGCCGTTTCGGACGGGGGCAACATCTGGATCACCGCCGAAGAATGCGAGACGAACATCTCGATCCGCATCAAGGATGACGGCAAAGGCATTCCGGCTGACATCATCAGCAGGATCTTCCAACCGCTCGTGACGACGCGCCGCGGCCAGGGAGGGACCGGACTCGGCCTCGCCATCACCAAGCGCATCCTCGACGCCGCAAACGGAGTCGTGACAGTCGAGTCCACACCCGGCGCCGGCGCCACATTCACGATTACACTGCCGCGCAATGACAATGGATCAGTGGAGCAGTCGATTCGTGGATCAGAACCAGAAGATGCAGTTGTTGCCGGCTTCGATCCGCTAGTCCACTGATTACTGGTTGCTGGGTTGCTAAGCTGCCAGGTTGCTGAGTGCCGAAACACAAACACACGAAAGGATCAATAACCGGAGAACCGCTGATCGCTGATCCACTGATCTCTGATCTCTGACTTACACATGCGAATCCTCATCGTCGACGACGAAGAAGTCCTGCGAGACGTGCTCGATGCCGTTCTGCGCCGCGAAGGGTTCGAAGTGGCTATGGCTTCGAGCGGCGAAGAGGCTCTTTCGGTGCTCGATGTCGACGACAACATCGACCTCGTCATCCTCGACATCATGCTGCCCGGGATCAGCGGCATCGACACGCTGCGCGCCATCCGCATCTCCAACCCCACCCTGCCCGTCATCATCATCACCGCCTTCTCCTCGATCGACGGCGCCATCGAAGCGATGAAGCACGGCGCGTTTCATTACGTTCCGAAGCCGTTCAAGAACGAAGAGGTCATCCTCACTGTCAACAAAGCGCTGGAGCAGCGGCGCCTGTCACGGGAGAACGAGCGGCTCAAATCGGAGCTGTCGGAGAAGTACGCCTACGCCAACATCATCGGCAAGTCCGAGCCGATGAAGAAGGTGTACGAACTGATCCGGCTGGCTGCGCCGTCGCGATCGAACATCCTCGTCGCCGGCGAGTCCGGCACGGGCAAAGAGCTCGTCGCCAAAGCGATCCACCACGCCAGCCCGCGCGCGCGCAACGCCTTCGTCACCGTGAACTCCGGCTCGTTGCCTCCCGAGCTTCTGGAGTCGTCGCTCTTCGGCCACATGAAGGGCTCATTCACGGGCGCCATCGCCACGAAGCGCGGACTGTTCGAAGTCGCCGACGGCGGCTCGATCTTCCTCGACGAGATCGGCAACATCAACCTGGAGACGCAGGCAAAACTCCTCCGCGTGATCCAGGAAAAAGAATTCATGCGCCTCGGATCCGTCGACACGATCAAAGTCGACGTGCGCATCATCGCCGCAACGAATGCAGACCTGAACAAGCTGATGGCCGAGAACCGCTTCCGCGAAGATCTCTACTACCGGCTCAACGTCATCACCTTCCCGCTTCCGCCATTACGCAGGCGGCGTGAAGACATCCCTCTACTCGTCGCTCACTTCCTCGAAAAGTATGCGGAAGAGAACAAACGAAAAGTGCGCGAAGTGACTCCGGACGCGATGCGCATCCTCCTCGACCACATGTGGCCCGGCAACGTGCGCGAGCTGGAGAACACGATCGAGCGCGCCGTCGTCCTCTGCACCGGCGACCACATCGGCCCTGAGCTCCTCCCCGACTATCTCCGCTTCCCCGTGCAGACCGACCAGCCAGCCATGATCGTCCCATCCGACGGCATCTCGCTCAAAGACGCGGTCTCCCGCTACGAGCGCGGCATGATCCTCCAGTCGCTGGAGATGGCCAACGGCGTCCAGAAACGCGCCGCCGAGCTGCTGCAACTCAAGCCCTCCACCCTGAACGAGATGATGAAACGCCTCGGCATCCACACGAAGTCGAATGCGCCGGTTGAGGAAGAGGTAGAAGTGTGAAGAGTGAAGTGTGAAACAGAGCCGGACCTTCCCTCTTGACTCCTCACTCTTCAAATTTCATTTTCCTCTTCCTTTTTCACTCTTCACCCTTCACTCTTCACTCTTCTTATGAGACGACTCACTCTCTGCCTTTTCGTTCTGCTCTTCGCAGTTGCCGTTCAGGCCCAGACTGCGATTCCGACGCCTGACCAGTTCCTCGGGTATCCGCTCGGCGAGCGCTTCACGCCGTACGCGCGCATTCTCGACTACTTCCAACTGCTGGCGACGCGATCGAATCTGATCACGATGCAGCAGTTCGGCGAGACGTACGAGCACCGGCCGCTCATGCTGGCGGTGATCACGTCGCCGAAGAACCGCGCCGCGCTCGACGCCATTCGCGCCAACGTCGCCGCGCTCACCGATCCGAGCGCCACGACGCAGGCGCGCGCGAACGAGATTGCCCACACCTCGCCGGCCATCGCCTGGCTCGCGTACGGCGTGCATGGGAACGAGTCGTCGTCATCCGAGGCGGCGATGCAGGTGGCCAGCACGCTGGTGAGCGATCCGCAGTCGGCGCCGCTGCTCGACAACCTGGTCATTCTCATCGATCCGCTGCAGAACCCCGACGGGCGCGAGCGCTACGTGCAGTGGTTCATCCGCACGCGCGGCGCCGACGCCGATCCGAATGCCGATGCGTTCGAGCACGCCGAACCGTGGCCGGGCGGCCGATTCAATCACTACCTCGTCGACATGAACCGCGACTGGACCTGGACGTCGCAGCGCGAGACGCTCGCGCGCGTGGCGCTGTACCGTACCTGGAACCCGCAGGTCTTCGTCGACTTTCACGAGATGGGTTACCAGTCGTCGTACTTCTTCCCTCCCGACGCGCGGCCGGTCAACGCCAACCTCCCCGCGGACGTCGACACGTGGCTGGAGAAATTCGGCCGCGCCAACGCCGGCGCCTTCACGAAAAAGGGGTGGCCGTTCTTCGTCGGCGAGGAGTTCGACCTCTTTTATCCCGGCTACGGCGATTCATGGCCGGCGCTGCATGGTGCGATCGGGATGACCTATGAGGTCGGAGGCGGCGGCCGCGGCGGGTCGGCCGTCCTGCGCGACGACGGCAATGTCTACACGCTCGCCGACCGTATCGCACGGCACTACACGACGTCGATGGCGACGCTGCGCACGGCATCGGAGAACCGCGAAGGTCTGCTTTCTTACACCTACGAAATGATGCGCAAGCAGATCGCTTCGGGGCAGAACACGTATCTGCTCGTTCCGAATGCGCCGAACTTCCAGCCGCTCGTCGAGATGCTCCAGCGCCAGAAGATCGCCTTGTCGCAACTCAACGCGCCGGTGACGCTGAAGGCGACGCGGATCGACGGCGACACCGCCGAATCGCATCTCTTCCCCGCCGGCACCGTCCTCGTCAGCACACGTCAGCCCCTCGGCGGACTCGCCCAGACGCTGCTCGAAAAGTCGCCCGTCTTCACCAAAGGCTACGTCGAGGAGCAGCAGAAACGGACGCATTCCGACGAGCCCGATGAGTTCTACGACCTGACGTCGTGGTCGCTCCCGCTTGCGATGAACGTCGAGGCCTGGGTGACGGCAGCGCCAGTGACTGGCGAGACGCATCCATACGCCGCGAGTGCAATCCCCGCTTTCCGCGCTGCGCCGTACGGCTACCTAATCGATGGCAACGACCCGAACGTCTACCGCGCCGCCGGCCGCATGCTGCGCGACAGCGTCCGTTTCAACGTCAGCGATGACGCGCTCACCGTGAACGACCGCAACTTCGCGCGCGGCTCGCTGGTCGTCCTCAAAGGAAACAACAAGCCGGATGTCGATGCCGCGCTCGAGCGCCTCGTGCACGATACCGGCGTCGCCGTGCTGCCGGTCGATTCCGGCTGGACAGGAGCCACGAGTTTCGGCTCGTCGAAGATTCACTTCGTAAAAGATCCTCGCATCGCTCTCGTCGGCGGGCAGAAGGTCAGCGCGCCGTCGTACGGCATGCTGTGGCACACGCTCGACATTGACACGCCGTTGCCGCACACGAACCTCTCGGCCGAGTCGCTTCGCAATATCGACCTCTCCAAGTTCGGTGTGATCGTCCTTCCCGACGGCGATTACGGCGACCGCTTCGGCAAGAACGCGGAGAAGCTGAAGAGCTGGCTCAACGGCGGCGGCACGCTCGTCGTCATCAAAGGTGCCAGCAGCTTCCTGCGCGAGAAAGAGGTCGAGATCTCGAAGCTCAAGCCATGGGAGGCGCCGAAGAAAAAGGACGACGACAAGGAGAAGGACAAGTCGCCCTCAACGCCGGAGATGTACAACGACTACCGCGTGCCCGGCGCGACGTTTCGCACGGCGATGAACAGCCATTCGTACCTGACCTTCGGCGTCCCTCGCAGCCCGTTCGTGTTGATCGAAGGCTCGCACGCGTTTCTGCAAGTCAGCCACACGGTCGACAACGTGGTGACGATCGAAAAGGAGAAGCCGCTCGTCGCTGGCGTGGCCTGGAACGAGTCGCTCGACCGCTTGAAAGGCTCGATCTACCTCGTGAGCGAGCCGTACGGAAGGGGCCAGGTCATCACCTTCGCCGACGAGCCGCACTTCCGCCTTTTCTGGCGCGGAACGCTGCCCCTGTTCATGAACGCGGTGCTGTATTCGCCGAGTTTTCCGCGAGAGTGATCAAGCCAGCACAGACAAGAGTGTCTGTGCCACATGGACCTTGGCTTGTGCCGCATGCAACCCTGGAAGCAGTGGTTGTGTGGCACAGACACTCTTGTCTGTGCTGCCTGGGCCATAGGTTGCATTGACCGCTAAGCATGCCCCACATCTTCATCCCCGAAGTGATCGAGCCGGACGAGAAGCTTCCGGCGGATCTGGTCGCGCTTCGTCACTTCGCGCGGCTCATGGACGAGGCGGTTCCGATTCCGGGAATGAAGAAGCGCATCGGGCTGGATGCGGGACTCAGTCTCATTCCCGGCGTCGGGGAAGTCATCGGCGCGGTGCTTTCCACCTGGATCATCGTCGGCGCGCTGCGGCACCGCGTGCCGTTGATCCGCATCGGCCGGATGGTCCTCTATATCCTTCTGGACATGTCCATCGGATCGATTCCGGTTGTTGGCACCGTCTTCGACTGGTTATTCGAAGAGAACATCATCAACCTCAACGCGCTGCTGCTGCACCGTGACCGCACGCGTCCGCCGCGGTCGTTCAAGGCGATCGCAGGCGCGGCCGTGATCATTCTGGTGGTGATCCTCGGCTTCTCCATGCTCATGCTCGCCGCCGTCGTCGCGGCCATCATCTGGATCGCTTCGAAGCGCTGATGCTCTTCCGCAAGCAAAAGGCCCATCGCTACCCGCGGCGCCCGCAGTTGCCGATCATCCGGCGGCGGCTGCCCGTTCGCTATCACATGAAGCATCAGTTCGGGGTGGGCGACGTCGCCTTCCTGCAGACGATGCACGCGCTGACCGGCGCGCCGATGTCGCAGGGAAACGTCGTCACCATTCTGAAGAACGGAGTCGAGATCTTCCCTTCAATGCTGTCCGCGATCCGGGCCGCGAAACGGACGATCAATCTCGAGTTCTACATCTACTGGGATGGCGAGATCGGCCGCAAGTTTGCTGAAGCTCTCGCCGAACGGGCGCGCGCCGGAGTGGAAATCAAAATCATTCTCGACGCCGTCGGCTCCGCGCAGATGTCGCAATCGCTGATCGACTTCCTGACGCGCAACGGCATCGATCTGGAGTGGTATCACCCGCTGCGCTGGTACATGCTCGCCAGATTCAACCACCGCACGCACCGCAAGCTGCTCATCGTCGATGGGTGCGTCGGCTTTTCGGGCGGCGTGGGCATCGCGGACACCTGGCTCGGCGATGCCGATTCGAAAGAGCACTGGCGCGACACGGTGGCCCGCGTCGAAGGCCCTGTCGTCACGCAGATGCAGTTCGCCTTCATGGACAACTGGATCAAGAGCCGTGGCGAGCTGCTCACCGGCCTCGATTACTTCCCGGAAGTTCCTCGGGGCGGCTCGCACCTCACGCAAGTGCTCAAGTCCTCGCCGACCGAGGGGAGTTCGATGGTGAAGCTGCTCTACATCATCTCGATTGTGAGCGCTGCGAAGTCGATCTACATCAGCAACGCCTACTTCGTGCCCGACAAAGACACGTTGCGCGCGCTGGAAGGAGCGGTGCGCCGCGGCGTCGACGTGCGCGTGATCGTGCCGGGCGAAGACAACGACATTCCCATCGCCCGCCAGGCCAGCCGCTGGCATTACGAGCTCCTCCTGCGCCGCGGTATCCGCATCTTCGAGTACCAGCCGACGATGATGCACGCCAAAACGATGGTAGTCGACGGAGTCTGGACGACGATCGGATCCTCAAACTTCGACGACCGCAGCTTCCGCCTCAACGACGAGGTGAACGTCAACGTCTACGACGACGACATCGCCGCGCAGATGGAGGTGATGTTCCACGAAGATCTGAAACACTGCGAAGAGGTCCTTCTGCGCAAGTGGTTCAAGCGCGGCTGGCTGGATAAGTTGAAAGAGAAGATGGCCGAGGTGTTTCGGCCGCAACTGTGAAAACCCTTTAACCACAGAGACACAGAGGACACAAAGATCATCTCTGTGCTCTCTGTGTCTCTGTGGTGATGCTTTTTGGCCGTCTATTTATGTATCCAATCCGTATGCACGAATGGCGTGTCCGCACCCTTGTCGTTGCGCTGGTACGTGTGCGAGCCAAAGTAATCGCGTTGCGCTTGCGTCAGGTTCTGCGGGAGCTCGGCGCTGCGGTATGCATCGAAGTAGCTGAGTGACGCCGACATCGACGGCACGGCGATTCCGTTTGCCTGCGCGAAGGCCACGGCACGGCGCCAGGCCGCCTGCGACTTCTGCGCGTCGGCGGAGAACTCGTCGTCGAGCAACAGGTTGCGCAGATCCGGTTTGCGCTCGTAGGCGCGCATGATCGAGTCGAGGAAGCGTGCGCGGATGATGCAGCCGGCTTTCCAGATGCGCGCCATCTCGCGCATGTCGATCGACCAATTCCATTCCTTCGATCCCGCCTCGATCAGCGCCATGCCTTGCGCGTAGGAGCAGATCTTCGAAACGTAAAGCGCGTCGTGAACATCGCTGATGAACTGCTTCCGGTCGCTGACCGGCGCAGTGTCGGAAGGTCCGCGCAGCACCGTCGATGCGCTGACCCGCTCTTCCTTCATCGACGACAACACGCGCGCGTCGATGGCCGCCGCGATCGTCGGAATCGGAACGGCCAGGTCGAGCGCGATCTGCGCTGTCCACTTGCCCGTGCCTTTCTGTCCCGCCTTGTCGAGCACCTTGTCGACCAGCGGCGCGCCGGTCTCGGGATCCTTGACGCGGAAGATGTGCGCGGTGATCTCGATGAGGAATGACTCGAGCGGTCCTTTGTTCCATTCGTCGAAGATCGCCGCCAGCTCCTCCGCATTCGCCCCCAACCCTTTGCGCAGCATCTCGTACGCCTCGGCGATGAGCTGCATGTCGCCGTACTCGATGCCGTTGTGAACCATCTTCACGTAATGGCCGGCGCCGTCGGGACCGACATGCGTCACGCACGGACCCGAATCGCTCTTCGCCGCGATCGCCTCGAAAACCGGCTTGATGGCTTCCCACGATTCGTTTGAGCCGCCGGGCATCAGCGACGGGCCGAAGCGCGCACCTTCTTCGCCGCCGGAAACGCCCGAGCCGACGAAGTGCAGCTTCTTTGCTTCAAGCCGCTTCGTCCGCTCCTGGGTGTCTTTGAACCAGGAGTTGCCGCCGTCGATGACGACATCGCCCTCGTCGAGCAGCGGCGTCAGCGCGTCGATCGTCATGTCGACCGGTGCGCCGGCTTTGATCATCATCACGATCCGGCGCGGACGCTCGATCGCTTTCACCAGCTCGGCCAGTGACTTCGTGCCGGTGAATTTCTTTCCCGCGGTCTTGGCGATGAAGCGGTCCGTCACAGTTGGTTCGCGGTTCCAGACCGCAACGGAAAAGCCGTGGTCTTCGATGTTGAGCGCAAGGTTCTCGCCCATCACCGCGAGTCCGATTACGCCGAATTGCGCTTCAGCCATTTACGTCTCCTTTTATGCTTTGACCTTCGAGAGGGCGTTGGTCACGATGGTTGTCAGCGTCGCCAGCCCCGCATCGATGTTCTCGCCGAGGTTGATGCTGATCGCGCGCCGCTTCCGGCTGGTCAGAGATTGCAGATCGCCGATCGCCTGCGCGCGCACGAGCACGCCGAAACTGAACTTCTCGTTCGGAATCGGCACGTCCTCGTGCCCGCCGCCAGTGAGTTGCATGTAGACGCCGGTATCCGGCCCCCCTTTGTGCAACTGACCGGTCGAGTGGAGGAAACGCGGACCGTAGCCGGTGGTTGTGGCGACGTGCAATTCACGTCCGATCGTTTCGCGGATCGCGGCGATCGCCTTGTCGCGCTCCGGCGACTCCACGAAATACTCAGTGAGAGCCACGTAGTCGCCGGCCTTGACACTGGCAAGCAGCGAGCCGATCGCGGCGGCATCATCGGGCTTCACTTGATGATCATCGGTGTGCATCGTGCCGCTGGTTTTGAACTCCTCCAGCAAGCGCTTCGTGTTGTCCTTCGACTCCTGCACGTTCGGCTGATCGAAGGCATCGATGCCGAGGAGCGCGCCGGCCACAGCCGTTGCGAACTCCCAGGTGAAGAACGTCTCGCCGATGTCGAGCGGATCATCGAGCACCTGATCGACGACCGGATGGCCGGCGCCGGCGAGCGCTTTGAGCGTCGGCGTCATATCCGAGCCGCGCATTCGCACGCAGACGAAGAGCCGGTCGTTGCCGTAGTCGGCAGGATTGAGCAGCGGCTCGCCGGCGACCGGCAGGATGCCCTTGCCCTCCTTCCCGGTCGACTCGGCGATCAGTTGCTCGATCCAGAGTCCGAGGGTGTCGAGCGGAGCAGGCGTGATCAGCGTGAGCTTGTTGCGGCCTTGGAGCGCCAGCGATCCAATGACTGCGCCGAGCATTGCGGCAGGATTCTTCTTCGCGCTGGGCACGCGGGCGATGTGGCCGGCGTGTACGGCGCGATCGAGAAGCGTCGCCACGTCGACGCCGGCAATTGCGGCAGGCGCCATCCCAAAGTACGAAAGGGCGGAGTAGCGGCCTCCGATGTCTGCTCGATTGATGAAGATCTTGCGGAAGTTGTCCGCCTTTGCGTCGCGCCCGAGCTGCGTGTCGGGATCGGTGACGGCAACAAAGTTCTCACCGGCCTTGTCGCCCTTGACCGACTTCACGCGATCGTAGAAGTAGCGATGAAACATGGCCGGCTCGGTCGTCGTACCCGACTTGGATGCCACGATGAACAGCGTGCGGGCCAGGTTGAGATTCGACTCCAGCGCATGCACGGCATCAGGCACAGTTGAGTCGAGCACGTTCAGCCGCGGATAGCCGCTCCGCGCGCCAAACAACCGCCGCGTCACCTCGGAACAGAGACTGGACCCGCCCATGCCGAGGACGATGACGTCATCGAAATCGGCCTTCACGGAGTCGGCGAACTGCATCAGCTCCGGTGCCGCCTTCGCCATCTCCTCGGCCACAACGAGCCAGCCGAGGGCGTTGGGGATGATCTTCTTGTGCGCGTCGTCGTTCTTCCAGAGCGTGGTGTCCTTGGCCCAGATGCGATCGACGAACTTCTCTTTCTCGATGCGCTGCGCGGCTTGATCGACGGTGGCCTGAGCGGCGCCGAGGTGCAGTGATTGGCGGCGGGCCAGCCCGCGGAGAGCTTCATCGCGCCCTGCCTCGATCGTCGCCAGGAGCGACGCGAACGACTCGTCGAATGACTTGACGCCATCGTCCGTGAGCTTGTCGGTGATCGCCTCGAGGCTGAATCCTTTTTCCGCGAACTTGCGCAGCACTTCGCGTGCTTCGTCGAGGTCCGCTTCCAGCGTCAAGGCCACGCGGCCATGATCTTTGAAGGCCTTGTACGTGGCCGGCGGAACGGTGTTGACGGTGTCGGCCCCAATCAGCGACTCGATGTAGAGCACATCGTTGTAGGCGGGATTCTTAGTGCCGGTCGATGCCCACAACGGCCGCTGCACGTTGGCGCCGTGGTGGCGCAGCGCCTCCCAGCGCGCCCCGCTGAACGTTTCCTTGAAGAGCTGATAGGCGAGCTTGGCGTTGGCGATCGCGATCTTTCCCATCAACGCGCGAACCTCGGGATCGTCCTTTGCTTTCAGCGCCGCTTCGATCTGCTTCTCCGCCAACGCATCGATGCGGCTGACGAAGAAGCTGGCGACCGAGGAGATCTCGTTGATCGGCAGATTCTGCGCGACGCGCCGCTCCAGCCCGCGGAGGTACGCCTCCATCACCTTCGAATAGACATCGTTGGAGAAGATCAGCGTGATGTTGATGTTGATGCCGGCCGCGATCGACTCCTCGATTGCCGGGATTCCTTCCGGCGTCGCGGGGATCTTGATCATCACGTTCGGACGGCCGAGCGTGGCGAAGAGACGCTTCGCTTCGGCAGCGGTTCCGGCTGTGTCGCGCGCGAGAATCGGCGAGACCTCCAGGCTGCAAAATCCATCGCCGCCTTTGCATCGGTCGTAGACCGGTCGGAAAACATCCGCGGCGTTGCCGATGTCTTCGATCGTGATGGCGTCGTAGATCTCGTCGCGCGACTTGTTCTGCGAAGCGAGCGTGCGCAACTGCGCTTCGTAGTCGTCGCTGCCGCCGATCGCTTTCTCGAAAATGGTCGGATTTGAAGTCAGGCCGCGCAGATCGTCTTCATCGATCATCCGCTGCAATTCGCCGCTGGTGACGAGGCGCCGCTCCATCTGGTCAAACCAGACGCTCTGGCCGGTTTTCGCCAGATCTCTTAGTGGATTGCTCATCTTGACCTCCGCCTGGGAAGCATATCGCGTGCGAGGGGGTGGGGAGTCGGGGGTGGAGTCGGGGGTGGGGGGTGGGAGAAACGTAATTTTGACGAGCTCGCTACTCGTCTCCGCTGGCGCTCAATCCGAAGAACTAATTGACAGCATGCCTTCGCACAAACTCATTTCGAGCCGTGCATTGCCACCTTTCGATTCGCAGTCGCCCGCTCAAGAGTCGCCTCATCTGAAGACGTCGCATTCGCGTCTGTCGATGGAGTCATTGCGTCTTCGGGCGCCGTTGTACCTTCAACCTCTCCGAACGGATCTGGGACAGCCATCTCTTGCAACAACTCGCAGGAGCGAGCCTTCACCCGTGCCTGCGCCTCGGGTTTCATCTTCGAGAACAGCTCGTTGAAGTTGCGCTTCACTCGATCTCTCCTTCGCTTCCCTTCCAGATGATTCGCTATTCATCCACGCCGGCGCGTTTGATGGCTCTGGTGGCGATCCTCCCGATGAACACGCTGACCGCGAGCGCGATGATGCCGCCGGCGATGTAGACCGTCTTCGTGATCAGACTTGCATGTGTGGTCGCGGCGGTCGTGGCGGCACTGCTGACGAAGACGAACGCGGCGGTGGCGGGCATGATCCCGATGAAGGTGGCCGCCACGTAGCTCCAAAGCGGGATCGCGGTCAGACCGAAGGCGTAGTTGAGCCAGGTGAAGGGAAAGACGACCGCCAGGCGGACGAGAAAGACGATCTTGATCCCTTCGCCGGCGATGGCGCGGTCGAGCGCGCGGAACTTCGCATTCTTCGCCGTCATCGCCTCCACGCGCTTGCGCATGACCGTACGCGCGAGAAGAAACGAGAGGGTGGCCCCAAGCGTCGCTCCGATGACGACGACGATCACTCCTCCAACGAATCCGAAGATCGCTCCCGCCCCAAGCGTGAGGATCGACGCCGGCACGAATGCGACGACGCAGACGGCGTAGACGACGATGTAAACAACGTAGCCAATCGCGCCGCGGCCGCGAACGTAGGTCTGAAAGTCGCGAAGCCAGTTCGCAACCGGCAGGACGCGGAATGCGACGATCAACGCGGCGAGGATGAGTATCGCCGCGGCGACCTTCACAACGTGCTTCGACATGGGAGTTTCATATCACCACAGAGACGCTGTGTGCGCAGAGGGCTCAGTGTTTCGGCGTCTCGGTGGAGCGCAGCGAAGGGTCGTTGGCTGCGTGATGAACATCTTCCACTCGTTGCGAACGATCTTCATCGCGATGCGAACGATCTTCATCGCGTTGCGAATGACCTTCATCGCGATGCGAATGCCTTTCATCGCGATGCGAATGACCTTCATCGCGATGCGAACGATCTTCACTGCGTAGTGAATGATCTTCACTAAGTAGCGAAAGATCTTCACTGCGTAGCGAACGACCTTCAATGCGCATCGAGGAATCTTTGATGTGAATCGTCAGATCGACGATGCGTAGCGTCGATCGTGGCTCCACATCGTCGGATCGATGATGCGCATCGTCGATCCATCGCTCCGCATCGTCAACTTGACGATGTGCATCGTCGATTCATCGCTACGCATCGTCGAATCGACAATGCGGCTAGAAGACTCGATGATCCGATTCCGAGAAACTGGACGAATGAGCCTCAAGAGCGCGCCACAGCACTAGAAAGGGTGACTATCCCACACGCTCACGACCTTCTCTTGCGCCGCCGTAACTTTCTGCCTGGTCGCTACGTCTCAATCAATAGGTCTATCGATGACCTAGCTCGCCAGCGCGTCGCTGACGAGATGCCGGGATGGCTTGAAGTACCTCAACCCGTCGACCAACAGCGTGATTTTGCGAGGATCTTGTGAGCAAACCAATAGAGACTGCCGACACCACAACCGAAACCAGCACAACTGTGAAGTCTGCCGCTGCCGATGCACCGCCTGCCGATGGATCCATGCCGGATGTCGATCTGCTGCTGGCCCTGATCAGCCAGATCGAAGCGAACATCCCCGGGTTCATTCCGTTCGACAGCAACGACGCCAAACGCGTGGCCAATGTGTCCCGCTTTGCCAAAGACGTGATCCCCAAGATGATCGCGACGGTATCCTCTCTCCCCTCGGTCGCCGGAATGAACACCTTCGACGTCGTCGAGGGGAAGTCATCTCTGGCGTTCGAAACCGCCATGCAGCCGGTCATCCAGGCCCTGTCGGCGTTGCGCGACGGCGCTCAATTCACTACCGACAGCCGTCTGGCCAGATCCACAGGACAGGGGTTGGCGACCTACGCCTGGATGAAGAAGACCGCCAAAGGTCCCGCTGGCGTTGCGCTCCGTCCGTATCGCGATGACATGGCGCTTACGATGAAGAAGGTCCTGAACCGCCGCAGCAAACCGGCATCGAAGCCGTCAGCGCCGGCCCCAACGGCCGATCAGGAGCTCCTCTCGCCGGATCTCGCCGCAGCGAAACCCGTCGATGATGACGACCTTCCCGAGGATTTGAGCAAGGCGCCGGAAGAGGCTGAGAAGGATTAGCTTTACGAAAACAAGTCCGCCTGCTTGCGGGTCGCACCCATCGCGTAGCCGAGGTGGTCGTAGGCGAGTTTGCTGGCCACGCGGCCGCGCGGGGTGCGCTGCAGGAAGCCGATCTGGATCAGGTAGGGCTCGTAGAGGTCTTCGATCGTGCCGCGGTCTTCGGCGATCGACGACGAGAGGGCGCCGACGCCGACCGGGCCGCCGCTGAAGCGCTCGATGATCGTGGTCAGTAGTTTGCGGTCGATCTCGTCGAGGCCGAATTCGTCGACTTCGAGCATCTCCAGCGCCTCGCGCGCAATCCCCACGTCGATCTTCCCCTCGCGCTTGACCTCGGCGAAGTCGCGCACGCGGCGAAGGAGGCGGTTGGCGATACGCGGTGTGCCGCGCGATCGGCGGGCGATCTCGTGGGAACCGTCGGCGGTGACTTCTATGTTTAGAATTTGAGATGAGCGGCGGACGATGATCTCCAGCGACTCGACGTCGTAGAAATCGAGGCGGTGCACGATGCCGAAGCGGGCCCGAAGCGGCGCGCTGAGGAGGCCGGCGCGAGTCGTGGCGCCGATGAGCGTGAAATGCGGCAACTCCATTTTGAGCGTGCGCGCGGCCGGACCCTGGCCGATGACGACGTCGATGTAGAAGTCTTCCATCGCCGAGTAGAGGACTTCCTCGACGGGCGCGGGCAGACGATGTATCTCGTCGATGAAGAGCGTGTCCCCCTTTTCGAGGTTCGTGAGCGTCGCGACGAGGTCGCCCGCTTTTTCCAGTGCCGGGCCGGATGTCGACCGGACCGCTGCGTCCATCTCGTTGGCGATGATGTTTGCGAGAGTCGTCTTGCCGAGGCCAGGCGGACCGAAGAGGAGAACGTGGTCGAGCGGCTCGTGCCGCTTGCGCGCGGCAGCGATGGAGATATCGAGGTTCGCTTTGACCTTCTGCTGGCCGATGTACTCGCGCAACCGCCGCGGCCGCAGCGACAACTCGACCGTCGCGTCATCTTCGACAGGAACGGCGGAGAGGATGCGGTCGTCGGCCATTGGAAGAGTTAGTTTACCGCGCCATGGTCGCTGCACGGCGAGCCTCCGCCTTGTGGTGTAACCTCGGTGAATGAAGAAGAAGTCGACTTCAAAGCGGGTCGCTCATCCGGTGCCAGCGTCAATCCCAGAATCGGAGAAGTGGCTCTACGACAACCCGACGGCGCTGGCAAGCGTTCGCAAAGGACTGGCCGACGCCGCTGCGGGGAGAATCACGTACCTCGGCTCGTTCGCGAAGTATCTCGACTCGAATGAGTCACGCAAGTAACCGAGTGCGCCCGGGACGCGGACGGTTTTGCGCATTGCCACGCATTCACCACCGGGCGGGACGCCCGCCGGCCGCAGGCGAGACGCCTGCACTCCTTGACCGACAACCGATAACGCGCTGCCGCCAAGGCAGCGCAGATCAATACATCCCCAACTGCAACTTGGCCGCCTCGGACATCATGCTGCGGTCCCACATCGGGTCGAAGACGACTTCGACGTCGGCCTGCTTCACGCCGGGGAGCGCTTCGACTTTCATTTTCACGTCCGAGGCGAGCACCGGGCCCATGCCGCAGCCGGGGGCGGTGAGTGTCATCTTGATCTTCACGTTCTTCGCGCCCTCGGCGTCTTCGAGCTCGCAGAGGTAGACGAGGCCGAGGTCGACGATGTTGACGGGGATCTCGGGGTCGTAGCAGGTCTTGAGCTGATCCCACACCATCTCTTCAAGTTTGGCCGGCGCGACTTCTTCGCCGGGAGCGTCGGCGCCGGGCACGACCTGCGGCGTCTTGCCGATGGCCTCGACGTCCTTGCCGGAGATGCGGACCATGAGACCGCGCTCGGTGATGAGCGTGTAGGAGCCGCCCAGCGATTGCGTAATCGTGGCGCGCGCCCCCTCGGGGACGAGAACTTTCTCGCCGCTCGGAATCATGACGGCTTCGGCGCTGCGGGAGAGGGTGACTTCTTCGCGGATGTTCATAGTTTTTTGGGGGGTCGCTGGTCGGGGGTCGGGGGTCGGAGAAACAACCCGCTTTCCGACGTCTTCATTTTGGCCTTGAAAGAGATCAGAGATGAGAGATCAGGAGAAACTAATCTGATCTCTGATCTCTGGTCTCTTGTCTCTCATCTCTGATCCTTAGTCTCTGATCTCTTGTCTCTGATCTCATTCTCGAACCAGTCAGTCGATACCTTAGTGTGCCTCGGTGCTACGACCCCCGACACCCGACCCACGACACCCTACTCCGTGCTTACCACTTCCTTATCCCCTTCGATCGCGCTGTTCAGCGTGTGCCATGGCAGCGAGGCGCATTTGACGCGCGCCGGGAACTCCGACACGCCGGAGAACGCGGCCAGGCGGCCAAGTTCTGCCGTGCTGAGGCTGCTGGGCTCGCCGGTCACGAGCTTGTGGAAAACATCAAAGAGTTGATGCGCTTCCTGTGTGGTCTTCCCTTTCAGCGTCGAGCTCATCACGGACGCTGACGCTTTCGAGATCGCGCATCCGTTGCCGGTGAAGCCGATGTCTTTGATCGTCTCCCCATCCATCTCCACGAAGATCGTGTAGTGATCGCCGCAGAGCGGGTTGTAGCCATCGACGGTTCGCGTCGGATGTGCCAGCTCGTGAAAATTGCGAGGGTTCTTGTTGTGGTCGAGGATGACCTGCTGGTAGAGCTCACGAAGGTCGGACATGTTCTAGCGGAATACCTCGATGACTTTTTCGAGACCGGCAACGAGCGCATCGGCCTCATCTCGTGTGTTGTACATCGCGAAGGAGGCGCGACCCGTCGCGGGCACATTGAAGCGCATCATCAGCGGCTGCGCGCAGTGATGGCCGGTGCGGATAGCGATCCCCTGTTCATCGAGAATGGTTCCGATGTCATGGGGGTGAACGCCTTCGAGCACGAAGGAGATGACGCAGGCTTTCTCCGCCGCGGTGCCGATGATGCGGAGGCCGTCGATCTCGAGAAGCCGCTTCGTCGCGTAGTGAAGCAGATTCTGCTCGTGCGCGGCGATTCGTTCGATCCCGATCGAATCCATGTAGTCGATGGCAGTGGCCATGCCGATGACACCGGCGATGTTCGGCGTCCCCGCCTCGAACTTGTAGGGGAGCGCGTTGTAGGTCGTCTTCTCGAAGCTGACCGAGAGGATCATGTCGCCGCCGCCCTGCCACGGAGGCATGGCATCGAGGATCGCTTCTTTCCCGTACAGCACGCCGACGCCGGTCGGACCGTAAATCTTGTGGCTGGAGAACGCGTAGAAGTCGCAGTCGAGCTCGCGAACATCGACGCGAAGATGCGGAACACCCTGTGCGCCGTCGATCAGGACCACCGCGCTGGCGGCGTGCGCCAGAGTGATCATCTTTCGAATCGGATTGATGGTGCCGAGGGCGTTGGAAGCGTGGCCGAAGGCGACGAGCTTCGTGCGCGAGGTCAGCAACTTCTGGAACTCGTCAATGAGAACCTCGCCGGCGTCGTTGACCGGCGCGACGCGCAGGCGCGCTCCCTTTTCGTCGCAGAGCATCTGCCACGGCACGATGTTGGAGTGATGCTCGATCGCGGTGATCAGTACCTCGTCACCGGCGCCGACGTTCTTGCGTCCCCACGTCTGCGCGACGAGGTTGATCGCCTCGGTGGTGCCGCGCGTGAAGACGATCTCTTTTTCGTCGCGCGCGCCGATGAATCGCTTCACGGTCGTGCGCGCATTCTCGTAGGCGGCCGTGGCAACTTCACTGAGGTAGTGAACGCCGCGGTGCACGTTCGAGTTTTCTTCGGTGTAGTAACGAACGATGCGATCGATGACCTGCTGCGGTTTCTGTGTCGTCGCGGCGTTGTCGAGATAGACCAGCTTGCGGTTTTCGCGCACGGTCCGGTGCAGGATCGGGAAGTCGCGGCGGACGCGTTCGACGTCGAGTAAGTCAACGATGCGAGACGATGGGCCCGCTTGCGTTTCCGTAGCGGCGCTCATCAATTGATCACCTCTTCGGTTCGTCCCAGCTTCTCCGCCATACGGCCCGGCATCCGCAGGAACAACGCGCCTGCGGCGGTCTCGCGCACCACGGGGACCTTCATCCGCTCGACGATCTCGCTGGCGAATGCATACACCAGCAAATTGCGCGCTTCCTCGGCGCCTATCCCGCGCGAGCGAAGGTAAAAAAGCGCTTCTTCGTCGAGCTGTCCGATCGTCGAGCCGTGGTTGCACTTCACGTCGTCGTTGTGGATCTCCAGCGACGGCTTCGAATCGATGACGGCGGTCTCCGACAACAGCAGGTTCTTGTTCGTCTGCCGCGAATTGGTCTTCACCGCGTCCGGCTCGACGATGATTCGGCCGTCGAAGATGCCGCGGGCGTTCTCGTCGAGGACGCCTTTGAAGAGCTCGACACTGTCGCAGTGCGGCGCAACATGATCGATCACGGTGTGATTGTCGACGTGCTGGCGGCCGGAGAGAACGAAGATCCCTTCCATCGAAAGGCTGGCTCCTTCGCCGGCCAACGCCGCGTTGATCTCATTGCGAACCAGACCCCCGCCGAGGGCGATCGTGCGGGACGTGACGTTCGACGAACGCTCCTGGTGGATCTGCACCGTGCCGATGTGAAAGGCGTCGAGCGATTCGTTCTCGTATTTGTAGTGATCGACGACGGCGCCTTCGCCGGCGACGATCTCCGTAACCGCGTTCGTAAAGTAGGGCCCCGCGCCGAAGAACGTTTCGACGACCGTGATCTGGCTTCCGCGTCCGGCTACGATCAGGTTGCGCAGTTGCGTCATCACCGGATGTTCCTTGACGGGTCCGGAGATGGAACAAATGTGAATGAAGCCTTCGACAACGGTTCCGGGCGCGATCTCGATGTAGGCGCCGTCCTGCCACAGCGCCGTGTTCAGCGCGGTCATGGCGTGCTTCTCGTAGTCGGCATAGCGCGCGAAATGCTGCGCAAATAATTCGCTATCCATCGCCTCGCGCATCGGTACGATCCTGATTCCGGGATGCTCGTTCGCAAGCGAGGCACGGTTCGCGTAGAGCATTCCGTTGACGAACATCAGCTCAGCAGCCGCCTTCTCACCGAATGGCGAGGTTCCCGTCCGGTCGTTCGGCAGCTTCCGATCGAATTTCCAATCGTTGCTGGCGAGCGCCGCAAGCGAGGTGTACTTCCACTCCTCGAGCCGCGTGGTTGGCCAGCCGAGTGCGTTGAAGCGCTCCGCTGCCTGCGAACGGATGTGGCGGACGCGCTCCGGCTCGCCATCGATGTGTTCCGGCTCGATGGCAGAGAGCGGGATTTCGCGATCAAGAACGCTGCTCATCGCGCCGCCGCAACCTCTTCTTCAATCCACTCGTAGCCCTTCTGCTCGAGCTCTTCGGCCAGCTCCTTGCCGCCTGACTTCACGATCCTGCCGTCGGCAAGAACGTGAACGAAGTCGGGGACGAGATAGCGAAGCAGGCGCTGGTAGTGCGTGATGACGAGCACGGAGTGCTTCTCGCTACGTAGCGCATTGACGCCCTGGGCGACGATGCGAAGCGCATCGATGTCGAGGCCCGAATCGGTCTCGTCAAGGATGGCCAGCTTCGGATCGAGCACGGCCATCTGGAAGATCTCGTTGCGCTTCTTCTCACCGCCCGAGAATCCCTCGTTGACGCCGCGGCTCATGAACGCTTCGTCGAGCTCGACGAGCTTCATCTTCTCGCGTGCGAGCTGGAGGAACTCCATCGCGTCCAGCTCTTCCTCGCCACGATGCTTGCGCACCGCGTTGAGCGCGGCCTTGAGGAAGTAGATGTTATTCACACCGGGGATCTCGACCGGATACTGCATGGCCAGAAACACCCCTTCGCGCGATCGCTCCTCGGTCGGCAGCGTGAGGAGATCCTTCCCCTGGTACGTCACCGTTCCGGAGATCACCTCGTACTTCGGCCGGCCCGCGAGTACGTTCGCGAGCGTCGATTTCCCGGAGCCGTTCGGCCCCATGATTGCGTGCACCTCGCCGGTGCCGACGTGAAGCGTCAGCCCTTTGAGGATTTCCTTGCCGTCGATTCCGGCGTGCAGGTCTTTGATGTCGAGCATTAACCGACTGATCCTTCCAACGAGACTCCCAACAACTTCTGCGCTTCCACTGCGAACTCCATCGGCAATTCTTTGAACACTTCGCGGCAGAAGCCGTTGACGATCATCGAGACGGCGTCCTCCGCGGAGATGCCGCGCTGCGCGCAGTAGAAGAGCTGGTCTTCGCCGATTTTCGACGTCGATGCTTCGTGCTCCATCTTCGCCGTCGAGTTGCGAACTTCGATGTAGGGGAACGTGTGCGCGCCGCATTTGTCGCCGAGGAGTAGCGAGTCGCACTGCGAGTAGTTGCGCGCTCCTTCGGCCGACTTCATGATCTTCACTTCACCGCGGTAGGTCTGCTGTCCGTGGCCGGCGGAGATTCCTTTCGACACGATCGTCGAACGGGTGTTCTTGCCGAGGTGAATCATCTTCGTCCCGGTATCAGCCTGCTGGCGGTGGTTGGTCAGCGCGACGGAGTAGAACTCGCCCACCGAGTTGTCGCCCTGCAGGATGCAGCTCGGGTACTTCCAGGTGATCGCGGAGCCGGTCTCCACCTGCGTCCAGGAGAGCTTCGCGTTCTTGAAGGCCTTGCCACGTTTGGTGACGAAGTTGTAGATGCCGCCCTTTCCTTCTTTGTCGCCCGGATACCAGTTCTGCACCGTCGAGTATTTGATCGACGCGTTGTCGAGCGCAACGAGCTCGACGACCGCGGCGTGCAACTGATTCTCATCGCGCATCGGCGCCGTGCAGCCTTCGAGATAGCTGACGGTGGCGCCTTCATCGGCCACGATCAGCGTCCGCTCGAACTGGCCGGTGCCGGCACTGTTGATACGGAAGTAGGTCGACAGCTCCATCGGACAGCGAACGCCTTTGGGGATGTAGCAGAACGAGCCGTCCGTGAAGACAGCGGCGTTGAGCGTGGCAAAGAAGTTGTCGGTGTAGGGAACGACCGAGCCGAGGTACTTGCGGACTAGATCAGGGTGTTTCTGAACGGCATCGGAGAACGAGCAGAAGATGATGCCTACCTTGGCCAGCTCGGCGCGGAACGTCGTCGCGACGGAGACGGAGTCGAAGACGGCATCGACCGCGACGCCCGAAAGGCGCTTCTGCTCGTCGAGCGAGATGCCGAGCTTGGCGAACGTCGCGCGCATCTCCGGATCGACCTCGTCGAGCGAGTTGAGCTTCTTTTTCTGCTTCGGCGCCGAGTAATAGCAGATGGACTGGTAGTCGATCGGGCCGTACTTCACGTTCGCCCATGTCGGCTCTTTCATGGTGAACCAGTGCCGAAGGGCTTTCAGCCGGAACTCGAGCATCCACTCCGGCTCGTTCTTCTTCGCAGAGATGAGCCGGATGATGTCTTCATTCAGACCGGGCGGCGCCTGATCGGATTCGACGTCGGTGACGAAGCCGTACTTGTACTCCTGGCTGGCAATCTGTTCGATGGTGCTGCTCATAGTTGACTCTCAGCTCTCGTTGACAACATTGGCTTGTCGATCTGTGCCACCGGCATGACCCCTCGGGTGAGGTCGCCGAGCGTGACCTGCTCGAACGCCCCTTTTACCGCGCGGTTGATGCCGAACATGAAGCGGCGCGACGGGCACGCTACACGAATCGCGCAGGCGGCATGGCCCTGGTCGTCCGTCGTCTCGCACTCGACGAGATCCCAGGGACCTTCGAGCGCCTCGATCAGGTATCCGAGCGTGACCGACTCGGAATCGCCGCGAAACGAATAGCCGCCGCCGACACCGCGCTGCGATTCGATGACCTCACTCTGGTGAAGCATCTTCAGCACTTTCGTAACCATCGGAACCGGCAAGTGGTAAAACCCGGCGATCTCACGCGCGGAGGCCACCTCGCCGTTATGCCGGGCGAGATAGACGGCGGCGAGGAGTCCGTAGTCGGTAAGTTTGGAGATTTTCAGCATCGCGATTCCCGAAGGGAGCGAAACAGTACCACTCCGGTACGGTATCCACAACCACCAAGAAGCCCCACGCCTTCCCCCAACGGGCAAATGTGGTACTCATGCGAGACTTTTTTGTGCTAAATTGATCGAACCTCAATCAGCGATGAGCGACTGATCCTTGTTTGGGATCGTGACTGGAATCACAGGACGATGGTTGCAAGACACTTACATTCCCACAACCAAAACACCAGCCCGGTTGCGGTGGCGTGGCGTCACCGCTCGATATACATCTAACAATCAGGATTCAGGAGGAGGTATCGCTATGAACAGAATGGTTACCCGGCTTTCTCTTTTCGTACTCATGTTCTCGCTGGTCACCATGTCCGCTTCCGCTCAGGCGACGCGTACGTGGGTCTCCGGCGTCGGTGACGACGTCAACCCGTGCAGCCGCACCGCGCCTTGCAAGACCTTCGCGGGCGCGATCTCGAAGACGGCATCCGGCGGTGAGATCGATGTTCTCGATCCGGGCGGGTTCGGGGCGCTCACGATCACGAAACCGATGACCATCGACGGCACCGGAACGTTTGCCTCGTCCCTGGCTTCCGCTACGTTCGGCTTCACGATCAATTCGGGGGTCGCCAACAGCAATGTGGTTCTTCGCGGCCTTTCCATCAACGGGGCCGGAACAACCCTGGGTATCACGGGCGTCCGCGTCCTCACGAATGCAGGCGCGACGGTCAACGTGCACGTCGAGGACTGCGTCATCCAAAACTTCTCCACCCGCGGCATCAGCATCGAAACGAGCGCCACGGCGAACGTCTTCATTCGCAACACGACCGTCCGGGTCTGCAACGAAGGCGTGGGCTCCGTCCCGACCGCCGGTCAGGTCGGCCTGCACATCGAGAATTCCAAGATCGACGGGAACACCCTCTGGGGCGTGAATCTGGACAATCGCACCAAGGCATCGATTGTCGGCACGAGCATGAACCACAACAATGCAGGTATCCTCGCCTCGCAGGGGACGGTCGAAGTCGACTGCGACCGCTGCGACCTGAACTTCAACCAGCAGGGCATCTTCGCCGGCAACGGCGGCACGCCGATGATCCGCCTGACCAACTGCACGATCACCGGCAACACGACCAACGGCGTCTTCCTGAATGGCGGCACCGTCCGCGGCTTCACCAGCAACATGATCGAGGGGAACGCCGGCGGTAACTCGGTAACGAACATCGTCGCACCTCAGTAATTTCGCTCCCGTTTCCTAACCTCAACCCCTTGCGTCGCGTGACGCAAGGGGTTTTTTATTGGCATGCTCGATGCGATAGATCCTGGCAATGACCAACCGATCTTTCGCGCTTATCGTCGCGCTCGCCCTGGTGACCTGCCGGGGTCAGGATCATGCCAAGCGAGCGACACCGAACTACGAAGTTGTCTCTGAGGGTTCGGCGGACGGAGTCACGTCAACGATCAATGGTCCGGGGGAGAAGCCCGCTCCCGTAACAGATACAAACGCCGACACAACGACGAACTTCACGCTCCCGAACAATCCGAATCCGCTGGGCAACGAGACTGCCGGCACGAGCATCGCAGGAACGCTGCCGTCAACTCCGAGCTACCCGGCCGGCGCGAGCACCACCCCCGTCCGCCGCGTATCCCAACCCCGCACGGACACAAACGGGATGGCCAGTTCCAGCGCCCCCATCGTGATCGACACGATTGGTGTCACGACGCCGCCGATGGCGAAGGAGACCGGCACGAAGCCGCGCTCGGACTCCGACGCCGACACAACGACGGCATCATCCGATACGGCCACCACCCCATCGGCCGAGCCGGAAACGACGTCCTCCGCGCCAAAGAAGAAAAATAACGTTGGCAAGAAGCCAGAGGACCAGCAGCAGCCTCCACCACCTCCGCCGCCCACAGACACGACCGGCACTCAGGGATAGTTCACTCGTTCTCCGACTCCCCACCCCCGACGCTCCACTCCCACGTTAGAATGCGCGCCCGATGCCGCGCCTTTCCTTTCAAGACCTGATCCTTCGCCTCCAGACCTTCTGGGCCGAACAGGGCTGCATGCTCGAAACGCCGCTCGACGTCGCAGTCGGCGCCGGCACGATGCACCCCGCCACCTTCCTGCGCGTTCTGGGGCCGGAGCCCTGGAACGTCGGCTACGTACAACCGTCGCGCCGCCCTGCCGACGGACGCTACGGAGACAACCCTTTCCGCCTCGGCAAGCACTATCAATTTCAAGTGGTCCTCAAGCCCTCGCCGTTGAACGTGCAGGATCTCTATCTCGACTCACTGCGCGCGATCGGCCTCGACCTCACCCGCCACGACATCCGCTTCGAGGAGGACAACTGGGAGGCTCCCACACTCGGCGCGTGGGGCGTCGGCTGGCAGATTCTGCTCGACGGCATGGAGATCACGCAGTTCACCTACTTCCAACAGGCCGGAGGAATCGATCTGTCGCCCATCTCCGCGGAGATCACCTACGGGCTGGAGCGCCTGACGATGTTCCTGTCACGCCAGGCGAGCATCTACGACATCGAATGGGGAGCAGGCTTCGGCTACGGGCCCGTGCGCAAGCAGGATGAATACGAGTTTTCGAAGTACTACTTCGAGACCGCGGACATCGACATGCACTGGCAGCTATTCAAGTTGTACGAAAAGGAAGCGCAACACTGCCTTGATGAATCGCTTGTGCTCCCCGCCTATGAATGGACGCTGAAGTGCTCGCACGTTTTCAACACACTCGATGCACGCGGCGCGGTATCCGTGACCGAGCGCGTCGGCGTGATGAAGCGCGTTCGTGATCTCGCCGTCAGCTGTGCGCATCAATTCCTGGCGTCGCGCGAGGCGCTCGGATTTCCCCTACTCAATCCGATGGCCAATCCGCTGGTCAATCCTCTGATCAGGGAGCGCGCGTAATGGCCGAGTACTTCTTCGAGTTGCTCACGGAAGAGATTCCCGCGTGGATGCACGAGGCCGCGCACGCTGTCCTGCTCCAGCAACTGACGAAACTAACCCACGACCTCGGCGAGCCTGACGGCGACCGCAACCCCGTCATCGTCAACAGCACGCCGCGCCGCATCATCTTCTTTCTCTCCCGTATCCCCCTGCGCGAGAGCGACCGCGAAGAGGAAGTCAAGGGCCCGCCGATCAAAGCAGCGTATGACGCGGAGGGGAAGCCAACACAGGCATTGCTCGGATTCCTGAAAAAGAATGCCGCCACGATCGAGGATGTGATCGACGAGGGTCGTTTGTCGGGGGTCGGGAGTCGGAAAGAAGAAGGTGGCGTAGCCTCCGAAACACGCACCGATAAGGGCTCCGACACCCCACCCCCGACACCCGACACCCGCACCAACTACATCCGCATCCGACGCCAGATCAAAGGCCGCGCCGCGGGTGAGATCCTGCAGCAACGCATTCCGCAGATCGTTGAATCGCTTCGCTGGCCGAAGATGATGCGATGGGGAAACGGCGAGCATTCTTATATCCGCCCGATTCACTCGATCGTCTCCGTGCTCGACGGCGAGCATCTGCCGATCACGATTTTCGGCCTCCCGTCGGGAACGACGACGGTCGGTCATCGCACGCTTGCGCCGCAGAAGATTGAGGTGACTTCGTACAACGACTACGTCACCCAGCTCGAGCTGAACCGCGTCGTCATCGATGCCGAGCGCCGCCGCCACGTCATGGCCGAGCGTGCGCGTATCCTCGCCAATGAGGCCGGAGGAGCGCCGGCAATCGACGCTTCGATCTGGTCTCAGTGGCAGTACCTCACCGAATATCCCGGCGTCGTGCGCGCCGAGTTCGGCGGCGACTACCTGGCGTTACCCGAAGAGGTGCTCGTCACGGTGATGCGCGTCCACCAGAAGCAGCTGCCGATTCGCACCACGGCCGGAAAGCTCACGAGCTCATTCCTCGCCGTTCTCGACAACGATGGTGATCCTGACGGCAACGCCGCGTACGGCAACTCGTTCGTCACCAACGCCCGATTCGCCGACGCGAAGTTCTTCTACGAGACCGACCGCAAACGAACACTCGTATCGCGCCGTGATCAGCTCTCCCATCTGCAGTTCCAGGAGAAGCTGGGAAACTACCTGCAGAAGACCGATCGCATCGAACAGGTCGCCGCCGCCATCACCGACGATCCCGAGACACTCGCCGCCGCGCGCCTTTGCAAGACCGACCTCGTCACCGAAATGGTGAAGGAGTTCACCGAGCTGCAGGGAAACATTGGCGGCATCTACGCTCGCGAAGAAGGCATGCCGGAGAACACGTGGCAGGCCGTTTACGATCATTACCTTCCCATCAACATCGATGACGCGCTGCCTCGCACACGCAGCGGCGCCGTGGTCTCGCTCGCCGACAAGATCGACACACTTGTTGGATTCTTCCTGGTTGGAGCGAGACCAACCGGCTCGAAAGATCCGTTCGCTCTTCGCCGCGCCGCACAGGGCGTCGTGCAGATTCTGCTCAACCGCGACAAGCGGAGCGTGAAGATCGGCATCGACAAACTGATCGATGTCGCGCTCCAAGCACATGAGCAACCAGGCAACCCAGCGACGCAGCAACTCAAGCCCGATCTCCTCGCCTTCTTCGCGGAGCGTATTCGCACGCTACTCGAGGTATCCGCTTACGGATTCGCCTACGACGAGATCGCCGCGGCAATGGAAACAGGATGGGCATCGTCGCTCACCGATCTCGTCGATCGCATCGGCGCGGTGAAGGCGATGCGCAACGAACCAAACTTCCTCTCGATTCTCGACTCTGCCAAGCGGATCGCCAACATCACCGCCGGCCAGCAGATTGCGGCGAGCGTCGATCCGTCGAAGCTGGAGAATGATGTCGAGCGCCGCCTGGCCAGCCTTGCCGCGGCCGTCAGCACACAGATCGAGGAGATGATCGCGGAGCGCGATTACAAGCGCGCTCTCGAGACATTCGCGGCCATGGCGCCCGAGCTGGAGACATTCTTCGACGAAGTCATGGTCATGGTCGAGGATGAAACACTGCGGCGAAACCGGATGGCGTTATTGCACAAGATCGGCGGTGCCGTGGCCGGCATCGCTGACGTCACCAAGATCGTTGTCGACCGGCGCGAGTATCGGACGTGAAAACACGCCTGCTCCTCGCGCTTCTTCTCTTCGCGAGTTGCTCGCGCGCGGCTCCTGAACGTCCTGCGAAGCCGAATGAGCCGGGTGCACTGCCCATCGACATCATCAATGAGCAGTCAAGTCTTCTCGATCTCTCCCGAGGAGCCACGATCGTTTCAAGGACCGGTGAGACGATGCTGCCCGTGTCCGCCGTCAGCACGATCGACGGCGACATCGGCACGTTCTGGCAGACTCCACCTCACGATTTTCCGCAGTCAATCGTCATCGCCTTCGGCGCACCCAGCCGTATCGATCGAATCGGTATCCGTTCGCTGGAAGTAGGCTTCGAGCCGAAAAATGTTCCGTTCGAAAGCTCGCTCGACGGCACGACCTGGCGACCGCTCGCGACCATCACACCGAAGCGGAGCGAACTGGCGCAGTGGCTGGACGTAGCGCCAACGACCGCCTCGTATCTGCGCGTCGACATTCCGGCGCCGGCAACTGCCGGACACGATGCTCGCCTCCACTCCATCTACGCTCGCGGCGCGGAGATCGCGCCTCGCGTCGATCGACCCATCGATGGCTGCTGGTCGATCAACGGCAGCGCCGCCACATTCGTGCAACACGGTGCTGGCGCGACCGGCGTTCTGATGCGGGGCGCACAGCCGGACTTTCTCGAAGGGGGCACGACGGGACGAGTCTGGCGATTCAATTGGACTCACGGCAACGACTTTGGTTATGCCGCACTCGCAGTCTCACCGGACGGCAAACACTTCAGCGGCATCGAATGGCATGAAGAAGCCATTCCCCTGTTTCGCGGGATGCCATGGTTCGGCGAACGGACAACCTGCGCCGCTTCCGTTCTGCGGAACGATGTCGGACTGGCGTTGCTTCACCGCGCCAACCGGGTCGCGCTGTTCGGGCTGCAGTTCGATACATCGGGCAACCTCCTCCGCTTTCCCAGCGGCGAGGAATTACAGTCGCTTCTGAAGATCATTCGCGCGGCGCCACCAATCGACATCGTTGCGCATGAGTTCCGTCAACCCGATGCGCGGCGCAACAAAGACGTCGCGCAGCGTGAAATCGATTCCCTAAAGGCCGCACTCGTGAGCCTCGGCGCTGACATGTCGCGCATCTCGTTCCGCGCGGCAGGAAGCGACGATCCGCGCCAAAAGCCCGAAAGCGATATCGCCCGCGTGGTCTACAGCAGCGTCGAGGTAGAAGTTCGGAGATAATCGCGCGCAATGGAGCAGCCAACCTACGTTTACTATTTTGGTGACGGCCACGCCGCGGGCAACGCTCAAATGAAGGACGTACTCGGCGGCAAAGGCGCGGGCCTCGCCGAAATGACCAACATCGGCGTTCCCGTGCCTCCCGGCTTCACCATCTCGACGGCCGTCTGCACCTACTTTTACGTGCACGCCAAAACCTATCCTTCCGAGCTGAAGAACGCCGTCGCCGAGAACCTCGGCAAGGTCGAACAGTCGGCCGGCCGCAAGTTCGGTGACCGCGAAAAGCCGCTTCTCGTCTCCGTCCGCTCCGGGGCTCGCGCCTCCATGCCCGGCATGATGGACACGATCCTCAACCTCGGACTCAACGACGAGACGGTGCAGGGACTGGCGGCCTCGTCGAAAGACGAACGCTTCGCTCTCGACTCCTACCGCCGCTTCATCCAGATGTACTCCGGCGTCGTTCTCGAGATCGACAAGGATCATTTCGAGCACGAGCTTTTCTCGCTACGTGACAAATCGGGAGTCAAGACCGACGCCGAGATCCCTGCCGATGGTCTTCGTGGTCTCGTCGACACCTACAAAGGCATCGTGCGCGAGAAGAGCGGACATGACTTCCCGCAGGATGTGCACGAGCAGCTCTGGGGCGCCATCGGCGCGGTATTCAACTCCTGGAACAACCAGCGCGCCATCACCTATCGCAAGCTCAACCAGATCCCCGATGACTGGGGCACAGCGGTGAACGTGCAGTCGATGGTCTTTGGCAACATGGGCGACGACTGCGCCACCGGCGTTGCCTTCACTCGCAATCCGGCCAACGGTGAGCATCGCTTCTTCGGCGAATACCTTCCCAACGCGCAGGGAGAAGACGTTGTGGCCGGGATCCGCACGCCACTGCCGATCTCAAAGGCGCAGGCAATCGGCGATGAGCAGTCGCTCGAAGAGACCATGCCCTCGGTCTACGCGCAACTCGAGGACGTCTACAAGAAGCTCGAAGCGCACTACCGTGACATGCAGGACATCGAGTTCACGATCCAGTCCGGCAAGCTCTATCTGCTGCAAACGCGCACCGGCAAACGGACCGGATTCGCCGCGGTGAAGATCGCCTGCGACATGGTCGATGAAGGTCTAATCGATCACACCGAGGCCGTCGCGCGCGTCGAAGCCGGCCAGATCGTTCAGCTCCTCGCGCCGGTGTTCGATGCGAAAGAGAAGGCGAAGGCGCTGTCGGGCGGCCGGCTCCTGGGACGCGGTCTGCCGGCCGGGCCGGGCGCCGCGGCAGGGCGCATCGCGTTCAACGCAGAGCACGCCGTGACGATGGCGAAAGATGACCCCGTCATTCTCGTGAGAGTCGAAACCTCACCCGAAGACATCGCAGGAATGCACAGCGCGTCAGGCATTCTGACGACGCGCGGCGGACTCACATCGCATGCGGCGGTGGTCGCACGCGGGATGGGACGCCCGTGCGTCGTCGGCGCCGGCTTGATCCGCGTCGACTACAGCAAGGGTGAGCTGCGGAGTGAAGGACACGAGCCGCTCGAAGAAGGCGATTGGGTCTCGATCGACGGTTCGACCGGCGAGATCATCGGGGGCAAGCTCGACACGCGGCCTTCGGAAGTCATCCAGGTGCTGCTCGAAGGATCGCTTCCGGCGGAGCAGTCGGAGACGTTCCGCAATTTCGACCGGCTACTGAAGTGGGCCGACAAACTGCGCACGCTTGGCGTTCGCAGCAACGCCGACACACCAACCGACGCGCGCGTGGCACGGCTCTTCGGTGCGGCCGGTATCGGCCTCTGCCGCACCGAGCACATGTTCTTTTCTGAGGACCGCATCCTCCGCGTGCGCGAAATGATCCTGGCCCGCAACGAAGAAGGCCGGCGCAAATCGCTCGATCAACTGTTGCCGTTTCAGGAGGCCGACTTCGAAGGGATCTTCCGCGAGCTCGACGGACTGCCAGTGACGATCCGTCTCCTCGATCCACCCCTGCATGAGTTTTTGCCACACAGCGAACAGCAGATCTCCGCGGTAGCCCGCGACATGGGATGGGGATTCGTCGAGCTGCGCGCGAAAGTGAATCAGCTCCACGAGTCGAATCCGATGCTGGGTCATCGCGGCTGCCGCCTCGCGGTCACCTATCCCGAGATCTACGAAATGCAGGTTCGGGCGATTTTCCAGGCGGCCTGCAACGTGAAGAAGGACGGCATCGACGCGCGGCCCGAAGTAATGATCCCGCTTGTCGGAACCGTCCGCGAGCTCTCTATCCTCAAGGAAATGGTTCAGCGCGTTGCTGCGGAAGTCATCAAGGAACGCGGCATCGAGCTCCCGGTGATCGTCGGAACGATGATCGAGATCCCTCGGGCCGCACTGATCGCCGACAAGCTCGGCGAAGTAGCGGAGTTCTTCTCGTTCGGCACGAACGATCTGACGCAGATGACGTTCGGCTATTCACGGGATGACGCCGGCTCGTTCCTCCCCGAGTACGTCGACAAGAAGATTCTGCCGAAAGATCCATTCGAGTCGATCGATCAGGAAGGCGTCGGCCAGCTCGTACGCCTCGGCACCGAGCGCGGCCGGAGCGCAAATCCCGATCTGAAAGTCGGCGTCTGCGGCGAACATGGAGGCGATCCGGATTCGATCCGCTTCTTCCGCTCCTGCGGCCTGAACTATGTTTCGTGCTCGCCCTACCGCGTGCCGGTGGCTCGTCTAGCGGCGGCGCAGGCGGAGCTGGAGTTCAAGCACTTCGAGGGATGAGGTTGCTGACACCACAGAGGCGCAGAGGTCACAGAGCACAGAGCCAACTCTGCGATCTCTGCGCCCCTGTGGTTCATTGCTTTCTAGGTGAGAAGTCCCTTTTCCTGGAGCTCCTGGCAGTCGATGCAGTAGGGCGTCCAGGGGACCGCGGCCAGCCGCTTCTCGCCGATCGTGGCGCCGCAGTTTGTGCAGGTGCCGTAGGTCTCGTTCTTGAGGCGGGTGAACGCTTCATCGATCTGCATGAGAAGGTTGCGCTCGCCGTCGGAGAGCGAGAAGTTCAGCTCTTTTGAGTACGCGCTGGCGGCCTTATCGGCAAGGTCCTGAATGCCATCGTCAGCCTGCGCTTTGCCGTCGACCTTGTCACGCTGGAAGGAGTCGTGGATTTGCGTCTGCTTCGCACGTAACGCATCGATATGTTCCTGGTATGGGTGCTCTTTGACTTTTGCTTTTGCCATCGCTTTTGCCTTGTTCGAGACCGGCTCTCCTTACTTGTGGTACGGAATGTTGCGCATCAACGTACAGGCCCTGTAGATCTGTTCCAGTAGGACGGCGCGGGCCATCTGGTGCGGAAGCGTCATGGCGGAAAGGCTGAGTACGTAGTCGGCACGACGCCGGACGGACTCATCGAGACCGACGTCCCCTCCCATTACAAATGTGACGCCATGTGGCTGGTCGATCGTGAGACGTTCCAGCCACGATGCGAACTTCAAAGAATCGACTGACCGCCCTCGCTCATCGAGGACGACCACATACCCTTGTTCAGGAATCGCGGCTAGCAGCCGCGCCGAATCGGCGCGCATGATAGCCACATCATTCTCGCTCTGTCTACCGCGTTTCGACGTCACCTCAACGATCTCGATCGGGAAGAAATGCTTGATCCGGTTGAAGTAACGCTCGACGACCGCGGCAAACTCGGCGTCGGCATTCGAACGAGGCCAGATGAGGTGAAATTTCATGGTTGGGGGGTCGGGTGTAGGGGGTGGGGGGTGGGAGCGAAAACCGCCGAGACGGCGTCGTCAGGGAAGAGCGGGCAGGCGCTCGTAGGGCTGGTCAGCCTATATCGCATGAGTTTCGTCTCTCCCACTCCCCACCCCCAATCACTCAATCCCGTACTTTCGCCGCTTCTCCAGCAGCGTCTTCCGGTTGATGCCGAGAATCTGCGCAGCGCGGGAGTAGTTCGATTTCGTCTGGCGGAGGACGTCGCGAATGTAGCGCATCTCCAGCTCATCGAGAGTCCAGCGGTGGCTGGTTGCTGCGGCGACAAAATCGCTGGTCAACGTTGGTAGGGACGAGGGCGTCAGCACATCGCTCTCTTCGACCAGCACCGCGCGGTCGATTACGTTGCGGAGCTCGCGGACGTTGCCGGGCCAGTCGTGCTCGACGAGCATGCCCATCGCGACACGGTCGATGGCGCTCTTCCTTCGAGCCAGGAACGACCGGGCAAGTTGCGGGATGTCGTCGCGCCGTTCCCGCAGTGGCGGAATCGTAAACGTGACGACGTTGATGCGGTAGAAAAGATCGCGCCGCAGCTCATTCACCAACTCCTCGGCAGGCACGCTCGATGACGAGATGACGCGGCCATCCAGCGCCACCGTCTGGTTGCTGCCGAGCCTCGTGAACCGTTTCTCCTGGATCGCGCGAAGCAGCTTGGCCTGCAGGGCGGGAGCGAGCGAAGCGATGTCGTCGAAGTAGATCGTCCCGCCCTTGACCAGTTCGAGCTTGCCGAGCTTCCGCGCGTGCGCATCGGTGAACGTCCCCTTCTCGAAGCCGAACAACTCCGACTCGAAAAGCTCGACAGGGATGCTTGCGCAGTCGATACGGATGAACGGGTTTTGCCGCCTGCCGCCGCAAGCATGGATCGCTTCGGCGAGGAAGTCCTTGCCGGAGCCTGACTCGCCGAGGAGGAGGAGGTTGACGTCGTGGTCGATGACTTTCTCCACCGTCTGGAGAAGCGCCCGCATCGAAGGACTCTTCGTGCGTACGAAGTCCTTGATGACCGGACTACGATGTTTTCTTGCGGCGGACATGCGCCGGGGCTGCTTCCTCGCTGAGCTCCGCGGTGACGTTCGGGGCATCGCCCCAGAGCCGCTCCAGTCCATAGAAACGGCGGCAGTCTTCGGTGAAGATGTGGAAGATGAAATCGCCGTAATCGACGAGAATCCAGCGGCCAGGCGTTGCTCCTTCGACGAGCAGCGGTCTCACGCCTTCGTCGCGCAGCGTATCGACGACGCTGTCGGCGATGGCCTGAGCCTGGCGCTCCGAGGTTGCGGAACAGAGGATGAAGTAGTCGGCGATCGAAGTGACGTTGCCGACTGCAAGAACCTGGAGATCGAGAGCTTTCTTATCGAGTGCTGCGGCGACCGCGGTACGCACGCGGTTTTGGATGGGATCGTTCAAGGTTGACCCTCTTTGTACAAGCCGTAGTGGTGAATGTAACGCGAGACGAGGGGATCGACAAACGCGTCGATCGATTGCCCCGCCCGCACGCGTTCACGAATTTCCGTGGAAGAAACGCGGACGGTGGCGTTGGCGGCGAAGACGATGCGGGGTGTGGGTGTCGCGTGTCGGGCGTCGGGCGTCGGAGATGGAGCTGGCGAGAGGCCAGGCTTCTCTCCGACTCCCGACTCCCGACCAGCGACACCCCGCTTCAGGACTACAAATCGCGCAAGCTGAAATAGCCGCTCCGGGCTCTTCCAACGATGCAGATCGGCCAGATTATCGGCTCCGATGATCAAGTCGAACGAGGCGCCTTCGTACTGCTGGTGCAGCGTTTCGAGTGTGTCGACGGAGTACGAAATGCCGCCGCGCTCCAACTCGATCGGCGAGAGATAGAGCGCATCGTGATCGCGGATTGCCAGCGCCGCCATCGCGAATCGATGTGAGCCGGCCGCGACGATGCGCCCGGCTTTGAAAGGCTGGCGCCAGGCCGGGATGTAGAGGACGCGGTCCCACTGCATTTCCTCGCGGACAGCAAGGACAGGCTCGAGATGTCCGTGATGAAAGGGATCGAACGTGCCGCCGCAGATGCCGATTCTCATATTGCGGGACGCTGGAGGATTCGGGCTTCCTCCGCTTCATGACGCTCGGGCTCGGCGCGGTTCTCGCGTACGAAACGGGCCAGGACGCGCACGAGGTCGCGCACGCCCTCGCCGGCGACGGCCGAGATTTCGTAATAGTCGTAACCGTTCTTCGCGGCGTACGCGCGCAGCTTTTCGGAGTTGCCCGGAATCGCCGAGTCGAGTTTCGATCCACAGATGAAGCGCGGCTTCGTCGCCAGCGTCTCCGAGTAGCGCTCCAACTCCTTCGCGATGACCTCAGCATCCACCTCGGGAGTCTCATTCGCCGCCAGATCGACGAGGTGAACGAGAACCGTGCAGCGCTCGACGTGGCGAAGAAAGCGGTCGCCGAGGCCGTGTCCCTCGTGCGCGCCTTCGATGAGTCCGGGAATGTCGGCGACGACGAAGGTCTCGGTGTCGTCCGCGCGGACGACACCGAGGTTCGGGATCAGGGTGGTGAAGGGATAGTCGGCGATCTTCGGTTTGGCCGCGCTGATGACGGAGATCAGCGTCGATTTGCCGGCGTTCGGGAGACCGACCAGACCGACGTCAGCGATCAACTTCAGCTCGATGGCGAGCTCGCGCTCTTCGCCGGCGTTGCCATCCTGCGCGAAACGCGGAGCCTGGCGCGTGGCGGTGGCGAAGTGCTGATTGCCCCACCCGCCACGCCCACCCTTGGCGACGAGAATGCGCTCGCCGTCGTGCGTGAGGTCCGCGACGAGATCGCCGGTGGCTTTGTCGCGAACCACGGAACCGATCGGAAGATCAATGGTGATGTCGTCTCCGTCAAAGCCCGAGCAGTTCGAGCCCATGCCGTGCTGGCCGCGGCCGGCTTCCCACTCGCGCCGGAACTGCAGGTGGTAGAGCGTGTTGAGCCGCTGGGAAGCGACAATCCAAACCGAGCCCCCCTTGCCGCCGTCGCCACCGGATGGGCCGCCTTTCGGCACGAACTTCTCGCGCCGGAAAGCAATACAGCCTTTGCCGCCGTCTCCGGCCTTGACCTTGATGGTTGCCTGATCGATGAACATTTCTCTCTCGCGGGGGTCGGGAATCGGGAGTCGGGGGTCGGAGCAAAACCTGCGATGCCTACGACTCCCGACCCACGACCCCCGGTTCTGCTGCGAACGGTGCGCCAAAACAAAACGCCGCTCCGAAGAGCGGCGTCATCACAACGGCAAAGAGGGGGATTTACTCGGCGGCCGCGGTGGCTGCAGGGGTAACGCTGATGTAGCGCCCGCGCTGGCCCTTGTCATGAAACTGCACGATGCCGTCGATCTTGGCAAAGAGCGTGTGATCGCGGCCGATGCCGACGTTCACGCCGGGATAAAACCGCGTTCCGCGCTGGCGGACGAGAATCGAGCCGCCGGTGACGAACTGTCCGGCGAAGCGCTTCACTCCGAGCATTTTCGGCTGCGAGTCGCGGCCGTTGCGTGAGGAGCCTTGTCCTTTTTTATGAGCCATGGCTGGTCTCCTTAGAGATTGATGCTGTCAATGCGAAGCTGGACGAGATCCTGACGGTGTCCGTGCTTGCGCTTCGTGTGGTTCTTGCGGCGCTTTTTCTTGAAGACGATGATCTTGTCGCCACGCATCTCGCGGACGACGGTGGCCATGACCGAGGCGCCGCTGACCATCGGAACGCCGACCTTCGGCTGATCGCCGCCGACCATCAGGACTTCGCTGAACGTGACCTTTTCCTGATCAGCATTGCTGAGCACGTCGCGCTCGACGTAGAGGGTCTCGCCCTGCGCGACCCGATACTGCTTTCCACCGGAACGGATGATGGCGTACACGAATGACCTCCAGGAAAAAGACCACGCTTTCTAGCACACAGCCGTCAGACGGTCAATTTTTGACGGTCCGGCGGCGTGGACTGGGGTGAACGGCGAAGGAGCGAGGCCTTATTCCTCACCGGCAGGGCTCAGAACCTCACAACCTGGGTGGCCATTCCGATGTTGTCCGTGACGGTATCGCGAATGGCAACGACCACTCGATGGCGCTCACCACCGCGGAGCTTGATGGCGTTGCGGTAGACAAGCGTTCCTTTTGGATCGGGAGTCCCTGACTTGAACCCCGGAGTCAGAGCAAACGAAGAGGCGGCGACGTTCTTGCCCATGTCGTCGAAGACCGAGACATAGATAACGACGTTCGCTGCCACGCCGTTCTTCCCCGGCAGGAACTGCAGCGTGCGGAACGGCACGGCCACTTCGATCGGCACGGTGACTTCGTTGCTGACGGTTTGCGGAGCACCGAAGGCCAGCGTTACCGGCAGCGCGCTCACCTGCATCGCCACCGCAGTTGGTGACTTCATGGCTCGCTCGAGTTGTACCGCCGTCGAGGCGTCGCTATAGCCGGTCCGGTACTCCAGGAAGTAATCGCCCTGCCGCTTCATGCGCACGGTGATCGCGTGGTACTTGCCATCGTCCGCATGCTTCGGCGAATAGCCGAGCGAGTAAAAGGTCGAGGAGGCCGTGTCGAACTCCTGTACGGCGTGGGCAGCATCGTTACCAGTCACGAGCCTGCCGCCGGTCTCCCTGGCTAGCCAGTACAGTGCTGAAGTATTGGTGGCAGGTCGCGAGTCGCCCTTCGGGGTCAGTCGATCAACGTTCCAGATGTAGAGGCTGGTGTCGGATGCGTTCGCTTCGTGCACGATCGATCGGCGCAAGTCCTCAATCGTCCGCTGATTCTGCCAGACTTTGGTGGCACCCGGTCCGGTGGAACGATCGTTTCTGAATTCGCCTTTGCCGGGATCGTGCGGGGAGATGTCGATGTCGTTGAGTCCTGGATCGCCGGTCAGGAGCAGCACGATCTTGCGCCCCGAGGTGCTGGCGAAGCCACGAACGGCGTCGAGATACGCCGGCACGGTCAGCTTCGCGGCGATGACTCTTTCAGCATCGTCCATCGTTTGGGCCTGCTCCACGCGATCCTGATCCGACCTCTCCGCTAAGTTCTTATCAAGCGGCCCAGGATGCTGCGGGCTGAGGTTCGACGTCAGCGAGCCACCTTCCCGCGTAGAGACGGCGTCCGCGAACACTGCCGCATCCCCCCGTCGCGCTCCGCTCAGACGAATGCTCTCCAGCGCTTCATGAATGGCCTGTTTGTCGGACGAAAGCGGAAGCACGAGGGAGATGCCGCTGCCGATCACGCCGATCGACCACTGGTAGTCGCCGTGGAAGCGATCCGTGATCATCGCCTCGAGCTCACGCAAAGCTGTATCGCGGTACTGGCGAACGGCATGGCTGCTGTCGACGAGAACGAGGACCTTACGCCGGAAGCGGAAGTCCTGCTGCTCGAGCGCTGGCCCGACGGAAGGAGCGCCGGGGGCGGCGGCAGCGGGAACCGCGCGTGTCTCGTCAGAGGCGTAGAAGTTCGTGATCGGCTGGAGCTTTCCGTCTTCGAAGATCTCGAAGTCGTCGCGTGTCAAACCGCGAACGGGGCCACTTTTCGATGTGACGGTGACATCGACGTTGATGATGCGGACGTCGATCGTTTCCGAGACTTGCGCGGAAAGAGTAGCCGCGCAGAGAGCTACCACTAATGCGATCAAGGACTTCATGGACTACTCCTGGAGAATCAGAAACGAAGGTCGGCGTTGACTGGCGAGACCGCGATTTTCTCGCTGAGAGACTGCGCGGACGCAGACGTCGCCGCGAACGCGAGCACAAGACCAAAGGTTTTTCGCATCGGTTCCCTCTCCGCCGTTCCGCCATGCCGTTGATATGCCACGACGAAAAGCATAATCCCCCTTTACTTCAAACGACTTACGCAATGGCTCAGCCGCGGCATTCATCCGGCGGGGACACCCTGTCACTAAAACACTACGGGGCGCCTCGCGGCGCCCCATAGTCGACAGACGATGAAGTTGGAATTAGAAGCTGATGCGAACACCGAGCTGCGCCAGGCGCTGTTCGCCTTGTCCAGGATCGCCGGCGAATGTGCTCGCCTGACCGAATTGGGTGACGGTGCACTGCTTGGTTGTGGTGTCGAACGCGCAGTTGCCGTTGAAGTTTGCAGGGTTCTTTGCGTTCAGGAGATTGAAGATCTCGCCGATCACTTCCACGCCGTAGTTGTGGAAGAACTTGAAGTCCTTCGACAGACGGACATCGAACTGCGAGAACGAACTGCCGCGAAGGCTGTTGACGTGAGAGACGCCCGGCGCAAGATCGAAGTTATAACCGTCTTTGCACTGCAGCACGGTCCCCGTCGGTCCGCAACTGATGTCAGCACCGGCCCACTCTGTGTACGGCGTACCCGAGTGATAGCGGAAGATGCCGGCGACGTTGATGGCGTACGGCGCTTTGTAGATGCCACTGAGCGTGACGCGATGCTTCTGATCGGTATTGAGAGGTCCCGTGCAGGCACCGCAGAGAGGATCGTACGGGTCGATGGACTGATCGCGCACGGTGCGCAAATCGCCCTGGTGGCCAGCGTCGGTAATTCGGAACTCGTCCGCACCGGCCAGAATGTTGCCGGTCGTGTGCGAGTACGTGTAGAAGCCCTGCAGCTCGAACTTCGTTCCGAGCCGCGCGTGGCCGCCGAGGTTCACGCCGTTGTACTTCGCGAAGCCGTTGCCCTCCCAGATGCGAAAGCTGCCAAAGGCCGGAAAGCGGTTCTTGCCGGTGGTCGGATCGATTGGATTTCCGCGGAATCGGAACGGAATGTCTTTGTAATTGATATGCGATCCGTCGATGTTCAGCCCGAGCCACGGATTGACCTGCCACGAATATCCGAGCGAGACCTGATCGGAGTAGGGAGTGGCAAGCGTCGGTGAGGCGACCTCGTTGGGATTGGGTACGGCCGTTCCCCCACTCTGCTGATTCGGCGGCAGTGGCTGGCCGGGCTGGAAGAAGCTGCCGTTGGCGTTCTTGATGCCGTTGCCGTCGTGGTTCGAGTAGCTCTGACCGTACGTCGACTGGATGGCGACAGCCGGAAAGAGGATCGTGGCATTCGTATAAGGGAAGTCGAAGTAACGGCCGGCACCACCGCGGACGATGTTCTTCGAGTCGCCGTTCAGGTCGTACGTGAACCCGAAGCGGGGAGCCCAGTTGTTGGTGTCGTTCTTGAGCTTTCCGCCCTTACCACCTTGAAAATCCTTGAGGAAAGGATCGTTGTATTTCGTCTGCGTCGAGAGCGTCTGCCAGATCGGGTTCCCCGTCTGGTTGAGATCGAACCCCTTCCAGAGGTCGTAACGAAGTCCGACGTTGAGCGTCAGTTTCTGGTTGACGGAGATGTCGTCCTGCCCGTAATAGTTGAATTGCTTGATGGGTGTGTTGTAGCCGGCGAAGCCGCTGAAGATGGCGATGTCGATGACAGGCGAGCCCTGAACGTTGTTCTTCAGTGTGTACTGGCCCGACGTTCCCGTGGAGAAGTCGCCGCCGAGGAGCGGCTCATCGATGTAGTTCACGCCGACCTTGAAGTCATTGCGCATCGACCCCAGTGTCGATGACCATGCAAAGTCGTCTTTGTACTGCCGCTTGATCTGCGTGGTCGTTTGCGGCGTATTGATGCTCTGCCCGATGCTGACGCCGCTGGGATAAATGAGGGCAGGGTCGCTCGAAGTGGCCAGGATGGCGTTCTTGAAGTGTGTGTCCTGGAAGACGAAATCGTTGACTTTGTTCGACCCGATCTGCCACGTATGGCCGAGCAGGATGGAGTGATAGTCATTGGTGAGCGTTCCGAGCGCGCTCGGCAGAATGATCGGGCTGGCGCCGTAGATATCGGAGTTGCGCTGGTAGCCGTAGCGCACCTGCAGGAACTGCGTGGCGCTCGGGTCGGCGCTCACCTTCGCCGTCAGCAGGTTGTCTTTGAATGGCGTCGGAACTGCCTTCCCATCGAAATTGGGGTAGATCCCTCCTGTGTCGATGACGTAGCTGGTCGGGCGCTCGAGCCGTTCGGCGGTCGCAAAGAAATGCACCATATCTTTGATGATCGGACCACCAATGGACGCCCCGTATTGATCCCGTTTGTACGGCGACTTGGCGCTGCCGTTCAGTTTCTCGGTCTCGGTTTTTTCATTGAGGCTCTTGTCGCGGTAGAACTCGTAAGCACTTCCCTCGAGATCGTTCGTTCCTGATTTCGTGACCACGGTCAAAACGCCTCCCGTGGTGCGGCCGTATTCGGCTTTGTATTGCTGCGTCTGGATGTTGAACTCTTGAACCGCTTCGATGTTGTAGTTCTGCAGGGCGCCGCCGATCGTGTCGTCGGTGTTGTCACCGCCGTCAACGAGGAAGTTGACGTTGCGTCCGCTGCCACCGGCGAGGGCGATGGTGAGCTGCCCCGGCTTGGTCGGATCGCTGTTGACCGAGAGCGTCGTTCCCGGCGCGAGGGAGCCGAGGTTCGCGAACTGACGGCCGTTGAGCGGAAGGTTTGCGATCTCGCGCTGGCTGACAACCGTTCCAATGGCGGGAGTGGTCTCGATCAACGGCGAGGAGGCGGTGACTGTGATCTGTTCCTTCACCGAGGCCTGCTTCAGCGTCACGTTCAGCCCGCGATCGGTCGACACATTGATCTCTACGTTTCGTGTCGTCACCGCGCCGAAGCCAGCCAGGTCGGCGGTGACTTCGTACGTTCCGACCGGAAGTGACTGGAAGCGATAGGAGCCATCCGCCTCCGTCACCACACTTCGGTTGAAACCGTTGGCGCTGTTCGTGGCCGTAACGGTGACGCCTGGGAGCCCGGCGCCACTCGAATCGGTGACGTGTCCGGATAACGATCCGGCGTTTGTCTGGGCAAAGAGAAGGGTGGGAACGAGGATCAGGATAGCAACGAGGAGAAGGGAACGAGAGCGCACGGTCTACCTCCTTGTAAACAACGACTTATTGAACGTTGACTGAAATATACCGCAAGAGCGCTAACGGCGCATGTCTGATGACAGCTGCTGGAGCAGCGTTTTGCAGGCGACTCGTTGTCGATCGTAGGCGGCGGACGACGGCAGGCGCGCGAGAAGCCGGCGTAGCGCAGCCGCCGCCTCCTCCCTGTTGCCGGCTACCTGCAAGGCGATGGCGCGATTGAGCTCCGCTTCGAAGAAATCCGGCGAGAGGCGGAGCGCAGCGTCGAAGTACGGCAGCGACTCACGCGCTTGGCCTCCGGCGACCAGCAGCGCGCCGAGTCCGTTGAGTGGATCTGCGTAACGCGGTGCAAGCACGATCGATTTTCGGTATGCCTCCGCTGCCTCGCCGTTGCGGTTCATCGCGCGAAGTACGTTGCCGAGGTTGTTGTAGGCGCGTCCGTTCTGCGGGTCTGCGGCGATCACGGAGCGAAACTCGTTTTCCGCCGCTGGAAGATCACCGCGCTCCGCCAGCGCCGTGCCGCGGATGTTGTGCACCTCGGGGCGACCTGGATCGCGTTTGGCAGCTTCGCCAAGCGCGGTCTCGGACTCACGATCATCACCGGCTTCCTGGAGCGCTGAGGCAAGGTTGTACCAGGCGTCCGCATCATTCGGTGCCAGTGCCACCGCTTCGCGATAGAGCGCGATGGCGCGTTGGCGGTCGCCGGTCTGTCGAAGCGCACGCGCCAACGTCTCCCGGAACACGTGATTGCCCGGATCCTCGCGCACGAGCTGATCAAGAGACGCTACCGCGGCGGCGGAACGCCCCGCGTTGATCAGCGCAGTCGATTCTTCGAATGAGCGAAAGAGCTGAACGACCGTCTTCGGATCCCGTGGAGTGACGGTCTGTGAGCCCGACGGCGCCACGTACCCCAGGCTGGCCAGCTTCGCTCGCGTTTCCGCATCGATCGTGGCGGGTGCGGCGGCGACGCTGGTGGCGCGCAGTTGCTCGAGGTGCGCGGTGAGATCGCGATACGTGCGCCGCTGTGCAGTCATGACGTTGACGGTCTCGCCTGGATCACGATCGAGATCATAAAGCTCGGGCGATGGCGCGCTGATCAACTTCGCCGCGCCCGAGCGCAGCGAAGCCAGCTCGCTCCATCCGAACGTGGCTGGATACTTCGTCTCCGAGTAAACCGCCTCGGCGCGCGGCTCCCGCTTCGCGCGCAGATCGGCCGCGAGATCGCGTCCGTCGACGGCGTTCGCGAATGTCGTCCCCGCCAGCGACGCGATCGTTGGCGCGATGTCGGTCGTGCTCACCGGGGTCCGCACCACATGTGCTGCCAGCGATGGAGCAGCAACGATCATCGGGACATGAAGAGTGGGCTCGTAAAGCAGAAGGCCGTGCGTGAGCTCTCCGTGTGCGCCGAGGGATTCGCCGTGGTCGCCGGCAACCACGATGATCGTGTTGTTGCGATCGACGGCCGCCAGCAATCGCGCAACCTGCGCGTCGACATACGCGATCTCGCCGTCGTACGTCTGCGGATACGGCGACGGCGGTGCGTACGGAGCGTGCGCATCGTAGAGATGGACCCATGCGAAGAATGGACGCGCATCGGTCTGGCGCAACCAGCTCAACGCGCGGCCGATCACCTCGCCGGCGGGCCGCTCGGCCTCGAACGTGCCGCTGCCGTCGCTCGCATCGCGTGCGATCTCATCGTCGTAGCGCTCGAATCCGCGATCGAGTCCGAAACGATGATCGAGGATGAAAGAGCCGACGAATCCACCTGTGCGGTAGCCCGCGCGGCTGAACATCGTCGCAAGCGTGTCGCGGTTCGCCGGGAACGTGCCGATGCCGTTGTTCCGAAGACCGTGATGCAGTGGGAGTAGGCCCGACAGCAACGATGCGTGCGCCGGAAGGGTGAGTGGAACAGGCGAGTCCGCGGCATCGAATCGAACGCCTTCGCGGGCGAGACGCGAGAGTGCGGGAGTCGCCGCGCTGATGCGATCGGCGCGAAAGGTGTCGAGCGTGATGAAGAGAACGTTGGGACGAGGCCTCGGTTCCCGGCACGCTGCCAGAAGAAGCAGCCCGAGCAGGCATCCGGCGCGACGGAGGATCACGGAGCCATTCTGCACGATCGCAGTTGGTTAATTGGGTGGGACACCAACGATTCGAATCGAAAATCCGATTTATTGAAGGCGATCCCACTCGCGCACCGAGCTCGTGCTTGCGCTAACTACTTAAAGATACTACGCTCGCACTGCCTTGGGCTTCGTCAGCCTCAGCGGCAGCGTGCATGCACGCTTTCTCAGGTTAGCAGCCCGAAAAACCGATCCACGCCGTCAGCAACGCATCCGACCAAGCTACTTCAAGTGTGATCAAGTCAGGTCATGGTAAAGCATCGTAGTCAAACCGCTGTATACGTCTGGTTAGGAGAATGAAAACAATGGTACAAAAGTATCGAGTTGCACTACTTCTAGGGTTAGTGCTCTTCGTCGCGGCCGGCGCTTTTGCGCAGACGACAGGCGCGATCGTAGGCACAGTCGCTCAGGCGGGAACGCCGATTCCGGGCGTGACCGTCGAGGCCCGCTCGCCGAATCTTCAGGGCGCGCGCGTGGAAACAACCGATGCGGGGGGGCACTTCCGGTTGAGCCTCCTGCCTCCGGGCGATTACACCGTCGTGGCGAGCCTTTCCGGGTTCAATACCGTAACCGAGAAGGGTGTTCACGTCGGCCTCGGGAGCACAGTGACCCTCGAAGTGGCGATCAGCCCGGCAGCTTCGGAGCGGATCACCGTTACCGGCGCTGCGCCGGTCGTCGACGTGACCTCGTCATCGACCGGTACGAACGTCACCAGCGAGACCATGGCCTCGCTTCCGGTCGCCCGTAATTTCACGGCGGTCGCCCAGATCGCTCCGGGTACGAAGACGGACGCGGCCGGTACGACCGTCTACGGCTCCACGGGAGCTGAGAACCAATACGTCATCGACGGCCTGAACACGACCAATGTTCGCAGCGGGACGGAAGGCAAGACGCTGAACTTCGACTTCGTTCAGGAAGTGGAAGTCAAGACCGGCGGACTGCCGGCTGAGTACGGACGCATGACCGGCGGCATGATCAACGCCATCACCAAGTCGGGCGGTAACGAGTTCACCGGCGACGTTTTCGGTTTCGACCAGCCGGGTGGGCTGCTCTCCAGCGACTCCTCGCTTACGCAACGGCCGTTCACGGCAGGATCGGCGACCACCGATCATTCACAGCTTGACTATGGCCTCGATGGCGGCGGCTACTTCGTGAAGGATCGCCTCTGGTTCTTCGGCGCGTTCGACAAAACGGACCAGACTCGCGCGAACAATCGCATCAATACCACACTGGTCATTCCGCCGGAATCTGATCTGCCCTCCGGATATACGCTTCCTATCGGTTCCGTGATCGACACAAAGATCACGAGCCAGTTGTTCGCCGGCAAGCTGACTCTGCGCGCCACCGAGAGCCAGAACCTGACGCTGTCGATTTTCGGCGACCCGACCAGGACCAGCGGAGCCTTGTTCGGCGTCAACGGTCCACCCACCACAACCCAGGGCATACGGAAAACCGGTGGCAGCGACTACATCGGCCGCTACAGCGGAATCTTTACCACCAAGTACCTGGTGAATGGCGAGGCTGGGCATCACCACGAAGATGCCACACTTACCGGTGCGGGTACGAGCATTCCCGGATTGATCGACCAGACCGTCAGCCCCAACGTGTTGACGGGCGGTTTCGGCTTCTTCGACAGCGATAAATACGATCGCGACGTGGCCAAGCTAAGCGGCACGGCCTTCTTCTCCAGCCACGAATTCAAAGTCGGTGGCGACTATGAAAAGATGAAGGCCGACGTTCAGAACTTCCAGGGCGGAGCCGGTCAGCGTATCTACAAGCGGGTCAAGAACGGCGTGATCTATTACCGTCACCGCTACTACGTCGACGATCTCGCATCGGGATTCAATCAGGCCGATCCGACGACCTGGAAGATCGCTCTTCCGCAGGTTGCGCAGCCGGAGACCAAGAACAACTCGTTGTACGCGCAGGATAGCTGGCGCGTCGTGCCGAACTTCACAGTCAACGCCGGCCTTCGCTGGGAATCACAGGAACTTCTCGGTCGCGGCGGCAAGGTGGCCACGAAGATCAACGACAACTGGGCGCCGAGACTTGGCGTGATCTGGGATGTGGCTAACAACGGCCGCAGCAAGCTCTACGCGAACGCCGGCCGCTTCTACGAGAACATCCCGATGGACATCAACATCCGTTCCTTCGGCGGCGAGCTCGTCTGCTTCTGCTATAACTTTAGTCCCAATCCCGCAAACCTCGCTCCGGATCCGGCGGTGACTCAGGCGCGAAGCAGTTTGTTGGGTGGTGCCACGCCCGTCGATCCCAATCTGAAGGGACAGTATATTGACGAGCTCCTCGGCGGCTACGAATACGAGATCCGTCCGAATCTGGCCATCGGCATCAAGGGCACGTACCGCAAGCTCGGACGCGTCATCGAAGACATGCTGCAGGTTCCCATCACCGGCAACTACATCATCACGAATCCCGGCACCGGTATCGGCAAAGACTCCGGATTCTATGATTTCACAACCAGCGCGCCGGCACCGAAGGCGGTGCGCACGTACAAAGGCGTGGAGCTGACGGCCACCAAGCGGTTCAGCGATAACTATCAGTTCTTCGCCAGCTACCTCTGGTCACGGCTGGAAGGCAACTATGACGGCACCTTCCAGGCGTCCACCGGCCAGCTCGACCCGAACATCAACTCCGCGTACGACTACGCTGACTTCCTGGTCAACAACCACGGTCTGCTCAGCAACGACCGCACGCACCAGTTCAAGTTCTATGGCTCTTATCAGTTCCCGAGCGGAAGCATGATGAGCGGCCTCAACATAGGGTTCGCCACCCACTACGCCTCGGGTACACCGTTGACGGCAACGGGGTATTCGCAGGCCTATCAGAACTGGGAGTACTACCTGACGACGCGCGGAGCGCTTGGCCGCGGGCCAGCCGACTATGAAGCCGACTTCCACGTCGGGTACCCGATCAACGTCGGAACCGGCAAGCTCAACGTCATCGGCGACGTCTTCAACATCCTCGATCGTCAGGCAAAGACGGCGGTTGATCTGCGCTACAACCGCGCGCAGGATGCCGCATGCATCGGTCTCAGTACCTGCAACGGAGACGGAGGACTTCTTGCCACTCCGGGAACGGTCAATCCGTCCGGTACGGTCAATATCGCCGCCGCGCCGAACCCGGACTTCCTGAAGGCAGGGACAGCATTCACCGCGCCCCGCTCCTTCCGTCTGGGACTTCGCTACACGTTCTAGTTCCCACGTTTCGTCAGTAGTGAAAAGGCCCCGCGCTCGCGGGGCCTTTTTTTTCGCATACGATACGCGCCGCCTCGGAAAGGCGCACACTTTCATGCGTCGCAACGTCCTCATCCTCCTCGTACTGGTCCTCCTCGTCATCGCCCTTACAGCGGCGCTGCTCACTCTTCAGCCGGCCGGCCAGGCCCGCGTCACGCGGACCGGCAAGAGCGTCACGGTCCAGGAAGGGCGCATCGGTCTGCGCACGGCGTTCGGCGGGAAGTCGTGTTTCGTTCCCGTCGAGGGAAACGATCTCTACTTCAAACAGACGATCGCCGCGGAATCTCGAGCGGGGGACATCGTCACCATTCCGGTCAGCTTTCTTTACGAACCGTCATCCACGCTTCCCGCGGACTGGCCGGATGGCGATTGGTGCAGCTCACTCAATGCGTTCGTGCAGCAACGCCTCACCAAAGCTTTGCATGAGCTGCCGGCAGATGCTCTCGTCGAGAACAACCGCGAAGCCGCCGACCGCATCTCGAAGGCGCTGGAGGACGATCTTCGCCGTTCTCGATTCTCCGCCAACAGCGTGGCCGCACGGATCGTGCTACCGCCGGGCTGGCAGCAAACACTCCCCGTTCCCGAGATTGCGCGCGCCGCACAGCCTAAGTCTCCCGTCATCTTCATCGGACTCGACGGCGGCGACTGGCAACTCCTCGACGATTACATCGCGAACGGCACGATGCCGAATCTCGCCCGACTCGTGCGCGAAGGCTCCAGCGGCGAGCTGGAAACGGAGCAGCCTCCGCTCTCGCCCATCGTCTGGAGCACGATGATGACCGGCGTCAGCCCGATCGAGCACCAGGTGCTCGACTTCACGCATTTCAATCCGGTCACCGGCATCAAAGAGCCGATCACCAGCACCGAACGAAAAGCGCCGGCAATCTGGAACATGGAGACGATGGCCGGGCGGCGGGTGGCGGTCTTCGGACTGTGGGCAACCTACCCCGCCGAACCGGTGCGCGGACTGATGGTCTCGGATCGGCTTTTCCCATTCTTCTTCACCGCCGAGTCATCGCCGCCGCCTGGAGCCGTCTATCCGCCGTCGCGCGAAGCGTGGGCGCGAGCGGGAGTCACCGCCGCCGAGGCCGCGGTCGATCTGGCGGCGATGCGCAGGTACCTGCCGGATCTCACACAGGCCGATTTCGATTCTCTTCTCCACGATCCTGATCCATTCTCGAAGCCGCCGAGCGCACTGCGCCGCATGCTCGTCGAGACCGAGATTTACCGTCACCTCTCTGTCGATCTCTTCGCGGCCGGCAACATTCCCGATCTGACGATTATCTACTTCGAGGGAACGGACACGGTCGGCCACATCTTCGCGCCGTTTGCTCCGCCGAAGGGGCCGCAGGTCAGCCAGGCGGACTACGACCGTTTCCACGAGATTCCGGCGAAGTATTTTGGATTTCTCGATCAGTTCCTCGGCGACGTGACGCGCGTTGCCGATCAATCGCACGCCACGATCGTCATCGCATCCGATCACGGCTTTCAATGGAAAGAAGGGCGCCCGCAACAACTGGCCAGCTTCGCCATTGCCACCGCCGCCAAATGGCACCGCAATCAGGGGATCTATCTTCTGCGCGGCCCGGGGATCGCTCCGTCGAACGGCCACGCAGGCCGCGGTGGAATCCGCCAGATCTGCGCGACGCTCCTCGCCGCGACCGGATTGCCTCCCGCCCAACATGTCGCCGGTCCGCCTCTCCCTCCGCTAGCGAGCGCAAACGCCTCGGCCATCAACTACGCAAGCCACTTTCAGCCATTCGCACCACCGGCCGCGACGATCGCAAACAGTGCCGGCGCAGACGAGGCGGTCGCGAAACTCAAGTCCCTCGGCTACATCGGAACGGGCGAATCGACCGCGCCGCGTCCGGCAGGCGCCGGCACCTCGACCAGAACGGGGGGCTCGTTCAACAACGAAGGACTGATTCTGAAACACGAAGGGCGCATCCCGGAAGCCATCGCTGCTTTCGAAAAGGCGATGCAAGTCGATCCGAAGCTTTCGTCCGCGGCGTGGAACCTGAGCGACCTGCTCTTCGACAAGAACCGGGATCTGCGGCGCTCCGACGAGCTTCTCGTCCGCGCGATCGCGAACGGACATCCGGAAGCACCCGGCTTCGCCATCGGCCGCGCCATCGGATATCAGCGAGCCGGTCACCTCGACTGGAGCCGGAAGCTGCTCGAAGACGCAGTCGCCGCGAAGCCTGACGACCCCGCGCTCCGCATGTTCCGCGGCCGGTACCGCGTGGCGCAAAACGAATGTGCCGGCGCACTGGACGATTTCGTCACCGTGCAGCGCTTACGGCCCGATGACCCCGTGGCGTGGGCGTCCGCCGGTCTCGCCCAAATCTGCCTCGGCAACCGCGCCGAAGCGATGGCCAACATCCGTCACTCTCTGGAGCTCGATCCGAATCAGCCGAAACTCCGGCAGTTCCTCCAGCAGTAGGTGCCGCGGTTCCGCACAAGCCGGAGGTCGCGATCTCCTTCACCGAGGTCGCAATCTCCCTCCATGAGGTCACGATCTGCTCCGGGGAGGTCGCGATCTCCCCCGACGAGATCCCGATCTCTCTCCATGAGATCCCGATCTCCTTCGGTGAGATGCCGATCTCCCTCTACGAGATCCCGATCTCCTTCGGTGAGATGCCGATCTCCCTGCACGAGATCCCGATTCCCGCCGGCGAGATAGCGATCTCCATTTTTGAGATCGCGACCCCTCCAAATCTTAAAACGACCCCCCCGAATCTCGTTTCGACCCCTCCGAATCTTAAATGGACCCCTCGGAATCTTAAATCGACCCCTCCCGATCTTAAATGGACCCCTCCGAATCTTAAAACGACCCCTCGGAATCTTAAATCGACCCCCCCAAATCTTAAATCGACCCCCCCGAATCTTAAATGGACCCCTCCGAATCTCAGATCGATCTCTTTTTTTGAGATCGCGATCTCCTTTTTTGAGATCGCGACCCCTCCAGATCTCAAAACGACCCCCGAATCGCGGATCGGCAACAATTGCCGAGTCCCTTCCCCGCCACTGGTGCGTTTGCTGGCTCGGATAGTGGTCAACAGAGGGCGGAAAAATCTTTTTTCATCGAATACGGAACCTTCGACCGGGCTGCTCCGTCTCAATTACAGCCCCGTTCCGTCAACGCGTGGTTGACGGGGCGATCCGGCGAGCTCGCATCACTCGTTCAACCTCGCGTCCGGCCGACCGTGACGCGAAAAAAGAGGAGGTCTGTCTCATGGAAGGAATCAAAACCACTCAACCAACCGACGCGCCGGCGGCTACCGGCGCCCATTTGTTCAACCTCGCGTCCGGCCGACCGTGACGCGAAAAGGGGAGGTCTGTCTCATGCAACCAACCAAAACCACTCAACCAACCGACGCGCCGGCGGCCCCGGCGACCATTTGTTCAACCTCGCGTCCGGCCGTCCGTGACGCGAGAGAGGGAGGGTTGTCTCATGCAACCAACTAAAACCACTCAACCAACCGACGCGCCGGCGGCCCCGGCGACCATTTGTTCAACCTCGCGTCCGGCCCACCGTGACGCGAAAAGAGGAGGTTTGTCTCATGGAACGTACTAAACCCACTCAACCAACCGACGCGCCGGCGGCCACCGGCGCCCAGACGCTGGATGCGATCGCCAGCCAGCTCCTGGACCTCATCACGCAGATGGAGGGCCTCGTCCCCGACTTTGAGCCGCACGACAAGCGGCAGATCGCACGTGTGGCGGCAAGTGCCAAGTTCGCCCACGAGCTGATCGCGCCGACGATCACCATGGTGACGTCGGTCCCCTCGGTGCCACAGGATCTCTTCAACGTCGCCCAAGCGCAGGAGGCGCTGCAGTTCCGCGACCAGCTCCGCCCCATCGCTCAGCGGCTGGCCGCGTTCGCGCAGGGGCTGGAGTTCACCATTGACACGAAACTCTCCGCCTCCGGAG
>JADGNZ010000044.1 GCA_017883205.1 Thermoanaerobaculia bacterium | reverse complement strand
GGCGGACGGTTTGCGACGCCGCCCTTTTTGACATTCCACCCGGAACGGCGCCCGAGTTGCGCATACAGCCCGATCGCCGTCCCATTACCGATTGCCCTTTGGGGGCAGAAAGGAGTTTACCGTGAAGAACAATGAAGTCAGTCAAACGAAGACCGCTACGGCGGCAGAGGATCCGGCGGTGACGCCGGAGTCGGTGGTGGAGCAACTCCGCGCATTGCGGAGCCAGATCCCCAACTACGTGCAGTTACCGGTACCGACAGCGCAGTCGCTGCGGGCGGTGTCGAGTCTCAGTCCGGAGTTCGGGCAGGCGGCGATTCAGGCCGTCAGCGCGTCGCCGACGGTGCAAGCGACCGTCGGTCAGACCGCCGAGGAGCTGCAGACCGCCACCGAGGCGGCCGCGCGCTGGTCGATGGTCCGCGACGAACTGAAAGTGACGCTCGATGGCGTCACCTCAGCAGTCCTCACCATGAAGCACACCCTTGGCCAGTCGCTTCTGCTGACGTACACCGTCAGCAAGAAGCTCGTCAAGGTACCGCAGCATGCTGATTTGCTGCCGCACGTAGCCCTCATGCGGAAGGCGAACCGTTTCGGACGCAGCCACAAAGCGCAGCCGCCCGCGCCTGTGCCCGCTCCGAACGCGGAGGCATCGGAACCTTTGTCCACGCCAAACGTCTGAAACAATAACCCCGGTCAGCCGGGCGCGCCCTCGCGGCGCGCCCGGCATTTGGAGGATTCGATGAGCAAAAAGAAAGTCAAACAAAAAGTCGATGTGGAAGCCATCCTCAAGACGCTCGCGACGATCCGTGAAGAGGCCCGCCGGCAGCTACCGAAAGGCATCCCTCTGCCCCCCAGCGCGCCTCCCGAAGATATAGCCTTCATGGACTCATTCGTCCCCGGCGACGAAGAGGCGATGGAGGCGTTCGAGATGGAGACGCTGGCCGTAGCACTGGAGTCTGTCGCCAACGAGCTGTCGGCGTCGATCCAGGCAGCGCGGGAGAAGGCGCTGGAACAGGCGATGGAGGTCTACTACACCGCGGAGAAACTGGCCAGGGATCCGGAGCACGCTGACCTCATCCCGCTCGTCGAGCAAATGCGCGAAGCCTACCGCCGCGATTTCGGGAAAGAGATTCCGGAGAGGGATTAAATCGCCGTTCTTCTTCGCGTTCTTCGCGGCTTCGCGTGATTCACTGTCTTCACGCGAAGACGCTCACGCGAAGACGCGAAGAAGAATGCACCGCTTCCTCACCTACTGGCTTCCTCCCATCGCCTGGGCCGCCATGATTCTGGCGGCATCGAGCGACGTCTTCTCGGCGTCGCATACAGGCGGTTGGATCGAGGTCCTCATCTCATGGCTGGGTCGTTCGCTCTCACCGGCGGCGCTCGATCTGCTGAATCACATCCTTCGCAAGATCGGCCACGTCACTGCGTACGGCATGCTCAGCGCGCTCTCCTTTCGCGCGTTACGCGGCGGGCGGCCTCGATGGAATCCGCGCTGGGCCATCGGCGCCATCGCCCTGGCCGCGCTCGTGGCTTCGATCGACGAGTATCACCAGTCGTTCATCCCGTCGCGCACCGGCACATGGCACGACGTTGTCCTCGATACGGCGGCAGCCATCCTGGTGCAGATAACGATCCGTGCGGCCCAGGTGCTACTCTCTCCGCCAACATGAAACGCACCGTCTTCGCCATCATCGCGATCCTGACGGCAGGCGCCTGTCTCGCCGCGCCACCGGAACAATCGAAGCAATTCATCTCTCCCGTCTACACCATCGACAAGATCTATCACTCGATGGAAGGACCTTCGAGCGTCGAGCGCGTCTACCTCGGCGACCCGGCCGCGCCCGCGGAGCTGTTGTGGGTTACCGGCATCCGCACCGAGATGGTCGATGCCGACGGTGCCACACCGCAACTTCCCGAGCTGATGTGCCACGTCAACGTCGACCTCGATCCTGCCAGGCATCAGGCTCTCTTCGGATTCCGCCGCGCGACGGCAGCGCGGCTAATGACGCTCTCGCAGGGAATGCTGACCGCGAAAGTGCCCGCCGGCTTCGGCTTCCCGCTCGCCTCCAACGAGCCGCTGCTTCTCTTCACGCAGGTTCTCAATCTCAACATCCAGAAGCCGCAGAACCTGAAAGTACGGCACCGCGTAACGATCGACTACATCCGGGCCCGCGACCTGACCTCACCGATCAAGCCTCTCTTCAACGTCGGCGCCTCGGGGATGGTGCAGCTCGACGACAACCCGCTGGCGATGGCGCATTCGATGGCCTCGATGCCGTCGATGGCAAGCGTCACCACGGATGCCGGTCACGACAGCTCGGCGATGAGCTCAGCAGCGAGCTGCCTCATCGGCGCACGCGCACCGCAGGCCTCGAGCAGCTCGGCCGATTACGTCGATCCGCAGGGACGGAAGATGACCGGGCACTGGATCGTCCCGCCCGGAAAACAGGTAAACCACAGCGACATCAGTTGGTTCATGAACCTGCAGTTCGATACGAAACTGCACTACGCGGCCGTTCATCTTCACCCGTTCGCCCGCTCGCTGGAAATGCGCGACATGACCACCGGCACGACGGTCTTTCTGGCGAAGGCCGAGAACCCGCCGAACGCCATCGGCTTGCTGCACGTCGACGAATTCACGAGCGCCGAGGGTGTGCCGCTGCTGCATGCACACAAGTACTCGCTCATCAGCACCTATGACAACCCCACAACGACGAATGCCGATTCGATGGCGTCGGTGTTTCTCGGCCTCGACGATCCGGAGCTTGTCGTTCCCAACTCTGACCAGCTAGCCCACGCCTCGGCCTCCCTGTTCGACTCCAACACGCTCGTTCTGCACACGAACATCGGCATGATCACGGCCGCGCTCGACCGCGAGAACGCTGCCGACACGGTGATCCAGGTGTCCCGCTTCGTCCTCGCAGGCGCATTCGACTCGATCCGCCTCATCGGCCAGAAGAACGCATCCATCGCCGTCACTCCTCCGGCGGTCCGCACTGCCTCGCTGCTCCAGCCAACGCGCATCGAATCAGGCGTGGAACGGAAACTGGGAACGGTCTCCTACTGCCGTCCCGGCGGTGCGCGCATGGAAGCAACCATCATGATCGACATGGATCAGCCGAAAGAACCCGACAGCACCTGCATCGGCTTCGCAAGAGTCGTCAAAGGCATCGACCTCCTGGCCGCCATCCAACCCGGCACAAGCGCTTCGATCGTCAACGCGGAGACGGTGATGCGGCCGGATGCGGCAGCGAAAGTCGTGGCGGCGAAGTAGCGGCGGCGTCAGAAGTTTTCGCGGCGAGATTCTCCGGTATCGGCAGCGGTGCGCGCCAGTGACTCGGCTTGTTTTTGGATCTGGACCCGCTTCAAACCATTGGAGCCATCAGGCCGATCCAACCACCGAGGCGGGACGCCTCGATGGCCGCGGGCGAGACGCCCGCACTCCTCAGCGCGTCGAAAGGAGTGCGGTCGTCTCGACCGCGGGCACTTGGGCGTCTCGCCCGAGTGCGGTCAGGGCGGAGGTCGAGCTTCGTTAAATAAAAACCCCGGCGTGTGGTGGTCCAGACACCGGGGGGCTTAAAGGACCAGTCCCCGTAAGGTAGATCCTGGAGACGAATTCTACCCCACGTGTCGGATGTGAATTTCGAAATTGGATACCGACAACTCGCGCGAGCGAACGACCCGCGCGAACATCCAACCATCCCTGCGATACTCTCCGCATCACACTCTTCAACGAGGAGATCGCGCATGTTGAAAATCGTCCTGCGTACGGCCGTCGTAACCGCGTTCATCGTCACGCCGCTTGTCGCACAGCCGGGCACCACCGCCGTTCCGGCGAAGAAGGCGCCGACGCATGAGGCGATCTGGATGATGAAGCGCGTCGGTACGCCGATGCCGAGTCCTGATGGCCGATGGGTCGTCTATCCGGTGACTGAGCCGTCGTACGACGAGAAGGAAGTGTCGTCCGATCTTTGGATGATCCGTCCTGACGCCAGCGCTCCGCCGCGCATCATCACGAACACGAAGTCGCCGGAAAACGACGTCACCTGGTCGCCGGACAGCCGGCGCATCGCCTTCGCTGCCAAACGCGAGGGTGACGACGCTACGCAGATCTACATCCTCGACATCGGCGGCGGCGAGGCGCAGCGCGTCACGTCGATCTCCACGGGCGCGCGCTCGCCGCAGTTCCGGCCGGACGGCAAAGCGATTCTCTTCACCAGCGTCGTCTATCCGGGCGCGCTCGAAGATGACGGCAACCGGAGAATCGCCAAGGAGCGCAAAGAGCAGAAGTACAAGGTGCGGACGTACGAATCGTTCCCGGTGCGCAATTGGGACCGATGGCTGGACGACATGCAGATTCACATCTTCGTCCAGAACCTCGAGCACGGCGCGAAGCCGCGGGATCTCCTGGCGCCGACGCAGCTGGTGAAACAGCCCGGCTTCGCGGGGCGGATCACGGAAGGCTCGCGCGACGAGCTCGACGCCACGTGGTCGCCCGACGGAACCTCGATCGTCTTCGTGGCCACGACGGCGCGCAACACCTCGGCGTACGCCGAGTACGGCACTGATCTCTATCGCGTTTCGGTCACAACTTCCGAAGAACCGCAAGTGATCGCCCATGCCGAGGGATCGTACGTGCGGCCGCGATTCAGTCCCGATGGGAAATCGCTCTTCGCAGTCTTCAACGCCAACAACGGCAAGGTCTACAACCTCGATCGCCTGGTCCGCTTCGACTGGCCATCGATGCAGAACCGTGTCGTCGTCACGGCGCCACCATTCGATCGCTCGGTTGGCTCGTTTGCAGTGACGTACGATTCGAAGGCGGTTTACTTCACGGCCGAGGATGCAGGGCTGGAGAAGATCTACAGCGTGGGCGCGGGTGGCGGCAACGTTTCGCTCACTGTCGATCCGCCTCGGGGTGTCTATACGAGCCTGACCAGCTCGGAACACGCGCCGCTGCTCATCGCGAAGTGGGGAAGTTCCGTCGAGCCACCCGAGGTCGTGCGCATCAATCCAGTGGCGAAGAATCACCGCAATCTGACGGAGATCAACGTCGCGAACGCGCGGCAGCTCGATTGGCAGTCGCCGCGGCACTTCTGGTTCGCCAGCAAGCGCGGGAAAAAGATCCACAACATGATCGTGCTGCCACCCGGCTTCGACGAGACGAAAAAGTATCCGCTCTTCATCGTCATCCACGGCGGCGCGGCCAACATGTGGCGCGATGAGATCTCGCTTCGCTGGAACTATCACCTGTTGGCGAAACCGGGATACGTCGTCCTGCTGACGAACTACACCGGATCGACCGGCTTCGGCGAGAAGTTCGGGCAGGACATTCAGGGCGATCCGCTGAAGGGCCCCGGCGAGGAGCTCAACGAGGCGGCGGACGAGGCGGTCAAGCGTTTCGCGTTCATCGACGGCACACGGATGGCCGCAGGCGGCGCGAGTTACGGCGGCCACTTGGCGAACTGGCTGGAGGCGACGACGACGCGCTACAAGTGCCTCGTCAGCCACGCCGGTGAGATCAACCTGGAGTCGCAGTGGGGCACGAGCGACGGCATCTATCACCGCGAGCTCACGAACCTCGGGCCCGTCTGGGAGCAGAACAAAGTGTGGCGCGAGCAGAACCCGATCCGTTACGCGGCGAAGTTTCACACGCCGATGCTCCTCTCCGTGGGCGAGCACGACTACCGCGTGCCGATGAATGAGACTCTCGAGAACTGGTCGGTCCTGCAGCGGCGGCGCATCCCCAGCAAACTGCTGGTGTGGCCGGATGAGAACCACTGGATCCTCAATCCCGAGGACAGCCGGCACTGGTACGGCGAGCTGTGGGATTGGCTGGCGAAGTGGATGTAGCAAAGCGCGCCGGCCGGGAGGCCGCAATTTTCTGTGCGTACCTCCTCGTGGCCATCGCGGCCACGTGGCCGCTCGCCGCGCGTCTCGACACGGCGGTCTCCGACCTCGGCGATCCGCTGCTGAACGCCTGGATCATCGATTGGGATTGCTACGCGCTGACGCACGCGCCGCTGCACGTCTTCGACGCGCCGATTTTCTATCCTTCGAAGTACCCGCTGGCCTACAGCGAGAACCTGATCGGGATCGCAGTGGTCGTGTTGCCGTTTCATCTTGCCGGGCTGCCGCCGCTCGCGGTCTACAACGTCGCCATGCTTCTCGGCATCGCCATCTCCGCGTATGCCGGCTATCTTCTCGCGCGCGTTGTCACGGGAAAGACCGCGGCGTCGGCAATCGCCGGACTGCTGTACGGCTTCGTCCCCTACAAGCTCGGGCATCTCGCGCACGTGCAGATCATCTGGAGCGCAACGCCTGCACTGCTGCTCGCGGCGTTGATTCTGTACGGCCGTAAACCTTCGAAGAAATATGCAGCACTGGTGGCGATCGCATTCGCGGTGGGCGCCATTATCAACATCTACCTGTTCCTTTTCGGCGCCGTGGCGATGGCGTTGACGCTCGTACTGATCGCGATCGCGGAAACGCGCGACCGGCGCTTCTGGCTGACGCTGATGGCGGCGTTAGCGATCGCAAGCCTCGCCGTTTTGCCGGTATTGATGCCGTACGCGATCGTGGCGAGGGAGTACGACATGCGCCGCGGCGACGGTGAGACGCTCGGCGCCTCCGCGATGCCGGCCGACTGGCTCGTGGCATCGAGGAACAGTGCGGTTTACGGGAACCTCCTTCCAGACGCCTGGCATCACAGCGAGCGGGAGCTGTTTCCAGGTCTGCTGTTGATCGCGTTGACGATCGCCGCCTTCGCGCGAAAACGTGCAGTTGCCGAGGTTGAGAACGAGCCGCAGCGGTATCGCTTTCGCTGGCTCGACGCGCTGATCGTTCTCCTCGTCATCGCTACTGTGATCGGACTCGCGCTTCATTCATCGACGATTCCGATGGCGCTGCTCGTCATCGCGATCGTTGCGCGACTGCCCTTGCGCGAGTGGATGGCCCGCTCGCGCTTTCCGATCGAACTGTGGATCGCCGCGCTCTGGATCGTCATCGGCGTAATCGGCTCTTTCGGACTGCACGCGTTTTTTCACTCGATCCTCTTTCACGATGTCCCCGGTTTCCGCGCCACGCGCGCGCCCGCGCGTTGGGCGCTCATCGCATACGCGGGACTGGCAGCCGCGTCGGCGGTGGCGCTCGCGCGCACGAGGCGGCGAACGCTGATCATGCTCGCGCTGCTTGCGGCCGTGGATGTCTGGCCGCGCATCCGCTGGGAGCAGGCGCTGAGCGAGCCGATTCCGTTCGACCGCTGGCTTGCTGCAGCGCATGCTGGCCCTCTCATCGAGCTGCCACTCCGTGGCGATCTCGAGTACCGCTACATGCTCGGTGCCGCGTCGGACGATGTGATGCTGTTCAACGGCATCTCCGGATTCGAGCCGCCGCTGCACCGCCGCCTGCGCACCGAGCCGCTCGGCGACACCACGTTCGATCTACTGGAGAAGAATGGATGCCGCTTCGTCCTCATCCACATCGATTCCTTCAGTCCACTCCCCGGCATCGCCTTCGACTGGATCCGGCGCGGCCTCGACGAAGGCCGGCTTGTCTTCGTCCGCCGCTTCGATCACGAAATGAATGGCGATTGGCTCTTTGCGCTGCGACGTGGTCCGCGCACCGTGCCGAATGAAGAACTGCAGCGCCTTCTCGATGGCAAACCGACCTACAACAACGCGACGTTCGGACGAATCGACCGGCCACGCTACAACAGCACGATCATCGGTCCGCTCGACGTATCGGGATGGGTGTTGTCACCAGCGGGCATTTCCAAGGTCGACGTTCTCATCGACAGCGGCCGCGTGCGCATCGTCGCATCGCGCGCTGCGAATGCGCAGATCAGCGGCATGTATCCGAGGTATCCGAAGACGACGCTCCCGTCGTTCTCGGCGCACATCGAGCATCGTCCTTCCGGCGTGCCGGAGAGAACCGATGTGCAGGTTGCGATCGTCGACGGAGCGGGGCGGGTTACGCGCATGCCGGATCTGCTGATCACCTGGCGAGAGTAGCGTCAGATAGCCTTGGGTGGGTTGAGCTCCCACTCTTCATCGCGGACCTGCGGCCATTTCCACCTCGCTTCGGCGATCTCCTGATCGATGATCTCGCGCTCCGGGGCGTCGTCGAGCTGTGGCACCGACCAGTTGGCCATCCACAGCGGCGAGACGTAGGGAAGCACCGTGATCTGATCGAGACTATAGGGCAGGCCGCGCGCGAGGAAGCGCTCGTTGAGGTGGTCGATGACGTCGCGGGCGGTGGGGATTGGGTCGGGGGTCACTCGTCACCACGCGTGAGGGCCACTGCCTCCGTGGTGGTCACACCGGGACGCGCAGCTCCTCGCGCCTGCTTCAGCCAGGTCTCGGCAGGTAGCGGAGCCGCTCCGCCCCGCGCGCGAAAAGCTTCCAGCCAGAGGGCAAGCTCCTCCACTTGCGGCAACGGCAGATTCTCAATCGCCGTTTCAATCTCGCCGATCGTGCTCATGCGGGAGAGTTTAGCATCTTGCTCTGGAGCTGCCATGCAAGCCGCCGGGCCGGCGGCGGACCAGCCGGCGAGCCGCCGGCGCTACGTCACCGTCATTCCTCGATGCCGTGCTCTTTCATCTTTGCGGCGAGCGTGCGGGCGGAAATACCCAGATTCTCCGCAGCATCCGCGCGCGAATCCGTTCGCTCGAGCGCCTCGGCAATCTTCAGCCGCTCGACGACGCGTGCTGTCCGCGTGGTCGCCTCTTCCAACGTCCCCGAGAGATCGAGGGCGTCGCGGAGCGCGTCGGTCGAAGGGGCTTCGATGTGCAGATCGCGCCGCTCGATCACGCCTCCGTCGCAGAGAATGGCCGCCCGTTCGATGCAATTCTCCAGCTCCCGGATGTTGCCCGGCCAGTCGTAGGCCCTCAATGCCTCGGCTGCATCGGCAGCAATCCGCAGCGACGGCTTCTTCAGCTCGCGCGCGAACTTCTGCAGAAAGAAATCTGCGAGCCCGTCGATGTCCTCACGCCGCGCACGCAACGGCGGCACGGTGACCGGGAAGACGTTGATGCGGAAAAAGAGGTCTTCGCGGAAGCGGCCTTCCTTCACTTCGCCCGCAAGTGGGCGGTTCGTGGCGCAGATGATGCGCACATCGACTTCGAGCGTGCTCGTGCCGCCGATGCGGTCGAAGCGCCGCTCCTGAATCACGCGAAGAATCTTCGACTGCACGCCCAGTCCGAGCTCGCCGATCTCATCGAGGAAGATCGTTCCGCTGTCCGCCAGCTCGAACTTGCCGAGCTGCCGTCCCGTGGCGCCGGTAAAAGACCCTTTCTCGTGGCCGAAAAGCTCGTTCTCGATGAGCGTCTCCGGAATGGCCGCGCAGTTGATCGCGACGAACGGACGGTCGCGGCGCGGCGAGAGCTGATGGATGGCGCGGGCAAAGAGCTCCTTCCCCGTCCCCGACTCTCCCTGCAGCAACACGGTCGAATCGGTCGGCGCGACGCGCTGAATGGCGTTGGACACTTCGACGATGCGCGCCGATTCGCCAACGATCGCCGGCAGCCGGTAACGTTGCCGGAACTCATCCTTCAGCAGAATGTTCTCGTAGCGCAGCTCGCGGTTCTCGCGGCAGCGCCGCAACAGGAGCAAAAGATGATCGGCGTCGACCGGCTTCTGCACGAAATCGTACGCGCCGAGCTTCATCGCCTCGACGGCATTCTCGATCGTGGCAAACGCGGTCATCACGATCACCGGACAGTCGGGATCGCTCTCTTTGACCTGACGCAGCACCGCAATCCCGTCCGCCCCCGGCATGCGCAAATCGGTGAGCACGGCAAAGTAGCGATTGCCCGCCGCGATCTTCCGCACAGCCTCCTTCCCATCGAGCGCAACATCCGCCTCCAGCCCCTCGGCCTCAACGGTCTCGCGCAGCATCAGCGCGAGCGATTCTTTGTCTTCGACGATGAGAAGGCGCTTCATGAGTCGTCAGGTTACAGCCCGAACCACGCTTTTACTCGCGAGACGATCGTGGTCTCCTCCTCTTCCGCTTCTTCGCTGCGGATGGCGTCGAGGTGGCCGCGGCGGTGAAGGACTTTGGCGGTAATTACGCTGGCAAGCTCGGGGTGTCCGTGCAGGATGGGCTGGAGTGAGTCCTTGCCGATCTCCAGCGCAGTCACATCGGTGAGTGCGATGACGTCCGCGGTTCGGGTCTCGCCGGTCAGGAGGGCCATCTCGCCGAAGACCGTCCCTGGGCCGAGTTGCGCCACCTCATGCCATCCTTCGGGCGAGTCATCCGGCAGGCGCACGCTGGCGGTACCGGCATGGACGACGAACATCGAGTCGCCGGCAGCGCCGTGGCGAAGAATCGTCTCGCCCTTCGAGTAGAAGTGGATGCGCGTGGCGGCGGCGATCGTGGCGCGCGCCTCATCGGTAAGCGGCGAGAGAACATCCACCTCGCTCAAGCGCAAGCGCACATCATCCGCGCTGATGGCATGTTGGACGTCAGGAGGCGTGTACTGCTGGTAGGCACGGATCGGCGTGGCGAATGCGATCTTGTTCCGGTGCAGCGCGTACCAGACCCCTTTGCGAATGTCGGCATCGATGCGGTCACGGTCCGAGTAGTCGCGGGTGTGGTACTTGATCTCGTAAATGACCGCGGAATCGGCGAACGATGCGACACGCGCGAAACACGGCAGATCGCGCGCCACGCCGTCGACGTGCGCCGCGGCCTGACTGAGGATTCCGATCACGGTTGCGGGCGGAATGTTGTAATCGACGCTGAGCGGTAGCACGCGCGCTGTGAGACGGCCCCGGGGAAACACTTCCAGCCGTTCGCGCGCGATGACCGAGTTGGGAAGAACGATCACTTGATTGTTGAAGCCGCGAATCCGCGTGGCGCGCCAGGTCACGCTCTCGACCACGCCGACGTAGTCGCCGGAGTGCAGCACGTCGCCGACATTGAAGGATCCCTCCATGTGCATGGCAATACCGCCGAACAGATTGCCGAGGGTGTCCTGCAGAGCCAGACCGATGACGGCGGCGAGGACGGCTCCGGTGGTGAGCGCGGTCTTGACGTCGTAGTCGAAGAAGGTCTTGAGCGCGCTCGCAAAGAGAAGGAGGTAGACGGCGATGGAGACGATCTGCCTCAGGAGCTGCGGCGCCACCACCTCACGCCGGCGCCGCATGAGCAGATCGAAGACAACAGCGTCAACAAGCCGGACCACAAAGATGATCAGCGCGGCCAGCGCGAGAAAGCGGGATCCCTCGAGGATGAGTGGCCGCAGATCGTCGAGCCCGTTGACCACGATCGGCTTCTTCCGGAAGTGGACCAGCCGGTTGAGGACAAAGAAGCCGGCACTGAGGGTCAGCGGGACGGAAGAACGCCAGAGGTCGGTCCGGCGCAACGTCTTGATATTCACTCCGGCCGCCCATCCTTGCGGCCGGCAGCGATCCGCATGATGTCTTTGACTCCGACCAGAAGGTGAGCCACACCGAAGCCGGAGACGAAGCCGCGAACGAACGGGTTCGCGGATAAGAGGATCAGCGCCGGCGTCGCATGCAGCAGCGAGTTCATGCTCCAGACCCGCGTCCATGGCACGATGATGAAAAAGAGCCCTGCCTCCAGACAGTAGAGGGCAAAGAAGAGGGGAACGGACATCGGGGGGATTGTAGCGGAAGGTTCGCGCAGGGCGGCGGCAGATCAACTGCCTGTTGCCTCAACGGTCGGAGAGCGGCAGCATCGCGGCCGCTCTCCGGAAAACCTCAATCTTTCTTGGCGTGTCCGCCGTCGGCTTTCGACGACTCATGCGATCCGCTGTCGTGAGACTGTTCGGTGTTTGACGGCGGTGGCGGCGGTGGCGGCGGTGGAGACGAATGCTCGGTGTGAGACGGCGGAGACGAGCGCTCCGTACTGCGTCCGGAATCACGTGAGCCCTGGCCGCTGCTCGAGCCCGGCTCCGAGGAGTGAGCCGGTTTCTGCTTCGGTGCGTCGTTGGCAGGCGCGTCTCCGTGTGAGATGCGCGCGCCGCCGACGCCGTCGATGATGCGGCGCGGCACGTCGCCCTTGTTCGCATCGCCGACCGGTGGAGGCGCTGACGGCCCGCTGCTGTTTTCGTGACGCCCCACCGCACGCCCTCTCCAGCTATCGGACGGCGGAGCCGGGGGCGGCGGCGGTGTTACTAAATTCGATGGCGGCGGCGGTGGTGGCGCGTCGCCGTGCCGCAGACCGCTGTCGTTGCCGCTCGTTTTTCCCTTATCGACCGCACCGCGATCGGGGGGCTTGACCTCGCGCCGGTTCGCGTCGGGCGGCGGAGTCTGTGAGGCATTGCCGGGCCGGGAACCGCTATCGACCGCACGCCCGCGGCGCCAATCGCTGTTGCTGCTTCCCGAGGGAACAGGCGTCGTTGTCGCTCCGCTCGGAGTGTCCCCTCGGCGCAAACCGCCGTTGGGAACGTCGTCGCGTCCGCCGACGACACGTCCGTCGTGAATGATGCTGGGCGTAATGCCGGAGCGCGGCACATTGCCGTCAGCACCGCGGTTGACCTGGCCTTCCAGGGTACCGGACGTGCCCGGCGTAGGAACGCCCGAAGGCGCTCCCGTGTGGCCACCAGTCAAGCCGGTACCGACGGCACCATCGACAGGTTGGGCGTGAACGACGCGCTCACGGATCGAGTTGGGAAGCTGAGGATCACGGCGGAAGAACGGCGTCATGTCAGTCGCCAAACCATCCTTGCCTGCGCCACCCGTTGCACCTCCGTGGATTCCGTGTTTGAAGACGTTGCCGATGGCGGTGTTCGGATCACGCATCTCGTTTCTCGAGAAGCGCGCCGGCGAGTTCGTGACCAAACCGCTGTTGCCGTCACGGCGCAAACGTTCGCGGGCGATGTCGGCTGCGAGCGAAGCCTGATCGATGTGGCGATGCATCAGCGTTTCCGGCGTCACGAACGTCCAGGGCTTAAGGTCGATCTCGACGGGGCGGATGCGCCCGTGGAAGCCGCCGCCGATCTCGAATCCGGCGCGCGAGTACGGACGGTAGGCCCAGTTGTAGTACGGGCCGTAGCAGTCATACCAACCCATAGGCGCCCAGCCGATGAGGGTCGGGCTGTACATCCAATAGACCCACGCCGGCGCGTACGCCGCGCCAGGGAGCCATACCCACCCGTACGCCGGCTCGTAGGCCCAGCGGCCGTAGTGATAGGGAACCCATCCCCACGGATCGTACGAGACCCAGACGAGCACGCCACCCGGGCTGTGTCGCCAGTAGCCGTTGTAATACGGACGCCAGCCGGCAGCTACATGCGGACGCCAGCACCAGCCGCCGAAGTTCGCGGCGAAGAGCCAGGCGCCGCTCGATCCGAGGTCGGCTTCTGAGTAGGCCAGAGAACGATCGAGGTAACGGCTGCTGGCAGTGTTGTACCGCGAGGCACGCTGCAGGAACCAGCGCTCGAATTCGTCCGCGGTGTCGTGTGAGCCAAGGAGGTCGTACATCCCTTCGGCGTCAACGTGCGCAACCTCACCCTGCCGAACGCGCGTCGTGCGAGACGGTGTGCGCACTTCCATCGTGCCGTCGAACACTGTCACGCGGTCCTGGTTCTTTGCATCCGCTTCGACGGCATAGATTGCCGCCTCGCTGGCGGCGTAGCTGGCGTTCGGCGTGTCGAGCCGCAGCAGCTCGCGCGTCTCTTCGTCGCGCTGGATGGCGACGTGACCGGAGCGAAGCTCGACGATGGTCTGTTCGGAATCGCCGTCGTACGAGTCAAGGATCGATTTGAAAAAGACATTCGTGGACCGGTCGAGGGCAATGATGTTGCCGTCGGCCATACGGATCTCGACACGGCCGCCCCGGCTCGTCGTGACCTCATCGCCGGGAAAGACCGGCATGTTGATTCGCGCATCGACTTCCCGGCCATCCTCGGCCTGGCGAATGATGGTTCCACCGTCGTCATACGTGATGTACGAATGGCTGCGGTCCCGCGCGTACGACGGAAGAGCGACGACCGCTGCGAAGAGAAGGAGAAGGAGTGTGGACTTGCGCATTGCGTTTTCCTCGTTGACCTGAACCGTTTCGCTGCGGTCAGCATGCCACGCAACGATTGTCGATTTGATCGTGTTTTCAGAGACTTACCGCGGTTTGGACACACGCATCAGACGCTCGTCTCCTCGATCGAGGACAGCGCGTCACCGATCGGTTACGCTCCGTAGGCGAGACGCTGCGCGAGGATCTCCGGCAGCCCCGCTCGAAGGATCGACGCCTGCGTTTTCGCGACGTCGTAGGCGACGCGGAAGAACTGGACCGTGAGGCGTTTCGAGTCGAAGATCACGAACGACGAGTCGGGATTGCGATCGCGCGGCTGCCCGACGGAGCCGGGATTGATCAGGTAGCGATGATCGTGGTCCAGGCGCACGACGACGTCGCCGCGAATAGCAACACCCTGCACGCGGTGCATGCGGTCGATCGAGAAGATCACAGGCAGATGTGTGTGGCCGTAAAGGATGAACGGTGCCCTACTCTCGGCGAAGATGTCGCGGGCGTGGCCCTCGTGGAAGACGTATTCGTCTTCATTGTGAGGAGCGCCATGGCAGATCAGCACTCCGTCCTGCTCCAGTGGGCCGAGAGGTAGCTTCACGAGAAAGTGGCGGTTTCGTGCGGAGAGATGATCGCGCGTCCAGAAAGCCGCGGTCTTGGCGACGGCGTTGAAGCCCTCCGCCTGATCGAGTCCGGCAGCGACGCGGTCATGATTGCCGCGGATGTAGAGCTTCGGCATCTTCATCGTCCGCATCGTGTCGAGCACCTGGTTGGGCTGGGCGCCGTAGCCGACGAAATCACCGAGGCAGATCACGCGGTCGAACTTCTTCCGGCGAACACGGTTCATCACCACACGCAGCGCCTCGGCGTTCGAGTGCAGATCGCTGACGACGAGTGCCCTCATGAACGAGCACCTCCCGCCGGCGGGCGGCGCCCCGGATCGAGAAAGCCCTTCGGCAATTCCAGCAGGAGGCGCTCGACGATCTCGTTCGTCGTTTCCTCCTCGCGGACTTCGATCGTGATGTCGGACATGCGGTAGTAGCGGATGCGGCTGTTGTATAGCTCGTGCGCAGCAGCGTCGTCGCGAAAAAGCGGCCGCTCGCCTGCTTTGTCACCGATACGGCCACGCAAGAGCGAATATGGTGCCGAAAGGTACACCGAAAGCCCCTCACTCTGGATGAACTGAATGTTTTCGTCGAACGTGAAGGTCCCGCCGCCTGTGGCGATGACCGCTCGTTCGAGGTGGCGCGTGGAGCGCAGAACCTCGCGCTCCCGCTTGCGGAAATACGGTTCCCCCTGCTGCGCGAAGAGCTCCTTGATCGATGTTTGCTCGCCCGACTCGATGAGCTCATCGAGGTCGAAGAAAGGGGCCGCCAGACGGGCCGCGAGCTCGCGGCCGACCGTGGTCTTGCCGGCGCCCATGAATCCGACGACGAAGATTTTCATGTTGCAGCAGAGATCAGAGACAAGAGATTAGAGATCAGGACAACAGACAGGGGATCAGAGACAAGAGATCAGGGACCAACGGAGCTGTCCTGATCTCTAATCTCTTGTCGCTGATCTCTGTCTCTCATCCCTCTCTCCCCCACTCGAACTCCTCCATGAACCTGGTGGAGAACTCGCCGCGGATGAAGCGATCGTTGTTGACGATGGCGCGGTGGAGAGGAATCGAGGTCTTCACACCTTCGATGATGAACTGCTCCAGTGCTCGCCGGCCGCGGGCCAGCGCCTCGGAGCGGTCCTTTCCTCTCACGATCAGCTTGGCGATCAGCGAGTCGTAATGTGGCGGGATCACGTAGTCGCGATATGCGGCCGTGTCGACGCGGACTCCCGGGCCGCCCGGGATGTGAAACTCCCGGATCTTTCCCGGATTCGGCGCGAACGTCACCGGATCCTCGGCGTTGATGCGGAACTCGATGGCGTGGCCGCGGAGACGGAGCTCGTGCTGGGGCATCGTCAAGGGCAAACCGGAAGCGACGCGAATCTGCTCTTTCACCAGGTCCATGCCCGTGACTTCTTCCGTGACGGCGTGCTCGACCTGGATGCGCGTGTTCATCTCCATGAAATAGAACTGGCCATCCTGAAAGAGGAACTCGATCGTCCCGGCGTTGACGTAGTCGACCGCCTGACACAACTTGATCGCCGCTTCGCCCATCGCTTGTCGCAATTCCTGCGTAAGTACAGGCGATGGCGACTCCTCCAATAGCTTCTGATGGCGGCGCTGAATCGAGCATTCGCGCTCGCCGAGGTGAACGATGCGGCCGTGGGTATCGCCGAAGACCTGAATCTCGATGTGGCGCGGATGCTCGAGATACTTTTCGATGTAGACGTCCGCGGAACCGAAGGCGCGCTCGGCCTCGTTGCGTGCGGTGTCGAATGCGCTCTGGAGACTGGTCTCGTCGTTGCAGATGCGCATGCCGCGTCCGCCGCCGCCTGCCGAGGCCTTGAGGATAACGGGAAACCCGATCGTCTGGGCCACATCGCGGGCTTCCTCGAACGTGCGAACCGGCCCGTCGCTGCCCGGCAGGATGGGAACGCCGGCTTTCTTCGCGGTGTCACGGGCGACGGCTTTGTTTCCCATCAGCCGGATCGACTCTGGCGTCGGGCCGATGAACGTGAGACCGCACTCTCCGGCAATCTCCGCGAAATGCGCGTTCTCCGCGAGGAAGCCGTAGCCGGGATGAATGGCGTCGGCGCCGGTGATCTCGGCCGCGGCGATGATCGAGGAGATGTTCAGGTAGCTCTGGCGCGACGCCGCCGGCCCGATGCAGACGTCGTCGTCGGCATAGCGGACATGGAGCGCATCGCGGTCGGCCTCCGAATGCACGGCGACCGTCTTGAGACCCAGCTCCTTGCACGCGAGGATGACGCGTAGCGCGATCTCGCCGCGGTTGGCGATCAGGACTTTCGAGATTGTCGGCATAGCGTTAACGAGAGCTACGCTGAGAGCTTCACCGCAAAGAGCTTTTCGCCGTACTCGATCGGCTGGCCGTTCTGCGGGTAGATCATGACGATGACACCGTCGACATCCGACTCGATCTCGTTCATCAGCTTCATCGCCTCGATGATGCAGAGCACCTGGCCCTTTGCGATACGGTCGCCAACGTTGACGAACGGCTCCGCCTCCGGATTGGCCGAGCGGTAGAACGTGCCGACGATCGGTGAGGTGATGATGTGCATCCCAGCCTCGGCAGCTTCCTCCTCCGCCTTGGCCGTGGCCGCCTTTTCCGCAGCCGTTGGCGGCGCAGGAGCGATGGGCGCTGGCGCGGAGGGAGGGGCCGGTGCGCTGCTCCGCTCGCCGTACGAGTGAATGACCTGCGGTTGTGCGGCTGCCTTGCCGTCGATGCGCACCTTCAGGCCGGCTTGTTCGATCTCAACGCCGCCGATCCCGCGGTCCGCAACTTTGTCGATCAGTTCGAGAATCTCTTTGAAATTCAAAATTCGATCCCTCAGACCAGCTCATCGCGAAGAGCGAATTTCGCCTTCGCCAGCTCGTGCCGCGCGCGGCCATAGTTTCCGTCCGGCTGCATCACGAGCAGCAGAAAGTACTCCGGGGTGACCGCCGAGAGCAAGGTAATGTACTTCTCGGTGAATAGGGAGAACTGCAAAACGTCACCGGTATGCAGGTCGGTATTCGACAGGCGGACCGATTTGATGAAGCCGCCGAACTCGGCGCCCATGACGTCGAGAGGAACGGAATCGGACGTGATCGACTCGATGGCGATGCCGTCAAGCGCGATGAGGCTGACCGCCAGCGTCCCCTCCACGTGATCGCGAATCGATTCGAGTGCGTCACGAAAAACGCCGCTATGCACGCCCTTCCTCCCGCCGCCCGACTTTGGCCAACCACTGCTGGAGAACCCTCACTTTCGGGGAGCCGGCAATCGTCACATCCGGCTCATCGTCGATCGGTTTATCGTTGACCGGCTCTTCGTGAACGGCTGCGGCGGCCGGTGCCGAGGCAGTGAGCGCTTCGAGCTTGGCGCGTACTTCGGCATCGCCGGGATGACGCTGCAACACCTGCTCATAAATCTTGCGCGCGTCATCGACCAAGCCCTGCCGCACGTAGAGGTCCGCCATCGTCGTCGTGGCCGTGATGTCACCATCCACGTCCGCCGAGGGCGCTGGCTCCGGCCCGGCAGGCGCAAAGACTTCGGCCGCCGGCTCACTCTCCGGGAATGCTTCCGGCTGTGTCTCGGACCACGGATTGGATGCCGCGGGCTCGACTGCCATCTCCTCGATGTGCATGCCTTCGGGCTGTTCGACTTCGAGCGCAGCCGCCGAATAGCCGGCCGGATCCTCGAATGGACTCACCACGTGGCGCGCAGCCATCGGCTCGTCGTCGCCGGTATCGAACGGCGTTTCGACGGTGTAGTGATAGGGCTCGGGCGGTGTCACCTCGGGCGTCTGAGCCTCGCTCGCTTGACCGGAGGGAGCGGACGGCGCGTCCTCCTCCCATGCCGCGCCGACCAGTTCCGCGGTGTGCGCCGGCTGCGGCTCCGTCTCCGCAGATGGCGACGGCGACTCTGCGGCGGCGAACGGCGACTCCGGCACGGCATCGGCCTCCGGCTGGGGAGCAGTCGCTTCCGGCAGCGAGACCGGCGACGGTGCCTGAATCTCACGGTCGAGATTGGCGATCTTCTCCTCGAGCTCCTCTGAAGGCATCAGGGCATTGACGAGTTTATATTTCTTGATAGCCTCGATTTTCTCGCCGAGGTCCAGGTAGGCGTCGGCAAGCAAACGGGCGGCAACGACGTTCCCCGGATCGACCTGCATGGCCGTCGTCAGGGCCTCGACCGCCTCGGCGTTCTTGCTCTGCTCGCGCAGCACGCGGCCGAGGCTGACCCAGGCGGAGAGGTAGGACGTGTGTACGTGGAGGCCATTGCGGAGCACCTGCTCGGCCTCGGTGAGCTTCCCGTGTCGCCGCAGCTCTTCCGCGAGCTGGAAAAAGAGCCTGCTCTTCGGATCGGTCTTGAGCCGGAACTGCAGCTCTTCGAGTTTGGCGTTGATGCCGGGTTGAGCCATGTGCTGGTAGTTCGAATTCTGTTCAACAACCGCGGGCGGCGCAACCTCGGCCGCAGAAACGAACCGCCCCGGCGAAGGGGCGGTTCGGGTAATGAGGTGCTGCGAATCAGTTATTGAGATGTGCCACTGAGTTGCAAGTTCTTGGTGCCGGCGTTGGTGACGATGGTGATCGTACATTGTGACGACGACGGAGTGGTCGTGCCGTTGTAGCGGACGATGACCGGCGCGACATCACAAGTAGCCAGCGACTGAGGTCCTGGCAGATTCAAATTGAACTGCGCGCATCCGGCGCCGCTCGGCGTGACGCTGGTGATACTCAGCGCCGAAGCCCCCGTATTGACGATCGTAACTGTCTGCGTAGGCGACGGCGTCACCGTATTGGTGATCGCCGCGGTCGCGGCCGCTCCTGAGCCTCCGCCGCCGGAGAAGCCTACGGCTGGCGCCGAGGTGTAATTGGTGCCTGGATTCGTGACCGTGACCGATGAGACGCCGCCAGCGGTGACTGTAGCGGTCGCCGTTGCGCCGGAACCGCCCCCACCCGTGATCGAGACGGCCGGTGCTGAGACATAACCGACACCGGGATTTGTAACGTTGATCGTCATGCCGTTTGTGATCGTGCCGCTGAATGGAGAGAAGCCATTTGGCGAGAGGAAGAGCGTAGGCGTCGCGGGTGGAACAACCGTCAATGCCTTGGTCAGAGTGTCGGTGCAACCGGTGGTGAGACTCGTATACGTCACGTCAAACGCGGTCGGCTGTAGTGCGGTCGCTCCCGGAACGCCTGCACACGCCAGACCGGTGAGCGTCAACGTGCCGGGCACCAGGACCGTGAAGGTCGTGGTTCCGTTGCCGTTATCAACCTGCGCGGTGATGTTGGCACCAAGACCGCCGATCGTGATACGCGGGAATCCGACGGCATTCGTCACAACGACGGTGGCAGTGCCATTGAGCGCAACCGGTGAGCTGGTCACTGAGACGATGATCGGTTTCAACACACGATAGATCCAGGTCAGACCTGTGGCCGAATCTCCATTGTTCACGTTCGTGACCACGACCGGCCCCGTTGAGTCAGCACAGCCCGTTAAGGCGATGCCGCTGGAGATTCCGGTGATCTCGGACCCCGACACTTTGATAACCGAGGCAGCAATGCCATCGAGAAAGACAGTCACCGGGTCGTCGAAGCCGGTGCCATCGATGACGAACTTGGTGCCACCGGTGAACGGCCCCTGGTTCGGCGTGATGGCGGTGATCTGCATCTTGTTCACGTACCGGAATGCTGCCGGCGCGGTGACGGACTTGCCAGAATTGACGTTGAGAATGCGGAGGTCGACCGGTCCGGTCACAGTGCCGGAGCCATTTGGATTGGTGTCACGCGCGGTCGGCGACAAGACATCGATCTCGTGGAAGGTCACGCTGAGAACCTGGGCCGCGGCCGACCCGAAGAAGACCTGTACACGCGAGTCGAAGGCGTCGCCAGTGATGGCGATTCGCGTTCCGCCATCGATCGGACCGGACGTCGGCGAGAGGGAACGGAAGACTGGCGTCAGAACGGGTGCCGTGTAGGTAAAGGCAGCCGCTTTGGTCACGCGCTGTTCGGTGGGCGCGCCCGCTTCGACGATGACCGTAATGGAGACGATGAGCTGCTGGCTCACGCCGAGGTCGAACGCGGGCGTGATGACCGTGATCGAAGTTGGCGTGACGCTGCTGACGAACCCCTCTTTCGGCGCCTGACCACTTCCCGGATCGAACAGGACTCGCACCGGCGGGCGGAAGTTCGTACCCGTGATGGTCACCTGCTCGTTCCCCGTCGGTAGTCCAAAGGCGGGATTGATGACGCTGATCGTCGGCGCATTCGAGGGTGGGTTGGGCGGAATGACCGCGTCCTGGAAGTTGATCGTAATGCTCTTCGTCACGTTGTTGACGGTCGCGTTCACGACGACCGGACCGGCGGTGCTTGCTGTGACTGTCGCTTTGGCTATGCCTGCCGTGGTGGTCCGGATCAGCGTCGTCGGATTGTCCGTGGTGTCGGTGAAATTGGCGTTGAGACTCGTCGTGGAGAACTCGACCGCCGTTCCGTTCGGCACAGGTGCATTGTTCTGCGTGACGGTCGCCGTGATCGTCGATATCGAGCCGGTCGTTGCCGGGTTCGTCGATGCCACGAGCGTGATGGTGGCGCCGACGGGCGGCTGTGTCGCGCCGCTGCCGGTGCCTGTTGTTCCGGTCGTGCCGGTGATGGGAGGCGGCGCAGTCGGTGACTCGCCTTTGCATCCCGCGAAGAGCGCCAAAAGCGCTACAAGCGCCAGGAAGATGGATTGCTGTTTTGTCTGCTTCATGTCTACCCCCGTCAACTCCTCATCACACCCACACCACACGGACCCGGCCCGGAAGGCCGGCGTGGTAACTAGAAACAGCCGCCGCAGTTGAAGCAGAAGTTCACCGGAAACCTCGCCGAACCACTCACGCGCTCGCCGGCCAGCGTCGAGCCGTAAACCGTGAGAATGATGTCCATCTTCACAAAGCCAAGGCCGGTGTCCGGATCCTTCCCGCCGTTCTGCGGCAGCAGCGCAGCAAATGGCGCCAGGTTGAGGGCGTTCGTCTCAAAGGCGATGAAATCGCTGAGGCTCTGCGCCGAACCGCCTGCAGTCAGCACCTGCGCCGTCGAGCGCACGAAGGTGGGCGGCACGAGCTTTCCCCCGTCCGTCCGCTGATATGTGACCTGGTAGCGATCGAGCTTGACGTCGTTGAAATTGTTATTCACGGGGACCAGCGGATCATTCTGATTCTGAAGAAGCCTGACGGACATCTGGACCGTTCCAAGCGACGTCGCGCAACCCGCGGCGCCTGCCTGCAGGTCGATTTGATTGAGGTTCTGCGTTCCGGAGACGACCAGCATGACCGGACTGCTCTCCTTGGCGATCGAATTACAGGACAGAACCGCCACGCTGAGCAGAATGACCGTAGCGATCAGTGCAATTTGCTTCATCCTCATGTCCCACCCTCCAAAACCACATTTCGTCCACAGCATCGACCGGTTCCTATTTTATTACGACTTATCAGGATGCCCTCACGATCCGCGGCGTGATGAAGATCAGGAGCTCGTCATGCGACGTGCTGATGTCATGCGTGCGGAACAGGGCTCCCAGGACCGGGATCTGATGAAGGAAGGGCATCCGCGTTTGGCCATTGTTTTCCTTCACCTGATAGATACCCGCGATGACGGTCGTACCGCCGTCGCGTACCATGAGTTTGGTCTGGGCCCGGCGGGTCGACAGCGGAGTGCCGGCGCCTCCCACGATATTGAGGCCGGTGTCCGGCTCATTCTTCTGAACCTGGATATCCATGATCACGGTCCCGGCTTCGGTGATCTGGGGTGTAACCGTGAGACGCAAGGTTGCATCGACGTACTGAACAGTGGTGGTCAGGTTGATGCGGGTCTGATACGGGATCTGGAACCCGCTCTGAATCTCTGCCGAGCTGTTGTCCTGAGTCATGACGCGCGGCGCGGAGATGACGCGCACCAGACCTTCGTTCTCGGCTGCCAGCAGCGCGAGATCGAGATTGAACGTGCCCAGCACGTTCTGCAGCGTGAACGAGAGCGCGGGATTGCCGGCTCCAAAGTTGAACGGACCGCCGACGGTGTCGATGCGGTTGGGGAAGACCAACCCGGTGCCCGTGCCGAGCGACGGATCCATGGTGGCCCGGAAGCCCCAGTTGAAGCCGAACTGCTGCGCGAACGTCTTCGTCGTTTCGACGATGCGCGCTTCGATCACGACCTGGCGCGTCGGCACATCGACCGACTGGATGAGATTCCGCATCGTCTGCAGATAAACGGGGATCTCGCTGATGATGAGCTGGTTCGTACGCTGGTCGACGATAATGCGGGCTCGCGGTGATGCCATCTCGCGAAGGAGAGCGGCCGCGTCCGTAGCGCGCGCGTAAGAGAGCTTGAACCCTACCGTCTCCAGCGGAACGTTGAGCCGCTGCTGATCGGCAAGGCGCCGGTTCGCCTCAACCTCTTCCGCGAGACGCGCGGCCGTGCCGACGCGCATCACGTTCCCCTCGAGGACGTACGCGAGGCCGTTCTGGCGCAGGATGATCTCCAGGGCCTGATCCCACGGAATGTCGGTGAAATCAACAGTCACGGCCCCAGTGACCTGCGGGTCGACGGCGATATTGAGTCCGGTGAGCTGCTGGAACGTGTGGAGGACGTCCTTGATGTCGGCGTCCTTGAGGTTGAGCGAGAGCGGCTCGCCGGTGTACGGCTTGTCGCTTCCGCTGAGTGTGCGTCCGCCGCCTCCCGCCGAGAGCAGAGTCCCGCTCGACGCCTGCGTGGCTGGAGGCGTGGCGGACTGCGGATCGCTGAATACGTTCTCACCCGGAGGGGTCGGATCGGCGACCGCGGCGATCGTCGGAGAGGTAGTATTCCGTTTCTTCTTCGTCGACATCGGCGGTGTCTGATCCTGAGGCGCGTTGATGACCGAGGTGGCCCGCTTCTGAGGCTCGGGCATCTTCCAGGCCTCGTTCTCGGCGATCGTCGGAACGCGCGCCGGAATGTCGGCGGGCGGTGCCGCTCTGGCGGTCACGCTGATGGCCGGAGGCGGCGGGGCGGGTACGGCAGCGACGAGCGGCCGCTCCGGTTTCGGTTTCGGCGGTGGTGGCGGTGCAGGCGCCGGCGCTGCCACTGTCGCAAGCGCCGAGGCTGCGTCGAAGGTGACGTGGAGACCGCTGGCGGTTTTGGTGACGTGATAGGTGGCGTTGTCATCGAGGTCGAGGACGACGCGCGTGACCGGCTGTGGGGCGCCCTTGAACTGGGAAACGCGAATCCGTTTCACGACCGGATCGGAGACGTTGATGATGTTCCTGGCGAGCTTGTTGTTGATGCCGTCGAGATCGATGACTGCGCGGGCTGGCTTCTGCAGCTTGAACGTGTTGTAGGTTACGTCGCCGTCGGTTGCGATGCTCACTTCCATCGCCGTCCCGGCTCCGCTCGTCTCAATCTTCCGGAGCACCGTGGCCCGGGCGGTCGACGGAAGCGGCTCGGCGACGACCGCCGGCTCGATGGCCGGTTTGGCAACTTCGGCGGCCGGCTCGCTGACCGTAACAGGTGCAGGGGCAGGCGCAGGAATCTCTTCCACTTTGGCCGCTGGCGTCGTTTCGGTGTTCGTGACCGTGGCGACCGCCTTGACCTGCGGCGGAGCGTCGTCAGGCTTGGCTGCGGGCGCAGCTTCGGCCACGGCGGCGGTGCTTACGGCCGGCAAATTGATGGCGATGCTGTTTTCTTCCGCCGCCGCTTCGATCGACGCGGGCTGCGCGAGATGTACCGTGACACGCGTGAGCCGCGATCCCATCTCCGTGACTTCTTCGACGGAGACTGAGCCGACCGATGAGGGGAGGATGGATGGAATCACGAGCGATGCCGCTTTCGACGCGCCGGTAAGATCGATCACGAAGACGTCGGGCATCGGGCTGTAGGAGGTGTAGACCGGACTGGCGGTTGTACGAAGGATCAGGCGGGGCACCGGGGCCGACTCGATATCGATCGCCGTGAGCGACATTCCGGTGGGTGTGGCGGCGGTGGCAGCCTGCGAGGGAGCCTTTGCGGCCGTATTGCGTTTCCAGAACGCTGCAGACGCGCCGGTAACGTTCGCCACCAGCATGCCTGTAATCAGCAGGATCAGCTTGGCTCTTGTCATACGTCTCACCTTCACCATCTCACAGCCCTCCACACACATGGCCTGCACAACGCGGGACGCAAACCCCTACTTCTTCTGAACTTCGGAGGAGACGATCTCCTTGACGACCTCACGGAACCGTTCGATCCGGGTGGGGTCGTTGACCTCCTGCCGGAAAACGATCGAGTTTGGTGTGATGCGAATGATTTCGCCATCGAGGATCTTGTCCCCGATCTTCACGAGGTAGCTCTTGTTGTCGGGACCGTTGATCATCGCCACGAGACCCGCCCGCGTCTTCACGACACCCTGGATCTTGATCTCGTCGATCAGGAATCCGGGCGGTCCCAGCGGACGGGCGCCCGTTTGCAGCTTCGGCGCGGGTCCGATCAGAGATTGGAACGGATCGCGGCGGCCCTGCGCGTCGTAGTGATACGTGTCGGGTGCGCTGGGCTCTTCGACGATCTCCTGCAGACTATGCTGCATGGTCTGATCGGGACTCGACGTCGCAGTTGTTGCTGCTGTCGCGGTTGCGGTTGGAACTGGCGGCGCTCCCTTCTTCTGGGCAGTTCCCTGGGCGAACAGCGTCGCCATCGCCGCAACGACGATGATGAGCGAAAGAACGAACCGGGTGATTCTCATTTCATCACGCCTTTCCCCGCGTCCGCAGCCGGCTCCGGCTCTTTCGGCTCGACATAGACGAAGGTCTTGGCGACGAAATCGGCCGTGATCGTGCGGTCAACCTGCGGCGAGAGCGCGCCGATCGAGATCTGCTCGACGTTGATGACGCGCGGAAAGTTGCCGAGTGAATTGAAGAGGATCGCCAGGTTGTGATAGCGCCCATTGACGGAAACGGAGATCGGCCACTCCGCGTACGGATCGCTCCCCTGCACCGCGGCAAGTTTCGGGAACGTCAGCTTGAGCAGAACGAAGTTGCCGGCGTCGACGAGTTGCTTGATCTTCTTGATGATCATTTCCGTGTTGCGCGTGGACGGCAGAATGTCTTTGAGCTTCTTCAACTCGGCGGTGAGGCGGTTGACCTCTTCACGAAACTGAGGGAGCTTCTGTTGCGCCGACCGGCCCTGCTCGATTTTGGCGTCAAGGTCCTTCAACTGCTGATCGGCGGCGTGAATCTGATTGTCGATATCGCCGATGAACGCGTAGTTCACCCCCCAGACGACGGCGATCGCCAGCACCAGCCCGATTGCCAGGCCAAAGTACCAAGGTTTTCCTTCGAGCGAAAGCCCCGCCATCTACCCTCCTACCGCTTCGGCGCCGTTGACGCCGGCGGCACTGCGGCCGTTCCCGTCGCAGGTGCTTCATTGCCCGGAGCGGCACTCTTCGCCGCCGCTTCGGTAGTTCCAGGCGCACCCTTCGGTGCGTAGTTGAAATGAAAGTTCATCGTGTACGAGTAAACCAGCGGCACCGACGACACCTGCGTCACGCTGCCGAGATCCGGCTCCTCGAACATCGGATCGTTCTTGATGCTCTCGACGAAGTTCGCGATGGCATTGGGATTCAGACCGCGGCCATCGAGCGACACGGTGTTGCCGACGACACTCATCTTGTCGAGCCAGACCAGATCCGGCAGATCCTGGCTGATGCGGTCCATCAGACGTGCCGGCCCCTTCTGATTCTGTTTGAGCTGATTGATCAGATCGATCCGCGTCTTCAGGCTTTCTTTCTGCTTCTTGTAGTTGTCGACTTCCTTGATGATCGCCTCGAGGCGTTTGGCTTCGGCCCGTTTCTGGACCAGGAGATCCTGGCGCTCAGCGAGCTTCCGATTCTCGAGGAAATACCATCCGCCGGCGACGACGACACCGGCGATGAGCGCAATGGCGAGGAAGACATTGTTGAGGTTGGTCGGTCCCGGAACGGCAGACGCCGAACTGACGGCCGTTCCGGTACCCCGTACAGCCCGCCCTTCCCGCACTAAGTTAATCTTGATCAAGCATCCCCCAGCTTTCGGATGGCCAGGCCGACCGCGATGGCCATACTCGGACCAAGCTCGGCCAACTCCTCGGGGCTCAACAACTTCTCGTCGACAGTGACCTTCTGGAACGGGTCCATGATGGAAACGGGGATGCCGAATTTGTCGCGCAGGATGGCGTCGAGGTTCAGGACGCCCGATCCGCCGCCGGCGAGAACGATCTCATCGACGCGGTCCGCACCGGACGTGGCGGTGAAGAAATCGAGCGTCTTCCGCAACTCGCCGGCGAAATCCTCGCTCACCGAGTTGAGAATGGGGATGACCTGCTGAATGCTGTAGTCGCCTGTCTGGTGGCCCTTCTTCAGTTCCTCTGCTTGCTCGAACGAGAGGCTGAGCTCGCGCTGAATGGCGTCCGTATATTGATTGCCACCGAAAGTAATGTCGCGCCAGAACACCGACGTGGAACCGGAAAGGACGTTGACATTCGTCACCGAAGCCCCCACGTTCACCAGAGCCAGAACCTTCCCCTGGACGATCGCATAGTTCATCTCGTAGGCGTTCTGGAGCGCGAAGGCATCGACGTCGACGAGAACGGGCACCTTCCCGGTCTGGCTGATGACGGAGGTGTAGTCGTTGATTTTCTCTTTCTTCACCGCGACGAGGATGACGTCGATGTTGTCACCCGTTCCGGGCGCGGTGAGAGGAACGTAGTCGAGGTTTACGTCGTTGATATCAAAGGGAATGTACTGCTCGGCCTCCCACTGAATCGACTCTGCCAACTCCTCGGGGGACATGGCCGGGAGCGTGATCTTCTTGATGATCACGGAGTGCCCGGACAGAGAGGTGGCGTAGTTGGAATTCTTGATGTTTTTGCTTGTGTTTAGGCGCCCGATCGTCTCGACAACCAGCGACGAATCCATGATCGATCCGTCGACGATCGCCTCGGGAGAAAGGTGCTCGATTCCAAGCTTCACGAGCTGGAACGTCCCGCCCTTCTTCTCCTTCAGCTCAATCAGTTTTACGGCTGATGAACCGATATCGAGACCTACGACATTTTTGCTCTTTGAGAAGAACACCGCTCACCCCGTCCATCTCACACACTCACTTCTCGGCGGCTCCAGATGTGTAAAAGTCAGTCGAAATTACAACGTTTAAAGGTGAGTGTCAACTCTACAGGCTTTAGATTTATCAGTCGGATACGCGAAGTCGAGCCCGTTTCAGGCCCGCACGGTTGCGCCAGAACGGGCCAGCCGTTACAATCCCACCCCTTTCACGTTATTTGAGGAGTCAAGATGGCAAAGATGTGCGAAGTCTGCGGCAAGGCCCCCGTGTTCGGTAACCGGGTCAGTCATGCCCACAATGTTTCCAGCCGCCGGTGGCTGCCGAATCTGCAGCGCGTTCGCGTGATGGTGGGCGCCGCCGTGAAGCGGATGAACGTCTGCACACGCTGCATCCGTACAGGCAAGATCGCCAAAGCCGCGCGGTAAAACGCGCGGCCCCTTCCTTCCTTCAAACCTCGCCTTCCCTCCCCCGAGCAAATCCGTTCCGGATGGAGCTCTGCGCCCGGTCTTCGCGCGGCGGCTGAGACCGCGACCCAAAGCGTTCTCCCGCAAAAAGGAGGGAGCGCCGCCGGGATCACCCCTCCGACGTTCGCTGTCCTCGTTCTCCGGCAACGGCGGCGACTCGTGACGATCATCGCGAACACGTTGCCGCCGTCAACGGATCGTCAAAGTCGGCTGTGAGGTTCGGCTCAACGTTCGGATAGCGTTGAAGATGATCTCGATGTCGATGGCGAGAATCTCGGGGTCGATCGCGAGAATCTCGAGGTTGACCCCAAGAATCTCGGGGTCGACCCCAAGAATCTCGGGGTCGACCCCAAGAATCTCGAAGTTGACCCCAAGAATCTCGAGGTTGACCCCAAGAATCTCGGGGTTGACCCCAAGAATCTCGAGGTTGACCCCAAGAATCTCGGGGTCGACCCCAAGAATCTCGAAGTTGACCCCAAGAATCTCGAGGTTGACCCCAAGAATCTCGAGGTTGACCCCAAGAATCTCGGGGTTGACCCCAAGAATCTCGAGGTTGACCCCAAGAATCTCGAGGTTGACCCCAAGAATCTCGGGGTCGATCGCGAGAATTTCGGGGTTGTTGGCGAAAATCTCGATGTCGCTATCGAGAATCTGAGATGACGATGATCACCGCCTGCAATCTTCCGGATCGCGACCGACGCGTTCAACCATTAGATCGTCGTTCGAGAGCAACTCGATCGCGATTCCCTACCCTTCGATCAACGTGAGCCGCGGCCGCTTCGGCGTGATGCCGTCGCCGGACGACCGCCCTTGCGCATGGCGCCAGAGCCATGGCAGGAGATGCCGGCGCATCCAGGCCGCCTCGGCGCGCAGCAGGTCCGTCCATCGCGGCGGAGGGGCGTCCGGCAGCGGCTCGGACCATGATCGATTGGCGCCCGCCAGGCCGAGGTGATCGGCGAGGGCGTCGGCGATCCGGGCATGACCTGCGGTATTGGCGTGGAGGCGGTCGTCCGACCAGAGGCGAGGATCCGACGCCACCGGATATGCGGCGAAGTCGCAGACGATCGCGCCCGTCTTCGACGCGGCATCGCGAATGATCTGATTCATCTGCACCAGCCGCCCGCGAACCATGCGCGCGAGTGGCATCACGTCGCCGAGGTCGGGAAGGGTGAAGGTGATCACGGCCGCGCCGGTGCCGGTCAGACTGCCCTGCATCGCTTCGACATCATCGCGCAGCGCCACAGGATCGAAACGCCGCCGCAGGAGATCGTTTGTTCCGGAGACGACGGCTACCAGGTCCGGCCGCATCACCACGGCAGGATCGAGCTGCTCCTGCCGGATCTGATGCGTCGTCCGCCCACGAATGGCGAGATTGGCGTAGAGCACGCTCCCCTGCTCCGCCGCGAGTCTGGCAGCAAGCCGGTCCGCCCAGCCCCGATAGCCGCCCCGCCCATCGGGATCGTCGAGTCCTTCGACCGTGCTGTCTCCGATGGCAACGTATCGTTCGAATCGGGGCATGTCGGCCGGCGGCGTCACGCCGTGGCATGCCGCACGTTGAACTTGCGCTCGACGGCTACCACGCCTTCGATGTCCCCGATGGCCCTGATGATGCGCTCGAGGTGCTTGAGGTCGGCGATCTCCAGCGTCAGCTCCGCGGTGGCCTTGCCGTCGGTACTGCGGCTATCCATCTGACGGATGTTCGTCTTCATGTTGGCAACCGTGGAGACGACCCGCGCCAGGATGCCTTGCCGGTCCTCCATGGCGATCTCCAGCTCGATCTGGAACTGCGCCGACCGTTGATCCGCCCACTCGACCGCGATCTGACGGTCGGCGTTGAACATCAGGTTTCGCACGTTCGGACAGCTCGCGCTGTGTACGCCGACGCCTTTGCCGCGCGAGATGTAGCCGACGATCCGCTCGCCCGGCAGCGGATTGCAGCACTTGGCGAGATAGGTCATCAGGTCGTCATAACCCTTGACCTTGATGGCGGGCGAGGTGCCGGTGAAGGGAAAGATCTTCCGCACCGCACGCTGGATGACGCCTTCATCGGCCGGCGGTTGCTCGTCTTTCACGAAGCGCTCGACGACCGCGCGCGGCGAGACTTTGCCGTAGCCGACGTCGGCGTAGAGATCGTCGAGCCGCGGCAGCCCGTATTCGGCGAGCACGGCGTCGAGAGCATTTTCGGCGACGAGTTTCCGCCACTGCACGCGGTACCGTTTGGCCTCTTTCTCGATCAACTTCCGGCCCAGATCGATCGACCGGTGTTTCTGCTCGGTGTTGAGCCAGTGCCGGATCTTGTGCCGGGCCCGCGAGGTGACCACCATGTTGATCCACTCGCGCGAAGGCGACTGCGTCGGCGCGGTGATCACCTCGATGATGTCGCCGTTCTTGATCGTCGTCCGCAGCGGCACGAGCTTGCCGTTGATGCGCGCACCGACGCAGTGATGGCCGACGTCCGTGTGAATGCGATACGCGAAATCGAGCGGCGTCGCTCCGCGCGGAAACGCGAAAACGTCCCCCCTCGGCGTAAACGTGTAGACCTCGTCGGGATAGAGGTCGATCTTCAGCGACTGCATGAAGACGCGCGGGTCGGTGATCTCATGCTGCCACTCGACGAGCTGCCGGAGCCAGAGGAAGTTCGAATCGTCCGCCTGCGCTCCGATGCGCCCTTCCTTGTACTTCCAGTGCGCGGCGATGCCCTGTTCGGCGATGAGATCCATCTCCCGCGTCCGGATCTGGACTTCGAATGGCTGCCCTTTATCCGCAACGACGGTCGTGTGCAGCGACTGGTAGAAGTTCGGCTTCGGCATGGCGATGTAGTCTTTGATCCGGCCCGGGACTGGACGCCACATCTGATGGATGATGCCGAGGCAGGCGTAGGTGTCTTTGATGTTGGCGGTGACGATGCGGAACGCCAGGTAGTCGTAGACCTGGCCGACGTCGATCTCCTGCCGCCGAAGTTTCGTCCAGATCGAGTACATCGACTTCACGCGGCCGAAGACATCTCCGTTGATGTCGTTCTCCGCGAGCTTGGCCGTGAGCGTGCTCTTGATGCGGTCGACGATGTCACCGGACACGGCCAGCTTCTCGTTGACGCTGCGCTGCAACTCTTCGCATTCGCGCGGATGCATGTGCCGGAAGGCGAGATCTTCGAGCTCGCTCTTGATGCGGCCCATGCCGAGGCGATTGGCGATCGGCGCGTAAATCTCCATCGTCTCCGTGGCAATGGCCAGCCTCCGCTCCTCGGGGAGAAACTCGAGCGTACGCATGTTGTGGAGCCGGTCGGCCAGCTTGACGAGGACCACGCGCAGGTCGCTCACCATGGCCAGGAGCATCTTGCGGAATGTCTCGGCCTGCTGCTCTTCCTTCGACACGTAGGCGTACCGCGAGATCTTCGTGACCCCGTCCACCAGTTCGGCCACGTCGTCGCCGAAAAGCTCCTGCAGCGTCTCCTTCGTCGTCAGCGTGTCTTCGAGGACGTCGTGCAGGAGACCGACGGCGATGGAGGTCTCGTCGAGCCGCATCTCGGCGAGGATGTAGGCAACGTTGAGGGGATGGACGAGGTACGGCTCGCCGGAGCTGCGCACCTGCCCGCGATGCTCGCGGGCCGAGAAGACGAAGGCCTTGTCGAGCAGCTCCTCATCGAAGTCGGGCTTGTAGCTTTCGACTTTGTCGAGGATGTCTTCGAAGCGGATCACGGCAGTTGGCAACAGGCTTGGAATCGTAGCTGATTCTGCGCCGCTGTGCGCCGGGCCGATCCGGGCATTCTTATTGCTCCCGTCCGCTATCTGGATGCCGTCGCCACGGTCGTGGGCCCTGGATGCCGGGATTAACTGAAACGGTGAGGGACGGTCAAACCGCCCTCACACAACATGGAGGTAATTGTCGTGTCCAAGCGTTCGTCTCAACTCGTAGCATTCGTTCTCGTCCTCGCCTTTGCAGCCCTGCCGGTACTCGCTGCACCCGTCCCGTCGAAGACCGCCGCGGATCAGAGCATCGACCAGCGTGCCGCCGACCTCGCCCTCGTCCGTGACGTCACGGCGAATGAGCAGGTCGCCAAGGTACTGGCGGACCGCGGCTTCACGAAGGATCAGGTCGATCAGCGCCTGGCCCAGCTCTCGCCGCAGGACCTGCACCAGCTTGCGCAGAACGTGAACCAGATGCAGGCCGCCGGCCTGACGCGCCAGGAATGGATCTGGATCGGCATCGGCGCGCTGGCCGCGTTGATCCTCGTCATCGCCGTCGGTTGATGAGACTGTTTCGCCGTAGCTTCCGGGCGGGCGGGCTGGTTGGGCCGCTCGCTCGGTGTTTTTGCGGTGTTTGTCGAGAATGGGAGAACCGAAATGTTGAACGTTGAATGTTGGATGTTGAATATTGAAGGCGGTTCCGAGGTCGCGAATCGGGTACCCGGACAGCCGGCGCCGAGGCCCATTCAACATCGAACATTCAACATCCAGCATTCAACACTGCTTCTTCTGGCAGCCCTCCTGACACTCACTTCCTGCATCACCATCACCCCCAAAACGCAGCACGCCTCCCCGTCCGCATCGGTCATCCCCAACGTTCCGATGCAGCGTTGGGGTATCGAATCGTGCGGCGCGGGATCGCTGTCGACCGTGCTGCAGCATTACGGCGACGCCACCACGATGCGCACGTGGGACGACACACTGCCGAAGACGCGCGGCGGCGTGCTGACGATCGACATGCTCATCGCCGCACGAAAATCGGGCTTCGACGCCCAGCTCATCACCGGAACGCCGGCGATCATCAGCGACGAGCTCGGCCAGGGCCGGCCGGTGATCCTGATGCTGCAGGTCGTCGACTCGCCGGGTCACCACTACGATTTCTTTCACTACATCGTGGCCGACGGAATCGACCCGGAGCGTGGCCTTGTCCGAACGCAATTCGGCGACGGTCAGGGCCGCTGGACGACCTTCGACCGTCTCGAAAAAGCGTGGGCTGGAGGCGGCCACGCAGCCATCCTGATCCATCCCCGCGCCGCTGCCGAGGCGCTCCGCGCCGCCGTGGCGTTGGAGGAAGCAGGCAAGTACGCCGAAGCCGCGCATGCGTATCAGTCCATCCTCGACCAACACCCCGACTCCCTCCTCGCCTGGACCAACCTCGGCAACGCAGAAGTGCAGCTCGGTAACCGCAACGACGCTGAGAACGCGTTCCGCAAAGCGCTGGCGATCGATCCATCGTCGCGCGATGCCCTCAACAATCTCGCCTGGCTGCTCTACGAGACGAAGCACTATGACGAGGCGGAGTCGCTGGCCCGAAAAGCGGTAGCGCTGCAAGGTCCCGATTCCTACCTGATGCTCGACACGCTCGCCCGTGTTCTGGCCGCGAAGGGCTCGTGCAACGAAGCGCTGACGACGTTCCGCGCGGCGATCGACGCTGTGCCTCCCGCGCGAACGGCTGCACGCGGCGACCTCGAAAAAGCGATGGCTGACGCGCGGACTGGTTGCCGCGGGTAGGTTTTAGAACCGTTTCACGCGGAGGCGCGGAAGACACGGAGGGTTTTCTCCGCATCTCCGCGTCTCCGCGTGAAACGGTTCTAAACTCCGACCGTGTTCTCCAACCGCGCCCACTGGACCGCCGCCACGAACCGGCTCACTCTCGCTCGGCAGGCGTACCGCGGCGCATTGCTCGACCTCACGGTCTCCAATCCGACCAAAGCCGGCATCATCTATCCACTCGATGAGCTGTCCGAGATCATGTCCCGCGCCGCGCGCGCGCCGTACGATCCGCAGCCGCTTGGCCTCGCCTCCGCGCGCGAGGCGGTCGCGCGTGAGCTTGCGTGCGATGCGGACGACATCGTCATCACCGCGTCGACCAGCGAGGCGTATTCGTACCTTTTCAAACTTCTTTGCGATCCGGGCGACGCGGTCCTGACGGCGACGCCATCCTATCCCCTGATCGAGCACCTTGCCGCCCTCGAATTGATCGAGATGCATTCCTTCCCGCTCGAGCTTCACCAGCGGTGGGAGGTCAATATCGACCGGCTTCGGAGCGCGCTGACCGGACGCACGCGCGCCATCCTCGTCGTCAATCCCAACAATCCAACCGGCTCGTACGTCTCCGCACCCGAGCAAGACGAGATCGCCGCCCTAGGTACGCCGTTGATCTCAGACGAAGTCTTTCATCCCTTCGCGTTCGGCGAGAGTGGCCCGTCATTCGTTCGCGACGACGTTCTCACGTTCACGCTGGGCGGACTCTCCAAGTCTGCCGGACTCCCCCACTACAAGCTCGGCTGGATTCGCGTGAGTGGCCCGGGGAAAGCGGAAGCCATCAACGCGCTCGAGTGGATCGCGGACAACTTTCTCTCGGTCGCCACACCAGTGCAGGTGGCGCTTCCGGAGATCCTGAAGATCGCTCCGAAGATCCGCAATGCCATTCGCGAACGAACCGCGGCCAACCTGCATGCGCTGCGAGCGCTGCTCGAAGCCGCGCCTGCAACGCGTCTGCTTCCGATCGAAGGAGGCTGGTCCGCCGTGTTGCGCGTTCCGCGTTTCGAATCCGACGAAGCGCTCGCGCTCCGCCAGATCGAACGGCATGGCATCGTCGTTCATCCCGGCTACTTCTTCGATTTCGCGACCGAGGGACACGTAGTGGTGTCGCTCTTGACGCCGCCGGAAGTTTTCGAAAACGGCGTCGCCCGGCTGCTCGAAGCGGTAAACAATCAGGGGCAATGAGACTGGGTACTTGCCCATTCTTCCTTCATCCTTCATCGTTCATCCTTCATGCGAGAACACTGGCTCCTCGAGCCCCAAATCACGTATCTCAATCACGGGTCCTTTGGTGCTACGCCGAAAGTCGTGCTGGCGAAGCAGAACGACCTTCGTACACAACTCGAGCGCGAGCCGGTGCGCTTCATGGTGCGCGAGCTCGAGCCGCTGCTCGACCAAGCACGCGCCGTGCTCGGAGCGTTCATCGGCGCCGATCCCGCCTCGCTCGCGTTCGTACCCAATGCCACGACGGGCGTGAACGCCGTTCTTCGCTCGCTCGATCTCGACAAGCACGATGAACTGCTCGTGACGTCGCACGAGTACAACGCCTCACGCAATGCGCTCGAGTACGTGGCCGGTCTCGCCGGAGCGAAGGTCGTCCCGATCGATATCCCCTTCCCGATCGCGTCCTCCGACGAGGTCATCGAACGCGTGCTCGCCGGCGTCACCGACCGCACTCGCCTTCTGCTCATCGATCACGTGACGAGTCAGACCGGGCTGATCTTCCCGCTCGAGCGCATCATTTCGGAGCTGAGGAACCGCGGCATCGACACGCTCGTCGACGGCGCGCACGCGCCCGGCATGTTTCCCCTCGACCTCGACGTCCTCGGCGCCGCCTACTACACCGCAAATCTGCACAAGTGGGTTTGCGCGCCGAAGGGAGCGGCATTTCTGTACGTCGCACCCAACCGCCGGCTAGGCATCCATCCCGTCGTGATCAGCCACGGATACAACTCCACGCGCACGGACCGCAGCCGCTTCCACCTCGAGTTCGACTGGCCGGGCACGCTCGATCCCACCGCGTGGCTCTGCGTCCCAGAGGCGCTGCGATTCATGGAATCGATCGTGGAGGGGGGATGGCCCGAGGTGATGAGGCGGAATCACGAGATGGCGTTGCGAGCGCGCGATCTGCTCTGCACGCGCCTCGGCATCGAGAACCCGGCGCCTGACGACATGCTCGGCTCGATGGCGGCGATGCCGTTGCCGGACGGTGAGGCATATGTAACAACCTCGCTCTACGGCGATCCGCTGCAGGACGCGCTGCTTTTCGAGCACGGAATCGAAGTGCCCATCGTGCCGTGGCCGCGTGCCGGAAACCGCGTGCTGCGAGTCTCCGCGCAGCTTTACAACTCGATCGAGGACTACGAGAAACTCGCTGATGCGCTCGATGGTTTGCTTTAGAGGCTGATCACCACAGAGACACAGAGGTCACAGAGAAAGCTTTCCATCTCCGTGACCTCAGTGTCTCTGTGGTTGATGCTTACGCAGCTTTCTTCGCAGCCGCGGCGGGCTCGTTGAACAACTGCAGCGCCTTCTCCAGGATGAGATCCTCGGCTGGCTTTTCTGCCGCCTTTGGAGCTCCGTGCGGTGCGAGCGCGCTCGGTGGCGTCGGATCGCGAAGCACCAGAGCGGTGAGGTCGACCATGACGTCGGGCCGGATGCCTCCCGACTTGATCGGCTTCATATCGGGCGTCGTGTAGTGGGCCACCGTCATGTAGACACCGCCACCGCTCGGCAGCGTCATGAATTTCTGCACGATCGATTTTCCGTACGTCGGCACGCCGACGACTTTGCCGCGCTGGTTGCCGTGAATTGCGGCGGCGAAAATCTCGGCTCCTGAGGCCGTCGAGCCGTCGGTGAGAACTTCGACATCACCGTCGTACGCGGTGTTCCGGTCGGCCTGCCACTTCTTCGCTTCGACCTTTCCTGCCAATGACGTAATGAGGCCGCTCGTCAGCAGTTCATCGGCCGCGTTGATCGCCTCATCGACATCGCCGCCCGCGTTTCCGCGAACATCGACGATCAGCTTGCGCGTTCCACTCTTGCGCACATTCTCAAGCGCCGTTGCCAGCTGTGCGGCAGTCCCCTTCTCGAAGTACGGAATCTTGATGTAAGCAACACCGCCCAGGGTCTTCGTCTCGATGGCAAGCGGATGAAACGACGCCTGCTGCAGAACGAACTCGTCGCGCTTGGTTTGCCCGCCGCGCAGAACCTGAAGGTGCATCGGTTTGCCGGAGCGAAGCAGATTGCGCACCTGCCAGACCGCCATCTTCTGCGTCGGCTGTCCGTCGATCTTCTCGATGAAATCGCCGCGCTCGATGCCTGCTTTGGCGGCAGGCGATCCTGCCACGGGCGCGATGACGAACGCGTAGCCGAACCGCTTGGTGACGATCAGACCGACGCCGTTGTCTTCGACGTCGCTGAAGTTCTTGTACGCCGCCATCTGCGGCGGCGGCACGTAGTAGCTGAACTCGTCGATGGCATCAGTCACGCCGGAGAACGCGCCGTCCATCAACTGATCGGCCGGCACCTGCTCGACGTAGTTGTGCTGCACGAGCTCGAACACTTCCGTGAAGATGCTGATGTAGCGGTAGACGTTGTTCTTCTGCGTGGCCTGGCCGAAGAGAGCGCCGCCGAGAAGCGAAAGAAGCAGGGCTACCGAAACGGAGAGGAATGCGATTTTCTTTTTGCTCATGTCGTTTTGAACTCGCTACCGCAGCCATTTCTGCGGATCTTCGGGCTTGTTGTCCTGCCGGATCTCGAAGTAGAGGAAACCGGATTGCATGTCTTCCGACTCGCCGGCTCCTGCAAGCGTCTGACCAGCGTCGACGTGGCTACCGACGATGAGAGACGGCACTTTCAGGTTGCCGTAAAGTGAAAAGACGCGGTTGCCGTGATCGAGTATCACCAGATTGCCGTATCCCTTGAACCATTGCGAAAATAGAACTGTTCCCGCGAACACAGCATGCACCTCGGCGCCCGGCGCCGCGGCGATTTTCAGGCCGTTATTGAACGTGACCGTCGAGAATTTTGGATTCCGTTGCTTTCCGAACTGCTCGACGATCTTTCCCTTCAGCGGCCAGGCGAGCGCACCCTGGACGGTGCGGATGTCGATCGTTGCCGGCGCCCCTCCAGTCTGACGTGACAGAACGTCGAGAAGATGCTCCAGCCGCCTCGCTTTCTCCTCGAGTCCGGCAAGCTTCTCTTCTCCATGGCTGCCCTCGCTCTGTAACGTCCGGAGAACCTTCTCCTTCGCTGCCCGGGCCGAGGCCATGACGCGTTGCCGCTCCTCGACCATCTGGCGCACGCCGGCGAGCTGACGATGCCTGTCCGCAAGCTCGGCATACCTTGCGCGGAGCTGCTCGCGCTCGCCCTGGAAGCGCGTCACCGCGTGCGCGTCGTGCGAGACGAGGAAACTGAGCATCGACACCGCTTTGACCGGATCGCGCCGTTCATCGATCGACAACAGCAGGCGCAGATAGCTCAGTCCGCCGAGCCGGTACAACGCGCCAAGGCGTTTGCGGAGGAACTGTTTGTGACGCGCGATTCGCGGCGTGAGCGAGGCGACCTCGGCCTCGATCTCGCGCTGCTGCTGTTCGAGTTGCGCCTGCATATCGACAGCGAGCTGCAACTCACCAGTGCGAATGCTGAGCTCGAGATCGGCCTCTTCGAGATCGTGCTCGGCGCTACGGGTCTGCGTGCGCACGTCATCGAGCCGTTTTCGGAGCCTGGCGATCTCACCGCGAATCCGCGTCAAATCGGCATCGCGCGAGGTCTGTCCAACTGCCACCGGCAAGCTGATTGCGACAATCAGCGCCAGCGCCAGCGCTTTATTCATCCTGAACGAGCTCGCGCAAGGCATGCTTTGCCGCCTGCTGCTGCGCTTCCTTTTTCGAGGTGCCCTCGCCGCGCGTCACGTGACTGCCCACTCGTACTTCGACGATGAAGCGCTTGTCGTGGTCGGGGCCGACCTCGTCGATCACGTTGTACTCCGGCAGCGGGAGTCCCCTCCCCTGCGCCCGTTCCTGGAGGGCGGTTTTGTAATCCTGGAAGAGGAGGTCGTCCGCATCGATCGCTTCGAGATCTTCCGTGAACGATTGCTGGATGAGATTCCGCACCGGGTCGATTCCACCATCGAGGTAGACCGCCGCCAGCATGGCCTCGAAGAGATTCGCGAGCAGCGAGTCCTTCTTCCTTCCGCCCGACTTCTCCTCACCGACGCCGAGGAAAAGCGCATCACCCATGCCGTAGTCACGCGCCTTCCGGGCCAGACTCGTGGAGCTGACCAGATACGCTTTCATCTTCGACATGGCTCCTTCGTCGAGCTCGGGAAAGCGGCGGAAGAGGAGATCGCCGATGACGAAGCCGAGGACCGAGTCGCCGAGGAACTCGAAGGTTTCGTTGTCGCGCAACGCGTTGTTCTTCGCTTCGTGCGAGTACGACTTGTGAGTCAGCGCGCGGATAAGCAGCTCCCGCTGCTGGAAGGAATAGCCGATACGGGATTCAAACTCGGAGAGGTCGGATTGCACTCGCGTGGAAGTATACGGGAGCGAGATCGGAGACAAGAGATCAGAGATCAGAGATCAGAGAAGGGAACATGATCTCTTGTCTCTGATCTCTTGTCTCTGATCTCTTGTCTCTGATCTCTTGTCTCTGATCTCTTGTCTCTGATCTCTTGTCTCTGTTTCTCCGATCACCGGCGTTTCGGCTGCATTCCGGCCTCGCGCACATGCTGGGGCAGTCGGCGCAACTCGGCGTCCTGTGGAAACAGGTGCTGCCCCTGGTAGGCCCAATAGAGCGCTCCCGGATCGTCGCCCATCGCGGTAAGCGTCTCCGCCACGACCGTATAGGTGTGAGGCTTCGGCACCGCCTTCACCATCTCGAAGATGAGATTCTTTGCCTCGTCCAGCCGGTTCTCGGTGGCGAGAAGCATGACCAGCGAAGCGTATGCGTCGGGCACGCCGGGATTCAACTGGATCTCGGTGCGAAACTCCTGCTCCGCTTCTTCATTCCGATTGAGCCGGGCGAGCAAATCGCCGCGGGCGGCGTGGAGTCCGGGGTGCTTCTCGGTCGACCTTCCGTTCGTGATGACCGCCTTATCGAGGTAGTTGAGTGCTTGCTGCATGTTGCCCCGCGACTTCTCGATGCGGCTGAGCATCATCAGTGCGTCCGTGGGATCGTGCGTCGTCGCGACAGCGAGTTTGGCCTCTGCCTCGGCCTTGGCCATATCTTTGCGCCGCTCCCACACCCTGGAAAGAATGTCGTGCGCTTGCCCCGGTTCGATCTTCACGGCAATCTCCGCATGTTGCTGCGCCGTGTCGAGATCGCCCATGGTCAGCGCCAGGTTGGCGACTTCGAAGAGTAGCGAGATCGCGCCGGGCACGCGGCGAAGGCCTTCTTTCGAAGCCTCCATCGCGGCGCGGTTGTCGCCCATCTTGACGAGGATCTTCGACTTCAGATCCCACAGATCGGTGATCTGTCCGTTGGAGGCAAGAAGGCGCTCTGTGACCTTCAGCGCCTCAGGCTCGTTGCCGTTTCGGTAGTAGGTGTACGCGAGTCTGATGTCGTGAAAAACGCCGATCTGGTTCTTCGGATCAGGCAGCACATCTCCGCTTTTGGTCGGGACCGTCGAGCCGACATAGCCGAGGGCTGCAAGCTTCTTCGCTTCCTCGGGATCGATATTCACCGGCGTTTCCGCTTCTTTCACGAACGGCTCGATGGCGGCGCGCAGCCTCACGTTGGCGCGCCGGTTCTCGTCGATCGTGTTCTTCTTCTCGCCCGGATCGGACGCAAGGTTGTACAGCTCCGGTTTGGGCGCGCGGATGTAGTGATCATCGCCATCGATGAGCGAGTGCAGATCGCTCCAGCCGAAGTGGAACCGCGGGTAGTACGTCTCCGAGTAGATCGGCCGGACCGCACCGCCATCCAGAAACGTCAGCAGCGATTGCCCGACGCGATGTCCCGTACTCGGAACCGGGGTCGCCGTGCGATCGAGGATCGTCGGAAAGACATCGACCAACTGCACCGGAGTCGCGACTGTTGCACCTTTCATCCGTTGCTGTGGCAGCTTCACGATCAACGGAATCTGAAGGGCCTCGCGATACAAGAAAAGGCCGTGCTCCTCCTCGCCGTGCTCGCTGAGTCCTTCACCATGATCGGAGAGAAGGATGATCAGAGCATCGTCATAGACACCCTGCTGTTTCAGGTCAGCGATGAGATCGCCCACCACGGAATCGGCGTACGCGATCTCTCCGTCGTAGCGGTTCTGGTAGCGGCTGAGATAAGGCTCGGGCGGCGTGTAGGGTGTGTGCGGATCGTAAAGATGAAGGAAGAAGAAGAAGGGCCGCGTCTTCTGAGCGTCGAGCCAACTGCGCGCTGCTTTGAGGGTGTCGCCGCCATCGCGCTGCACGCGGCCGATGACGTTCTCCCCGTTCAACGGCTTGACATCGTCATCGAAGAAATCGAACCCGCGGGCGATGCCGGTCTCGTGGCGAAGCACGAACGCGGAGACCGCGGCGCCGGTCGAGTAACCGTTCTTCTTGAGTAGCTCCTGAAGTGTGGGAACCGAGTCAGCGAGCCGGTAGCCGACGTTGTCGCGCACTCCATGATCCGCCGGCAGCATCCCCGTGAGAATCGACAGATGCGAAGGGAGCGTCAGCGGCACGTGACTGTAGGCCTTCGCGTAAAGGATCGATTCGGCGCGCAGCGCGTCGATGTTCGGCGTCTCTACCGCCTTGTAGCCGTAGGCAGGAAGATGATCCGAACGAAGCGTATCGATCGAGATCAGGATGACCGGCGTCGACCTCGACGGCTTTCCGATCGAGAATCGCCCGCAGGCAGTGAGGATCAACCCGAACAGGAGCGAAACGGCAAGACGGCGCGCGGTGGAGCAGGACCATGTCATGTGAGCCAGAAGGATAAGGCCTCCGTCAACGGTCAGCCCTGCCTAAGAGGCGGAGTCTCGACTCGCCCGCCACACAAGAAAACCAGGAATCTTCGACAAAAAACCCGCTGGGGTTGCCCCCAGCGGGTTGTGTTGCGACAGCAATGATGGTGACTAGAAGCTGAGACGCGCTCCGAGGCGGAACACGCGCGGAGAGAGAACCTCCGAGACGTGGTTGGCGGTCGATCTAAGCGCTCCGCTGCAGTCGATGGAGCCGTCCGCAAGCGTCTTGCACTGACCACTGGAGCCGGCCGCTTTGTTCAGATCGCCTGTCGTACCCGAGCCCGAAACGATGCGCTGCAGGATCGTATTCGAATTCATCATGTTGAATCCGTCGATCGAGAGCGTCAGGCCGACGTGAGAGAGCTTGACCTCCTTCGCCAGCCGCATGTCGAGCTCAGTGACGGTCGGATTGCGGAACGAGTCGACGGCGGACGGCGCCAGCAGGTGCTTGGTGCCTTCAACCCCAGCGCTGACCGCCCACGAATACGGCAATGAGTAACCCTGACGGGAATTGACGTTGAAGCCGAACGAGGTCTCGATCACCGGGATCTGATAGGCGCCCGTCAGGCTGGCCGACCATTTCGAGTTGATGAAAACGCTGCCTTTGTTACCGCTGCCCGTGCTCTGGAAGACCACTTCAGAGCCGTTGCAAATACCGCAGGTCTTGCCACGCGTCGGATCGACGATTGCGCCTGCACCAACGTGCTGCGTCCAGTCCTGCAAGGTCAGGTTGCCACGAAGCATCCAGCGGTTCGACATCCGCTTCGTGCCGGTGAACTCGAGGCCCTTGTACTGCTGGTAGTAATCAGGGGTATTGCGGAGGACTCGGAACAGCGGTGCTGCAACACCCGGCTTCAGGGTGTAGTACGACAATTGCACTTTCTGGCCATTCGGCAACTGTGCAGTGACCGGAGCATGGAGGACGTAGTCCGCCGACGTGTAGAAGTCGCCCTTCCCCTGGGTGTGCTCACCCACGGTGCCGATGAAGTTCGTCAGTTTGCGATAGGTCCCGTTGATGCCAATGCTGAAGTCGGTCATCAGCTCGCGCTCGCCTCCGAGAATGATCTCGTCCGTGTGCGGCGCCGAGAGGCCATTGATCCAGCGGGTATGTGCCGTCGCGACTGTCGGATTGTTCGGATCGAATCCGGTAAAGCCGAAGGGGCCGTACGCGAAGTCGATCTCGTTTCTCGTCGCAGCGTTATCGTGATTGAGATCGTTGAAGTAGTAGTACGCGTACGAATACGCACCGGGTGATGTCGGCGTGACGACGTTACTCTGGAGCTGGTCGACGTACCTGCTGTATTGGGCTCGCAACAACGTGCGCCGGTCGGCACCGACCGCATAGGTCAATCCAAGGCGCGGCGAGAGATTGTTAAACTTCAGGCCCGTCGCTGCGGCGAAGGTTTCCGTAGGCAGAAGCTCTGGAACGACCGAGTTCGCCCGTGCCGTACCCGCGGAGTTCGATCCCTTCTGCGAATCGTAACGGAGAGCGGCCTGCACCGTCAGATTGCCGAACAGCATCGTGTCGCCAACGTACGCGTCCTGTGATTTCGACGAGAACGTGAGGGACGGGAAACGCATGAATTCGGCGAGCGCTGTGTCGTGGCCATCGCCCGAGCCGGGACCTGTGACAATGACGAGCTGGTCACCCGGCCAGGCGGTATGCGAGGTGACATCGGCATTTCGGTAACCGAAGCCGAACTTCAACTCGTGACTGAGAGAGCCAGTGTTCACGAACGCGGAACCATCGAGACGCGCCTGCTTCTGCGGGCGAAGGCTGTCGACCGTCTCGTAGGAACGATGCCACGCGCCATCAGTGCCGATATATGCCGGGAGCGAGTCGACACCGCAGGCGAAGGTGGTGCAACCCTTGCCATTGTCGGTGATCAGTTGGAAGCCGCCCTGCACCTTCGAGTAAAGGCCGGTGAGGTAAAGGTTCTGGCCGATCAGCTGTGTGTCTTCAATCTTCCACAGAGTCGGATCCGTGAGGCTGCCGTTGCCGTGTGCGTATGTGTCGTTCTGGTTCCAGCCGGTCTCCGGAAACCGGGTGGGGCCGACACTGCGGCCGAGCTTGATCTTTGCGCCGTACTGATCGACGAGGGTCAGGCTGTTCGACGCGATCGGCTGCGCGTTGACCTTGAGGTTCTCGTTTTTCAGAGAGGTCCTATCCTGGAAACGCGCGCCGGTGGTGGGAACAGTGCTGGCGGTGAGGATATTAATCTTTTGCTCGCCGTAGGCACCCCAGAACCAGAGCTTGTCCTTGATGACCGGCCCGCCGACTTCCCCGCCGTCATCGTCGATCTTGTTGATCTGGTTGATGACCGTGAGGTAGCCGGCCGCTTCCGAAGGAATCTTCGGAGTGGCCTGGTAGCTTTTGCTGGTGTGGAACGCGCGGGCCGAACCCTTGAAGTCGTTCGTGCCGCGCTTGGTGACCATGTTGAGTTGCACGCCGGCCGTCTGAATGCGCGGGTCGGTGCCGCCCGTGGTGATCTGCATCTCTTCGAATGAATCGAAGTCGTAGTACGCCGGCGACGAGCCGGTCGCGGCGAAGTCGGTGATGTTCACACCGTCGACGTTCCAGGTCGACTGCGTGCCGGTCGTCCCTTTCGAGACGTACACCGACTGCTGACCCGATTCGTTACCGCCGACGTTGTTGCGGTCCATCGTGACGCCCGGGGTCTGCTGCAGAATGACCCACGGATCGCGCGCCGTAGGGATGCTCTGGAGCTCCACCTTCGACACGTCAGCGCCCGTTCCGGTCTTTCGGACATCGAGCAGAGGCGCGCCGGCGGTGACCGTGATCGATTCCGCCACAGCCGGGTTCAGCGTCAGCGTCACATCGGCGTTGCGGCCGAGGTTGACGTCGATGCCGTTACGGGTCGAGCTTCCCAGACCCGCAAGCTCCGCCTTTAGGCCGTAGCTCCCGGGAGAGAGGTTGATGAACCGGAAGTTTCCCTGCGCATCCGTGACCGTCGTCTGGGCCGCACCAACGCCCGTGAGGGTGACGGTAACGCCGGGGAGCGCGCTTCCGTCCTTCCCCTGAACCTTGCCAAAGATGTTGCCTGACTGTATCTGGGCAAACGCACTGATGGCCAGTAGCGAGATGCACAGCGCGGCGATTAGGACCGCGGGTAACCTGGGAGGGGCCTGTCGTTTCATATTCTTTAGCTCCTTTCTTTCCTGAAAGATTCCTGAAAGATCACTGGAACACCACTCTCTGCATGCCCTTGGCCGAATGCCAACGGTCATGCAAAACACTGCTGAAGTTGAAGTTAGCGTGAAAGTTTGGAATCCATGAACCGCCGGAAATTCAATCCGCCGTAGCGGCCTGCACTTTTTCTTGGATCGTATCCAAGCTCATCCTCAGCGCGTAGTTTAGCATTACAGACCGGTGAACAAGCTCAGATTTGTGATTTTCTGCCCGCCGAAGCAGCCCGTCATTCGGGAGGCAATTCAGGCCTATCCTACCGATCGCGCGGATCGCGGAGCACGACTCCCGAATCGGAACATGCGCACGTTTCCGCCTCCGGTGATGACTTCCAGGAGTAGCGCCGGGCAGAAATTACGACTCCGTACTTCAGGCAAGTCTTGATCTCCAGCCTGAAAGCACTCGGGCGAGGACGCCCGAGTGCCCGCGGTCGAGACGACCGCACTCCTTACGACGTATGCGGCCGATAGCGGGGCTAGTGTGAGCCCAACTGCGCGAGCGCCTTTCTGGCAGCGGCGATGTCCGCCGCGTGGCTCACCCTCGGGGCTGTTTCGACATATTGGGTGAAGGCCCGCCGCGCCTCCTCGGGATGGCCGGTGCGGGCCTCGACCATTCCGATGTTGTAGAGCGCATCGTACTGACGCGGATCGATCTGCACGGCGCGATTCCAAGCATCGACGGCCCGGCTGAAATCGTTCGTTTGCGCGTACGTAACTCCCAGGGTGTTGAGTGCCAGCGGAAGTTTCGGATTCAACGCCAGAGCCCGGGTGAGATACGACAACGCCGCTTGAACATCGCCCTCGCGCAGAGAAAGGATGCCGAGGTTCTGCAGTGCCGGAGCGTTGTTAGGGTCGAGCGAGAGAGCGCGCTGAAACTGCTCGCGCGCCTGCTGACCCTTTCTCTGGTCGGAAAGAGCCACTCCGTAGGCGTTCAGAACATCGGGATTCTTCGTCGCCGCCAGCGGCACGAGCAACGCGACGGCTGCATCCGGCCGCGCGGTCTCGCAGTAGAGCATCGCAAGCTGCACACGGTCATCAACGCTGGAGCCTGGATCGCGGACGATGATCGTCAACTGCTCGATTGCTTCCGCAACGAGATCATTCTGCCGCAGCATGAACGCGAGGATCTCGCGCCCGGCCGTCATCGATGGCCGCTCCGCCACAACCTCGCGCGCCAATTGGAGGGCGCGTGCATCATCGTGATGCTCGAACGCAGCGATCGAATCGTGCATCTTGCCGTCGATCCCGGTGAGAGACTTCGGATCGTCGGCAGCCGTGAATGCAGATCGCGAGGACGCCTGGCTCGTGACGTATCCGAGACTGCGAAGACGGGCTACCTCTTCGGGTGAGACCGCCCGCGGCGAAGCCGGCAACTCTGCGTGCATGCCTAGCAGAAGTTTCCTGGCTGTCTCGACATCCCGGCGCCGCTCCGTCACGAGGTTCGTCGCCTCCTGCGGATCGCGCGGAAGATCGTAGAGCTCCGCAAGCGGAAGGTCGATGTACTTCAAGCCGCCGTGAATGACGCCTGTCAGTGGTGCCCAGCCGCGGTTCAGGGATGCCGACAACGCCTCGAAGTAGCTGTCCTCCTGCCCCACCGCCCGCAACAAAGACTGCCCCGGCAGCTCTTTCGGGATCGCGATCGCAGCGGCATCGAGAATCGTGGGAACGATGTCGACGTGACGCACGTACGCCGGCTCGACGCGATGGTCGATTCCCCTCCGGGCGACGATCAACGGAATCTTGAGCGTTGATTCATACGCGAACAGACCGTGGGTCTTCTCACCATGTTCACCGAGCGACTCGCCATGATCGGAGGTAAGGACGACGAGCGCGTCGGGACTGGCGGCCAGGATCGGCCCGATCGCCTTCGACAGAGAGTCGTCGACATAGGCGATCTCTCCAAGGTATTCGTTGTATCGATAGGCAGAAAGGAAGGGCTCGGGCGGTAGGTACGGCGCATGCGGATCGTACAGATGGACCCACAGAAAGCGCTTCTGGCCTTCCTTCTCATGCCACCATCTGGTGGCGGCGTCGAGCACTGCCGTTGCCCGTCGTTCCTGCTCGACGAAATCGACGGTGGACTGCCCTTTCCCGTAATTGTCGTCGTAGGTATCGAACCCCTGATTCAGCCCGAACCTGGAGTCGAGCGGAAATGCGCCGACGAACGCACCGGTCGTATAGCCCCCCTGCCGCAGTCTGGTGGCGACCGTGAGATACCTTGGATCGAGCACGAAGCCCGAGTTGTCGTGGACGCCGTGCTGATAGGCAAAGAGGCCGGTCAGAATGTTGACGTGCGACGGTAGCGTGACGACATTGTGTGCATGCGCGTTCGTGAAGATGATTCCGCGTCCCGCCAGGGCATCGATGAACGGGGTCTTGACGCGTGTGTTTCCCGTGTATCCGAGCGAGTCCGCGCGCGTGGTGTCGATGGTAATCAGAATGATGTCGCGAGCAGGAGAGCCCGCGCCCCCGCGAGCCCGGACGAGAACGTAGTAGCCGGCGGCGATCACCAGGACTCCTGTGAACGCCAGCAGGATAGCGGTCAGGTGACGCCTGACGCCGCGAGGTGGCACATCCGAAGGCGGCACCTCGGCGGCGGGAGCAATGGTGTCCACAGGGGTGCCCTTCCCAGGCTCCGATGATGGCCGGCGGCCTCGCCTCGTATTCTTCTTCATTCAGTGAGAACCGATCGTCATTGCAGATTCGACCGGAGTTTCTGCGTCATCTCGGCCATGCGTTTCGGCAGCCCGCGAAGCTCGGGATCCTGTGGAAAGCGCTGCAGCCCCTGACTCGTCCAGAACATGGCGCCACGATCGTCACCGATCGCCTTCAGCGTCTCGGCGATGACGACATAGGAATGAGGATACGGTGCCGCCTTGACCGTATCGAAAACGACCCTCGTGGCCTCGTCCGTCCTGTGCTCGCTCACGAGCAGCATGATGAGCGACGAATAGGCGCGCGCATCCGCCGGGAAGTCGCTGATCTCGGCGCGGAACTCGCGCTCCGCCTCCTCTCCTCTTCCGAGCCGTGCAAGCGCATCGCCGCGAGTCAAGTGGAGAGTCACAAGTTTTGGCGGCGACCTCTTCCCCACGCGCGCGGCCGCCTGATCGAGATAGTCGAGCGCCTTCTGGTAGTTCTTCCGGTCCATCTCCACACCGGCGAGGATCATCAACTCCGTAGTCGGATCGTTGACGGTCTGCATCGCAAGCTTCGCTTCCTGTTCGGCGCGGCCGGAATCCTGACGCTGCACCCAGATCCTGGAGAGGATCTCGTGGGCCTCCCCGGGCTCGATCTTCACCGCAATTTCGGCATGCTTCTGCGCCGCCTCGAGATCGCCGGCCGCGAGTGAGAGCTGCGCGACATCGAAGATCAGGGCGATCGCGCCGGTGTTCCGGCGTAGCCCCTCTTTGGCGGCCTCGATCGATGCGGCACGCTGACCCATCGCCCATAGGATTTTCGATTTCATGTCCCAGAGATCGACGATCTGTCCGTTGGCTGCCAGAAGATCGTTCGTGCGGCGGAGCGATTCGGGGTAATTCTTATCCTCGAAGAGAGTGAAGGCGAGGCGAATCTCGTGAAGTGTGCCGATCGTCGTTTTGGGATCAGGAAGCGCCTTCCCCTCTTGCGTTGCCACCGTCGACCCGACATATCCAAGCGCGGCGAGCTTCGCTGCTTCCTCGGGATCAAAGCCGGAAGGGGCAACTGCCTCCTTGATGAACGGCTCGATGGTGCTCTTCATCCTCACGTAAGCGCGGCGGTTTTCCTGCACGAGGTTCTTCTTCTCGCCTGGATCGGCGGCCAGATTGAACAACTCCGGTAGCGGCGCCCGAATGAAATGATCGTTGCCTTCGATGAGCGATTCCATGTCGCTCCAGCCGAAGTGGAACCGCGGATAGTACGTTTCGGAGTAGATGGACCGTGTCGGGCCTCCGTCGAGAAACGTCAGCAATGACTGTCCCGTTCGCCGCCCCGTTTTTGGTTCGGGCGTCTCCGTTCGTTCGAGGATCGTCGGGAACACATCGACGAGTTGCACAGGCGTTTTCACCGACGCGCCGCCGCGCCGCGAATTCGGAAGTTTCACGAGCAGCGGAACCTGCAGCGCCTCTCGATACAGGAACATCCCGTGCTCTTCTTCGCCGTGCTCGTTGAGGCCTTCCCCGTGATCCGAGAGAAGGATGATCAACGATTTGTCGTACAGATCTTTCTTCTTGAGATCGTCGATGAGAGCGCCGACGACCGAGTCGGAGTACGCGATCTCGCCGTCGTAGTGATCGGGATACTTGCTGAAATACGGTTCGGGCGGCTCGTACGGAGTGTGCGGATCGTAGAGGTGAAGAAAGAGGAAGAACGGTTGCGCGCCCTGTTTGTCGAGCCATGGCTGCACTGCTCGAAGGGTCTCCCCTCCGATGCGCTGGATTCTGCCGAGAACAAGAGTGGAGGTGTCCATCGCTGTCGTGGAGTCTTCGAAGAAATCGAATCCTCGGGCGACGCCGGTCTCGTGGCGGAGCACAAATGCCGATACTGCCGCACCCGTCGCATATCCATTCTTCTTCAGGAGCTCCGGAAGGATCGGTATCGACTCAGAAAGACGGTTGCCGATGTTGTCGCGGACTCCGGTATCCGCCGGAAGCATGCCGGTGAGGATGGTGACGTGTGAGGGCAGAGTGAGGGGAACATGGCTGTACGCCCGCTCGTAGAGAATCGAGTCAGCGCGCAGGGCGTCGATGTTCGGCGTGGCCACACCCTTGTAGCCGTAGGCAGGCAGGTGATCCGACCGAAGCGTATCGATGGAGATCAGAATGACCGGCGTCGTCTTTGAGGGTGCGCCGATCGAGCGGCGTCCGCAGCCGATGAGCAGCGGCAACGCCAGAAAAACAAGCAGAGATTGAAGTAGACGGAGCGCTGCCGTCCCGGCGGCTGGCCTGGCGGCGTCTCGCCGCCACATCGAGAGCGCCGGCTTGTCACTCGCCAAGCCGGCAGAGACCCCGGCGTTACCGTCGTTGCTCGCCTTGATCATTTCTTTGGCAACGCCGCAAGCATTGCCTTCGCATCCTTCGCTTCCGGCGAGTCGGGGGTGAGTGCAAGCACCTGCTCGAAGTCCGCTCTCGCTTCCGTGTTCTTCTTGAGCTGGGCATACGCCAACCCGCGATAGTAGTAGCTATCGCCTGCCTTGGGATTCATGTCGATGGCCTTGGTGAAGTAGGTCACCGCGTCGGCAGGGTTGTTCTTGTTCAGAAAAAGGATGCCGACATTGGTGTAGGCGCTCGGATCGGTGATCGCCGAAGCCGGCAACTTCTCGAGCATTCCTTTTCCCTTCTCGAGCTGACCGTTCTGCAGGTAGAGGTTCGCGAGCAGCACTTCCGCTCCCGTGTTCGCGGGGTCAGCGGCCGTGATGGTTTCGAGCATCCCGATCGCCTTCGGCACATCGCCGGCGCGGTAGTACGCCTGCGCCATCACCTGCATCAGTTGGTCATGAACCTTTTTCGTCTCCGGTTTGTCCACCGGCACGAGTGCATAGGCCTTCTCGAAGTCGGCCACCGCTTCCTTGTATTTGTTTTGGGTCATCAGCTCCTGCCCCTCGGTGATGGCATCCGCCGCTTCTTTCCCGATCAGCGGCGTGGGAGCGACCGCTGCCGCCGGCGCTTCTTCTTTCACCTCAGGAGCGAGCTGCGTCTTGATCATCGGAAGCTGTCGCATCTCGCTCACACTGGCCGATCCTCTGGTCGTCTGGAAGCCGGGAGCGACGATATCGATGTTCCATTGGCCGTTGACCAATCCGAGAGCGGACCAATGGCCATGCACGTCGGTCTTCGACACGATCGGCGCGGTGTTGCCCGATGGGAGGCCCACCGTCACCACGGCACCCTCGACAGGCTTGCCGGTAGTCTTGTCGGTCACCATCCCCTGAAGCCGCCCGGTTCCGCGCACCTGCGCCGAAGCGGTGGTGGCAACCGCGACCGTCAGAATGAGTGCAACCAGGAAAGTGAATCTGCGCATGAATCCTCCATTGGTGGAAACGTTTCGCGGGCGGTGCCTCAGAACGCGCGACGCCGCGATGCTGTTCCAATCTTAGCAACAACCCGAGACGGAACGCTGCCGTCTCGGCGGCTGGCCCGGCGGCGTCTCGCCGGCGAACACGCCCGCTTAAGGCGCACTTCTCACACTTGCACTGGAATTGCCGGCACCGCGCTCCCAATCGAGCGCCTTCTCCCCCACGCTTCTCAGTGGGGGAGAAGGTGGCCGAAGGCCGGATGAGGGGGCGTTTGCCTGTCGCGCCAA
>JADGNZ010000043.1 GCA_017883205.1 Thermoanaerobaculia bacterium | reverse complement strand
CGCCGAGACGTGCGCCCGCTGGACGCCCGTCGAGGACGAGTTGCGAGCGATGCTGGGTGGTGTTTCGTCGGCGAACCTGACGCGGCGTCACACCCTCGGCCAGGCAGTGCTGCTGACGTACTCCGTCAGCAAGAAGCTGGTCAAGCAGCCGGAGCACGCCGGCCTGCTGCCGCACCTTGCGCAGATGCGCCGGACGAATCGTCTGGGACGCAGCCGCAAGCCGGTGGCAAAGCCGCCTGCGCCAGCACCGTCACCGGAACCGGCGCCTTCACCGGCGCCGAGCACGGCGCCGGCGACGCACGTCGGATGAAGCGTAAGTAGCAAAGCGGGACCGGGCGCGCCGATTCGCGGGCGCGCCCGGTCATTTCTGGCGCCGCTGCGATTCATTAAAGAGATGCCGGCCACTTAGGAAGATTGATGTCCGGTGTGAAATGCCAGTAATACTTCTCGCATGACTCTTGACATCCCGCCCTTCCCGGAACTAGGTTGTTGCTTCCACTACTTCAGAACGGAATTCAGCAGTCGGTCGGCGGACATCAATGATCAACTTCAAGTTGTTCAAGAGCGGCCTCTACTTGTCCTCGGCGGATCCGTCGAAAGCGTGCGTTGCGTTCCTGTTCCAGGACGCAGGCCGCACGGATCCGACGTTCCAGCTATCGCAGGCGACGTGGACCGATCCCAGCCAGCAGGGATACTTCGCGTTCTTCGTCCCGTCGGCAACGCGCGATTGGGACGCATTCGCCTCCGCCGTCCGCGGCCTCTTTCAGGGGACGCCGAGTGCGCAATTCGGATGGTTTCAAGAGAGCGGGCCGAAGGTCACGGCGAATACGCTGGTGCTGACGGGCGGCCAGGGAACCAGCTCGCCATTCGTCTCGCAGTCGTACACGCTGGTGTTCAACAGCATCACTCTTGCCGTGACAGCGAGCCCGATCCCGTCGCTGAGACCGAACATCAGCTTCGATGACGGAAGCAACTCCTTCGTCTTCAACAATGCCACCCGGAACGTCCAGCTCACCTCGGCGCCGCCGAGTCAATCGCAGTCCAACTCCTTCGTGCCGGCGTCGGACAACATGACCCTTCCGATGGACGACGGCACGAACGTTCATGCCGGCAGCGTCAACCTCCCGTTCCAATTCGCCACCAATGACCTGGCGTGGTTCGAGGCCGGCTTCATGTACTTCGGGCCGGGCGCGAACAATCTCCTCGCCGCTCTTTCGTACCCGCTTCTACGCGCTCCCGGCGGCGCGGCGACGCCGCTCAATTTCAGTGTGTGGCTCGACGTGCTGCAGCCGCTGGTCGACACCCGGTCGTACTTCCAGGCCACCGATGCGACGGTCGGCTCGTACTACACGACTGCGAACGGAAAGTCGTTTGCGCTGACAACCGTCAATGGCGGCGATCCGGCACTCACCAGCCGGCTGGCCTTTGCGAACCGGCCGGTGAACCAGCCGACGGATCAGGGGAAGTACTACTACCTCACGCCGGCCGGCTCCTTCGGCGTAATCGTGGACGGATCGACGCCCGCCGCGGGATCGGCCGGCCTTCTCTGCGGCGCGACCGGCACCGAGTTCCTGAACGTGCAGGTCGCGTCGGCAGCCGTCGACAGCCTGGTGATGAAGACGGGGCAACCGGCTTTCCAGAAGACGACACCGTCGACGTCCTGGGACAAGCCGCCGGTGTTCCTCGACACGATGAACGGGAACGTCACGACGTCGTGGGTTCAGTTCGTAACGGCCGAGGGCCAGTACATCTCGCAGCCGCAGGAATCGCCGCTCTTCGATCAGAGCGGTTCGTCGGCGGCGATGCTTGGCGGCGCCGCGCCGGCAAGCGGTCTCAATGTCTACGTCCTCGACTTCCTGCCGGTGCCGGCGTGGAGCGCGAAGGGGAAGGCGAACGCTCTTGCCGCCGCTTCCAGTCCGCTGGTGCCGATGGTTCCGTATGCCGGGCTGACGCAGACGACGCTGGACCAGTACAAACCCTTCCTGGCGATGGAGTCGACGGCGATCAATCCGACGCGCAAGAACAACTTCACCGCGGCGCAGTCATCGGCGAACAAGCTCGCGCGCGCTTCCGGAGCTCTCGTTCACGCCGCTTTTGCGCCGGGCGACGACCTGAAGTGGGCGATGACGCCGCAGGGACTGCTGGCCGGCCTCGACGCGAATCAGGTCTGGCAGAGCACGCGGATCGGGCTCAGTCCCGATCTCAAGCTTCCTCCGCCGGCATCGGTGATCCTCCAGTTCACCAACATGGGGGATGCGGTCCGCGAGGCGCTGATGCAGAACCAGATCTTCCTGGTCATCAGCAGCCTGACGGCGCCGGACCCGGACGGGACGAGGCTCTTCGATTTTGCCGGGTTCGATCAGACGGTCAACATCGCCGGATGGCCTTTCAGCCTTTCACCCGACGGCACACGCAGCAGCGATGGCACTCCGCCGATCGTGATCCTGAAGTTCTACCCCGGCCAGTCGATTGCGAGCCTTGTGGCCGACACCAGCCTCTGGTCGCAGGCGGCGACGTTCAATACGTCGCAGGGATTCACATCTGACGACGCGCAGGCGTACATCCAGAAACAGATCCAGAACGCGTGTGAAGCCGTCTATGGCGCTGGGAACTGCCCGGACGGAGATCCGAGCGGCCAGCCGGACACGAGCTCGCTCTACTACAACTTCTACAAGGTCGTCACCGACCCGAACTTCAGCGGCATGCTCGCGCTGAACTGCAACATGCAGCTCGAAAGCCTCCCGATCGCCATCAAGGCGGTGACGGGCGGCATGACGGTGCCGGCAGCCAATCCCGGCGATCCGCCGGTGAGCAACATCGACGCCTTCCGCGTCCATCACGTCGGCGTATCCATCAACGATACTGAACCGGGCAGCACGACGCCGACGCTGGCACAGAGCTCGTTCTTCGGCCTCGTCGACTACGAAAAGCCGTCCGGCGATACGGCTTCGGCGGTTCCGGCTGTCACCGGAGTGAACGTTAACTACAACTTTGAAGTCGAGTACCTCCGCGCTCTTTTCACGAACTCGTCGCTGAGCAGCTTCTCGTGCAAGGTGAATCTCACTGTCAATTCGTTGTTCGGCACCGAGGTGACCGAGGAGAAGGATGACGGCGGGACAGCGGCGGAGGGTGATGGCGACAACGTCATCATCATCATCGGCTCGTATCAGGCCCACTCCACGAGCGGCGACGACAGCTCGTCAGGGGAGGGCGTCTACTCCTTCGTCGCCGAGAAGACCTACACCTTCAAATTCGACGACAACACCTACCTCGAAGAGATCGAACTGACGAAGCTCCAGTTCTCCTTCCAGCAGGAGACCGTCAATCCCAACGACAAGACCACTTCGAACATCCAGGCGGCCTTCGGGATCTGGGGCAGCATGACGTTCAAGGACTTCAACGTCCTCGACATCTTCTCGTTCGAGAAGCTGAGCTTCAACGACCTCGGGATCTCGGTGAGCTTCGACCTCACGGTCAACCCGCCAAACTCGCCGAAGACCGCAAACCTGAAACTCGACTTCAACCCCGGGAATCTCCGCCTCGACCTTGCCAACAGCCCGGCGAAAGAAGGGACGAAGAATGCCCTTCTCGCGCTCCTCCCGTTCAAGCTCACGTCGTTCCTCTATAACCAATATCCCGATCAGCAGACGCTCGAGAACCTGGGGTACTTCTCGCTCTCCAGCGTTCCCCTCGATCCGGGCTACTCGCTGACGGACCAGTTCAACTACGGGCTGGCGTTCGATCTCGACCTCGGTACGCTCGGCGCGCTGGTCGGTTCTCTCCAGGCGTTCAAGTTCAGCTTCCTCATCGGCTGGCTGCAGCCAGGCACGGGTGTACAGGGGGGCATCGCCTTCGGTGTCCAGCTTCCGCAGGCGGACGGGAAGCTCGAGATCAAGATCCAGGGCGTGCTCGATCTCATCATCGAGCAGTTCATCCTTCGCTACCAGACGCCCACGGACGGCGGCGATGCGATGCTCGTCCTGGCGCTTCACAACTCCTCGATCGAGATCCTTGGGCAGCGCCTGCCGCCGGGCACTGCGCAGTTCGACTTCGCGCTGTTCGCTCCGATCAACGACGCCGCGCACATCGGCTGGATCGCGGCAGTCAACAACGAACCGAAGGCCGAAATCGAGCGGAAGCTCCTCACGGCGGGCGAACGCGTTGTCGACCTGGTCGAAGGCGACGACGGCGGCAGCGTTTTCAAGCTGATGTACCTCGGCCTCGGCCAGCGCGTCGGTCCGGATCCCAGCAGCCCTCCGACGACGTTCAAGACCTTCCTCGACTTCATGACGGGCGACTTCTGGACCGCGATCGAGAACAGCGAATACGACAAGGTCTACCACCCGAACGGCCAGTGGATCGCCCTGACCGACTTCACACTGCTCGAGAAGATCACGGTCGGCTTCGTCTTCTACGACGTCACGCCGTTCTACAGCCTGACGCTCAGCGTCGAAAAACTGTTTGACTTCGAGATCACGTACACAAAGATCAGCGACAGCATCGGTCTCTTCTATGCCGAGCTGACGCTTCCGGACTCGCTCCGGACCTTCCAGGTTGGTGCGGCGTCGCTGACACTTCCGTCGCTCGCGGTGAGCGTCTACACGAACGGCGACTGGAAGGTCGACCTCGGATTCCCGAACGGCGACGACTGGAGCCGCTGCTTCCGCGTGCAGGCGCAGGCCGGGCCGATTCCGGTCACAGGCTCGGGCGGCTTCTACATCGCCAGCCTCAGCTCCGCGACGAGCAGCATTTTCGTGGGCACGTATCCAAGCATCCTGGCGTTCGGATTCGCGGTGCGGCTCGGCGTCGGCAAAGACTTCACCGCCGGCCCGCTCAAAGCCGGCGTCAGCATCACCTTCTTCGGCATCGTCCAGGGCGCGGCCGGTTACCTGGCCAGCGGCTCCGACAACATCTTCCAGTCGCCCGACGCGCTCATGCTCACGGGGCAGTTCGGCGTGATCGGAGAGCTGTACGGCAAGATCGACTTCGTCATCATCAAGGCCAGCGTCAACGTCCGCCTGCAGGCCAGCATCGGCATCGTTCTGAAGATGGAGAGGACGATTCCGGGCAGCGGATCGATTCTCCTGTACATCGAGGCCAGCGTCAGCGTCAGCGTCTCGGTGGAGATCAACCTCTTCCTCTTCTCGATCACGATCAGCTTCAGCTTCAACGCGTCGTTCCGGTTCGAGTGGCAGTTGCTCGCGCCGGATTCGCCGAACGAGCTGCTCGAGATGAAGCAGCGCCTGTTCGCGTCGCACACGTCGCGCGCGCTCCTGGCCAGCGCGCCGGCCGTCCTTCCGTTGATTCCTGGCTTTACCACCTCGCTCGCGATCTGGTACTTGCCGGAAGGAACCGTGGTCTTCCCGGCCAGCACCGGCACTGGAACGCCATGGGTGGTCTCGTCGCTCGGCGTCGAGTACGACAACGCCCCAACCGGCACGCCCGACTACGCGACCTTCAAGCCGTTCGAGAAATTGACGACGCAGCTCGCAACGTGGGCGGTTGGCCAGGCGCTGACCCTTCCCGGGTGGAACTTCACCGTCACGGAGACGCAGCTGGCGGCGCTCGATCAGACGCCGGAGGCGCTGATCGGACTGATCGACTATCCGACGTTGCTGTCGCAGTTGTCGGTGTTCGGTGCGACCACGGTTGCCGTTCCCCAGGCCCCGGCCGGCACCACGCTGTACGCATCGACGTACCCGATGCCGCCGTTCTTCAACATGAAGACCAACGGCCGGATGAGCGGGACGACCCCGGACGATCTCGACTATGTCTTCTCCACGAAGAACAACGTGCCGGCCACCTACATCACGATGGTCGACGACTACTTCAACCAGATGTTCGTGAACCAGGAGGGGGCGTCGTCCGGTGGTGCGCTCACGGCGACACTGGCAGCCGCCGACGAGACGATCCCGCTCATACAGGAGATCTTCCTCAACTACTTCACGGGCCTGATCCGCGGCGCCGTCCATCAACTGCTGCAGACGATCCAGAACCTCGGCGTGCCGCAGGCGGCGATCAACACACTGATCAGCACGGCCGTCGGCAACGGGTTGTTCGCCTCGCTCGGCGGACAGATGTCGAGCTCCTTCCGCGGCGGCGCCCGCCTTCCTTACACGGCAGGACTCACCGTTCCGGGCGGCACGGCGCTCACGACGACGAATCCGCAGTACGCGCTGCTGTGGCAGGAGTTCCCTGTCGGATCCCTCGGAGCGTCGAACAAGTACACGATCGCGCTGTCGAACCCCGACACGACGAAGACTTGGATCACGTCGACCGCGAGCTGGGACCTCACCAGCTCATGGCTGCAGCCGTTCCAACAGGCGCAGGCCACCGACATCCAGTCTCCGAGCGCGCCGCAGCAGATGCCGTTCACCGACATCGGGCCGCAGGCGTTCTCGTTCGACAACCCGGTGCCGTGGACGCAACCTTCGAGTACCGTGGTCAGCCTCCGGCCGTATGCGTCAGCTCTGCAGAGACTGCAGGCCGCCGGCGCCGACATCAGCGTGCTCGTCGAGTCGCGCCTCGCCGGCGCTCCCTACATGCCGGGCGGGACACCACTCTCGCCGACCGCTTTCGGCTGGGCGACGCAGATCACGCTCAACGTCACGCAGGTGCCGGCCGGCGCTGGTGGCAGTCTGCCGGATGTCTTCACGCTCGCCGGCGCCAGCCAGAGCGACCAACAACTGCTCGAGCAGATCCTGCAGGTGCTGCAGAGCGAACAGCCGATCTCCTCGATCCAGATCCTCTACCAGACCGCGGCTGGATCGACAGGACTGACATCCGATGCGATCAATGCCTCGGACGTCTTCGTCCTGCGCACGAATACGACCACGCAGTCATCCCCACCACCGAGCGGGTCGCTAATGATGTTGGCCGCGGCGCAGGCTCCGCCGCCTGTCCCGGTCGGCGCGCAGATCGACGACGCCACCGGCTTCCTGCAGATCATCCAGCAGGCGGCGGTCACCAACGCCACCGGCTACTACCTGCGCTACCTCAACCAGGCCGGCAAGAGCCTTCCGCCGACGCTCTTCAGCGGCGGGCCAGCGCCGCTCACGATCCTTATCAGCTATCTGCCGACCGGCGAGCAGAACACGCCGGCGTCGCCGGCGCGGATCCGGCCGTTCTACAACTCGATCGTCCTGAACAGCGCCGATGCGACGCTCGTCTACTACGCAGAAACGACGAATCCCGCGTTCTCGATTCAATATGGCACCGTCGCTGCCGGTTCGATCGGCGCGGTTATGACCCGCGACGATTCCGCGATGTTGATGCGGCCGAGCCCGACGCTGCTTCGCGCTGGGGCGAGCATCGAAGGGAACAGGCACTATCGCCGCTCCGAGGTGATCAAGGCGCTGGTCGACAGCGGCATCACGGACGAGGATGAGTTGCGCAGCATGCTGGAGGCGTCGGGCGGCAACGCCTCGCAGTTGAATGCGTTGTACAGCCTGATCACCTATCAGGTCGCGGCGACGAGCGGCTTCGTGGCGGGCAACCTTTCCGCGCCGGTCCAGCCGCAGCAGCCCGATCCGAACAGCAGCGCCGCCGACGGCGTCACGAATGCTACGGCCAGCACGCGCTCGTACCGCACCTACATTCCGCTCTACAACGTCGCCACTGCGAATCAGCCGCTCGGACCATCGCCCAATCGTTACGCCAGCATCGGATCACCGGTCAGCGTCGACTTCTTCCAGAACGACGCCTTCGGCAACCAGATGCCGGCGCCGCTCAACTTCTCGGGCGTGAACAATGACTACTTCGATCCGATCGTGTCGCTCGATCAGTGGCAGGGCCTGGTCACGAACTACGACTTCAATCCCGCCGGTCCGGCGGCAAATACCTTCAATGTCTATCTGACGCCCAGCCAGAGCGCGTTCGAGCAGCTCACCGCCGACCAGGCTGCGTCCGCGCTGACATTGTGGACGACGATCTACGATCAGATCACCGCGCCGGGGATCAGCTTCAACGTCGAGACGAATCTCGCCCTGAATTCCGACGGCAGCATGGTCACGGTGACGCTGAGCCAGCAGCAGGCCACCGCCATCACGACGATGGCCTCATCGATCATCACGTACCTCCGGAATCCTGTCCCGCCGTTCAACGTCCCGCCGGTCGTGCTGACGATCAAGGTGACCGGGACGGGCGCGCTGCCGCCGGCCTTCGAGATCGCGATGCTCTTCCAGATCCAGCGCGATCCGAGCCTCATCTCGCCGATGCTGAAGGACGCCTCCGGCAACATCACCTTCCCGTCGGCGCAGCGCGCTACCACCAACGTCGCCTCCACGGTCGGTGCCTCGGTAGGGGGTGGTGCGACTGTATCCGTCACCGACTTCGCGGCGGTCTTCGTGAAGGCATTCCCGCAGCTCGTTCTGTCGGTAGGACTGAACGGCGCGCAGTCGCTGAGCCAGAATTCGAGCGTTGCTCGATCGCGCTCCCTGCTGCGGCAGGCAGGCGTTGCAGCCGACGGAAGCGGCTCCGGAAAGGGCGGGAACCAGTCGCTCTGGGCGGTGCAGCAATCGCTTCTCAACATCACCATCGGCGCCGCCGGAGCGGGACCGTTCTATCTCTCGCCCGAGCCGCTCGATAACACCTTGAATACCGCAGTCGTGCCGATGCCGTCGATTCCGGCGGTGCTGAATCCGCCGCCCAACTGGTCCGACTCGCAGCTCTTCACCGACGTCGATCTCGACCGGCTCAACTCGACCTTCTTCCAGGCGGTGGACGGTTTCCTCGCCCCCGCCTCAGCGTCGACGGCGTTCGAGCTTGCCCGTCCGGCATACGATGCGGTCGCCGAGGGGCGGGGAACGCTGGCGAGCCTCTATTCGCTTCGGGAGGTCGACTGGCTGTTCCCGGCGGATTCGCCGTTTACGAGAACGACTACGGAGTTGGCCGCAGCGCAGGAGACATTCGAGCAGCAGATGCGCGCGGCGCTGGCCACCGCCTACACGACCGACACAGTCGTTCAGTACGGTGTTAGCTGGGGAACGCTGCCGGCCGGTATCGGCGATAACTTCGCGTTGTTCGGGACGATCAAGGCTACTCCGCCCCCTGCCGGCACCCCTTCATGCTCAGGCAACCCCATCAGCGAGGACGATCTGAGAGGCTACACGTTCTCATCGCCGACTGTCCCCATCACGCCTAACGGATCGAGTCTTCTGACCTTCCTCTTCGGCGTTTCCGACGTGAGGGACACCAAGTGCGTGACCCTGTCGCTCGCCTACAACGTCACCCACCTCCAGTACTTCCTCGTGCCGTCCGGCTCCGTGCCGCCGGGCGAGGCGCGGCCGTCGATGTGGCTGCAGCTCGTCAATCCGTACACGACGCTGCCCCCGCTCGGAAGCGGCGTGACCAACATTCCGCTCGTCTTCCGCGAATATCCGACGCCGCCAACGGTCATCTTGCAAGAGGCGGCTCAGCCGTCGATTCCGCCGGTGACGGACAACCCGCTCATGGATGCCGCCGCGTGGCAGCTCACCTACGCGTACCAGGTGCAGCTCACCGTCCACGACATGATCCTGACGGCGATCACCTACAACACGGACCTGACCACCTCCGCAGGCGGTGGCCAGAGCAACTCGACGCTGGCGGCCGGTGAAGCGCAGCGGTTCACACTCTTCGAAGCGCTGGCGCGGTTCAGCGCAACGTTCCCGGTGATCCTGCCGGTGCTGACGAAGCTGACCGATCCCAATTGGAGCGTTGCGGCGAATCTGTTCGCCGATCTCGTCACCGCCGTCGTCACTAACACCACCTGGACGCCGCTGCCCACGGCGCTCGCGGCCGGGCGGCTGCTTCCGAACATCACCGATACCTACACCGTCACCGATGTCCCGCAGGGAAGTGCCGGCGCGCAGATCATTACCCTCAAGTGGGAAACGCAGGAGTCGAGCTTCCCAGGGGTGACGCTTTCGATCGAGGCGCTGGCTCCCGGCAGCCTGCAGCCGTACCCGAACCAGTTCACGGGGACCGTGCCGAACGGCATCACCAATACCTACACGCCGGTGCCGCCGCTGGCCGGCGACTGGGTCATTCACCAGATCGAAGCCGACAAACTGAATGTTCTCTTCGCCGAGAACGCGCTGGCCGGTTTGCAGATCGAGCGCAACCTCATCGAGATGACCGCGCCCGACAACACCCAGTGGTATGCGAAGCCGGAGTACGTCTACATGACGCCGATCGTCCGCGCCACCACGCCGATCACGCCGCTTGTCGACAACTCCGTAGCGATCAACATCGCCACGCTGCCGAATCAGGGGATCGGCACCGGATGTCCTTCCGCTCCGCCGCCGGGCGTCGGCAGCCTTTGCCAGCGGATCTACACGATGATGTACGACCTGCTGGCGGATGACGACACGCAGCAGGCGCTGCTGAGCGCACGCGCAACCGCGGGCCTCGATGCCTCGACGCCGCGCCGCGTGAAGGTCGCCTGCAGCTTCCAGTACCCGGTCTCCACGCCGGGCGGCGTGGTCTCGGCGAACCCGGTCAGTCCGCTCGTTCCGGTGGCCCTGGCGCGCTCGTTCCTCATCGATGCCACGCAGCCGTCGCAGTTGAGCGACTTCTCCAGCATCTACGCCACGGCCGTCGCCAACTGGGCCGCGGACAACGCCATCACCCTCGGCGCCGGCTCGCTGGCCGGCGCACAGTTCGTCTTTGACATCACGCTGTTCGCGCAGCTCAGCGGTTTGAATACACCCGTCTTACGGCTCCGGAATCTCCAACTGAAATTGACCGACGTCGCAACGCCATAACCTCACATCAACGCAGTTTTGAACAACAAGGAGAAAAGAGATGGCTAAAGGATCAACCCCCACTTTCATGCTGCTCGGACACGCCGACAGCGCGATCAACGCCTCATGGAACGGTTCCCCAAGCGTTCTTCTCGTCAACCAGAACCTGGCCATGCCGCAGACGCCGAACGGCACGACCATTATTGCTTCGACGAACCGGTCGACAATAAACAACGGCGGAACGCTCGGCCTCACTTCCGGCGGGGCGCCTCCTCAGTTCCTCGACATTCCCGCGAATGCCAACCAGCCGACGATTCTGATTCAGAACTGGAAGTCGAACAACCTGAGCATCTCCAACGTCAGCGCGAACAACGACACCCCGATCCTCGTGCAGATGGTCGGACCCGGTATTCCGGGCATTACCCCGCTGAACCTTCCCATCAACACGGCGACCGCACTGAGCGCCGGACAGAGTGCCGCCGGCAACGCTAGCCCGCAGTGGATGCAGTTGTTGATTCAGTCGACCGCGCCGACCCTGGGCATTCTCGGCATCATCGGCGGACCGCCGGACGGTACCGGCAACAACGGCTACGTCATCGCAGTGAACGCCACCGCGAATACCGGCCCCGGCGGAGCCCCGCCTCCCGCCGGCTACTACGCCACTACGACCAGCAACAGCTTCACCTTCCAGTTCAACTGGGGCTCACATCAGGTCTTCGTCTCGAACCTGTCGCCGTCCACGGCGCAGGCTCTCAGCATTGTGATGCGCGCTCTCTGATCCGTATTCCTGACCGGCCCCGGCAGATGCCGGGGCCGGTTGCAGCGAGGAACAGCATGCCGGCATTGAGAAAGATCGCACGGTCCAGCTTCGCACGACTCGCCGGCGCCGCCCCTACGGTGGTGTCCTGGAACGGCACGGGAATGACGCTGCTCGTCGGCCAGAACGCTCTAATGCCGCAGACCGCGAACGGCACGATGATCCTGGGCTGGGTCAACGTCGGGACGCTCAACAATTCCGGCACGCTCGGCGTCACTTCGGGCGGCAGCGCTCCGTCGTTCGTCACGGCACCGGCAAACGTCCAGCAGCCGTCGATGTGGATGAACAACTGGCAGGCCAACAACCTCAGCGTGTCGAACGTCAGCGCAAACAACGACACGCCCATCTACATCTTCGCCTATGGACCGGGCGTTCCCGGCCAGAGCTCGCTCAACCTTCCGACGAGCCCCCAGGGCGTCTCCCTCGCGCCCGGCCAGAGCGCAATGGGTAAGACCGCGCCGCAGTGGATGCAACTGCAGATGGTCAGCAACACGCCGAGTCTTTGCATCTTCGCGGTCATCGGCGGCCCCGTCGACAGCAGCGGAAACAACGGTTACGTATTCGCAGTAAATGCGACGACGAACAGCGGCCCCGGCGGCCCGACTCCGCCCGCCGGCTACTATGCGACCACGACGAGCAACAGCTACACGTTTCAGTTCAATTGGGCGGGCGCCAGCGTTTATGTCGTGAACATGTCGCCATACACGGCGTCGGTGGCAAAAGTTATCCTGATCGCTCTGTAGTGGATGGGACGACATGAGCGCGGCGGCAACTTTTCCGTACGAGCTTCTCGGGCAAAATGTCGTTATCGCGGCCTGGGACGGCTCGCCGATCACCCTCCTCGTCAATCAAAGCGCCAACATGCCGCAAACATCGAACGGCACGATGATCTTTTCCTACCGCAATGTCGCAACCCAGAACAACGCCGGAACGCTCGGCGTCACTTCGGGCGGAGCAGCACCCATTTTCTACAACAATGTGATGCCGTCGCTGCAGCCTTCGATAGTCGTCAACAACTGGAATGCGAACAACTTGAGCATCACCAACGTCAGCGCGAACAGCGACACGCCGTTCGGGATTCAGGCAATCGGCCGCGGCATTCCGGGACCGACCCCGCTGACATTGAACACCGGTACAACCCTCGCTGTAGGGCCGGGGCAAACCGCGCAAGGGGCGACGTCAGCTCAGTGGATGCAGCTAGTGATCGCCTCTATTGACAGTTCCCTCGGCGTTCTGGCCGTCATCGGCGGACCCGTCGACGGCACCGGCAACAACGGCTACGTCTTTGGTATTAACTACGGTAGTAACTCCGGCCCCACCGGACCACCACCACCGGCGGGCTACTACGCGACGACGACGAGCAACAGCTACACCCTCCAGTTCAATTGCGGCGCGGTGCCGATCTTCGCCGCGAACATGTCGGCCCTCAACAGCAGCGGTATCAAACTCACATTGCGGGCGCTCTGAAGGAGAGTGGGTCATGGCAAACGAAGATGCAATTCAGAGGTTGGGACAGAACACTCACAACACCCAGTGGGACGGTTCCCCGATGGTCCTGCAGGTCGCGCAGAGTGCGACGATGCCGCAGACGCCGCTCGGAACGATGATCATCGCGGCGAAAGATCTGGCAACCGTCAACAACTCCGGCACGCTCGCCATTACCAGCGGTGGATCAGCACCCCAGTTGCTGACGATTCCGGCCTTAACCCCGTATCCGACTCTGACGGCCAACAATTGGCAGAGCCAGGCGCTCACGCTCACGAATGTCAGCGCGCCCCAGGACGTTCCGATCATGATTCAGGCGATCGGACCGGGCATTCCCGGCATTACTCCGGTGCCGCTTCCGTTCGGCACGCCGGTCACGCTCAACTCCATGCAAGCGGCGCAAGGTTCCTCGCAGATGGCCTGGATGCAGTTGCTGATGGAGGTGCCCTCGGCGAACATCAGCAATGTAGCGATCCTCGGCGGACCGGCAGATGCAGCCGGCAATAACGGCTACCTCATCGCTCTCAATTACACGGTGAACAGCGGCCCCGGAACAGGCAACGCGCCTCCCCCGGGCTATTTCGCCACTACCGTCGTCAACGCTTACACCTTTCAATTCAACTGGGGAGCTTCGTTCATATACGTCGTCAATCTGACTCCGCCGGACGGCTCCCTCAACGTAACCCTGGCCAATCTCTGAAGGACGTTCATAACCACAGAGACGCAGAAGTCACCGAGGTTCTCGTGGCCGCTGCGGCTCTGTGGTGGATGTGCATCATCAGCGGCCGTCACGAAGCGATCGCTTCCTCCGCTTCGCGCACCAGTTCGTCGATCTCGAATGGCTTGTGGATGATGCGAACCACCGGCGGACAGATCTTCTCCAGAGCGTGCGGGCTGAACGCAGTCATCACGATCAACCGGTTGAACAGTTCCGGTTGGTGCTCCTGAAGATATTTCACGACGCCGTATCCGTCGATGCGCGGCATCATCAGGTCGAGCGTTACCAGGTCGTAGTCGTGCTCCAGCAGATCCTCGATCGCCTCTGCGCCGTCGGCAGCGGCGTCCACCAAAAATCCGCGCCGGCTGAGGATGCGCGAGACGAGAATACGGATTGCAGCATCGTCGTCGACAACCAGAGCGCGCCGCGCGCCGTCGTTCGCTTCTCCTTCGTCAGACACACCCTTCACCTTCTGAGTTATTCAGACTAAGCAACGGTGAAGCCAGGTGTGGCGACGGGTGTCGGGTATCGGGGGTCGGGTGTCGGGGTTACCGGCTTCCCGCAGCTAGCGAGGTCGTGCGTAACCGCTATCTCCGACCCCCGACCCCCGATACCCGACACCCGCGTAGGAAGAGTGTCGGGGTACCGACTTCCCCGCAGCTAGCGAGGTCGTGCGTAACGCTATCTCCGACCCCCGACCCCCGAAAACCGACACCCGCGTAGGAAGAAACGCGGCACCGCCATCATTAACAGAGTCCCATGCCCATTCTTGGCGAAGTCAACAAAGCGCGTGTTCCGATCAAGATCTGGGCTCCGCTAGATCAGGTCGAGTCGCAATCGCTCGATCAGCTCGTGAATATCGCGAACCTTCCGTTCGTGTTCCATCACGTTGCGGCCATGCCCGACGTTCACCTCGGCAAGGGTGCGACCGTCGGGTCGGTTATCGCCACAAAAGGAGCGATCTGTCCCGCCGCGGTCGGCGTCGACATCGGTTGCGGCATGGCCGCCGTTCGTACGAACCTGACCTCGTTCGATTTCGGCGACGGCGTTGCCGCCAAGCTCCGCAAGGCCATCGAGCGCGGCGTGCCGGTCGGGAACGGTCCCGGCGGATCGCACAACGACTCCACGAGCGGCGCCTCCTCATGGCTGCGCCGCGCTCCAGCGGATATGGCGGCGAAGATCAGTGCGCGCCAGCTTGCCCAACTGGGGACGCTCGGCGGCGGGAATCACTTCATCGAGCTGTGCCACGACGAGAGCGATTCCGTCTGGATCATGCTGCACAGCGGATCGCGCAACTTCGGCAAGACGATCGCTGAGGGACATATGAAGCGGGCCAAGGAGATCGCGAAGCAGGCGCAGATCCACCTCGCCGATCCCGACCTCGCGTACCTCGACGAAGCGACGCCGGAGTTCGATGCCTACGTAGCCGACGTCGAGTTCGCGCAGGAGTACGCATCGAAGAACCGCCTGCTCATCCTGGAAGAGGTGGTCCGCAATCTTCGTCATCACTTCCCGCATCTCACGCTGGACGAGCCGGTCAACTGTCATCACAACTACCTCGCGCGCGAGACGCACTTCGGCGAGAAAGTCATCATCACGCGCAAAGGCGCCATCCGCGCCGGCGCCGGCGTTCTCGGCATCATTCCCGGCAGCATGGGAACGCGTTCCTACATCGTCGAAGGCCTCGGCAATCCGGAGAGCTTCCAGTCATGCTCCCACGGCGCCGGCCGCCGCATGTCGCGCGCGGCCGCCAAGAGAACATTCACGAACGCCGACCTCATCGCCCAAACGCGAGGCGTGGAGTGCCGCAAGGACAGCGGCGTGCTCGACGAAATCCCCGGCGCGTACAAGAACATCGAAGACGTGATGCGCAATCAATCCGACCTCGTGCGAACGGTGGCGATCCTGAAGCAGTTCGTTTGTGTGAAGGGATAGGGCTTTCCTCAGTGCTCTCTGCGTCTCTGAGGTGATCTGCTTTTTCAGCCGGTCCGTAGAAACTCTCGATCTCACGTCACGTACCTTTCACCATGTTCGAGCTCCTACTGCCGAAGTCTTTCGACAACAACTATCGCGGGCACAAACTCGCGCTCTGGCTCTTCGGCCTGTTCACGTTGATGAAGTGCGTCATCGGCGTCAACTCCATCATCAACGGCCGCGCTGTGATGACCGGCGCCGACGGAATCCCTCTCGACACCTACCCGGTCGCCGCCGCACAGTCGTTCGTCGCGCTCTGGGCCCTCCTCGGGCTCTCGCACATCATCATTGGCGCGCTGTGCGTATTCGCCCTGGTCCGCTACCGCAGCATGGTTCCCTTCCTGTTCGCACTGCTCCTGCTGCAGCACCTCGGCGGAAGAGTGGTCGTTCAGTTCATCCCCCTCGTCACGACAGGAGCCCCACCGGCATTCGTCGTCAACCTCATCCAACTGACACTGCTGGTTTTCGGACTTGGGTTATCGCTATGGCGGCGGCGGTGAGGGGACCCACAGCGATCAGCGATCTCGAGAGGGAGGGAGTTAAGCCCCGGCGTTCCTCGTAAAGGAACGCCACGACCATGTGTCTCAAGGTAGATCACGTTTCCACTCCGGCGACCAGTCGATGTGCACGAGATCTTCAGAGTCGCCAGCGATCGGGATGCGGCGTCAGAGTCTCGAAGATGCTCCTCTCCTGCCGGGTTGCCTCGATGCGCACGACACTGCCCTTCCGTGTAATCTCAACAGGCCGTCCGGTTTCGATCACCTCATCAAGGATGCGGTAGATGTTCTGGCGAAGATGCGAGGCGGTGATGCGCTTTCCCATGGTCGTAGCGTGCGCCCCGAGGCTTACGTACGTCAACGCCTGCGCACGCTTTGGTCTCAAGTCCCCGGCCCTCGGCGGTGCTGCCCGACGTGCTGTCAAGCGATTCAGTAACATTTCTTTTCGCGACGAAGTCGCTGTGGAGTGCGGTGGCGCAGCCACCGCTTTGTGGCGCGTGATTCAAAGCGGTGGTTGGCGCCACCCCCAAAGCGCTTCGCGCGAAAGAATCACCTCATCCGTTTGTTAACGATCACGATACGGCCCTTCACTGAGGGAGCACCGATGAGCATCTACGCCACGCTTTGGATTCTCAAGTTCCCCGCCCTTGGCGATTCGTACTTCGGCTGCGAATGGGAGACTGTGATCGCTCAGGGGGTGCCGGGCCACATCGGCACACCAACAGAGGGCCACGGCTACGAGGCCGGCGATCCCTACAGCAGCTTCCTCCCTCCCGCCATTGCGATAAGTGATGACGACGACGCAGCGACGCCGCTTCGCGCAGTCGTGATCGTTCGCGAGCGGACCGAGAAGATCGGACAGGAGTACATCGGTCCGCTCGTTGTGCTTTCGGGAGCCGAGTATGCGGCGATGTCCTTCGACGCGCTGCATGACCGAATCTGCGATGCGCTCCGCGGCCACAGACCGCACCTCATGGCCGAGACGATCAGCCCCGACGGTGAAACGGAGTTGATCTTCGAGGATGGGACGGCGAAGCCGCTGCTCCGTCTCCATTAAGCTGATTTTTCCGATACGACCCCCTCTCGTCCCCGACCGATTTGGTAGCCTTCGCTTCGCGCGAAAGAATCACCCACATCCGTTCTTAGACGATGACGGCAGATCGTCCCGTCGAGGGGGAGCGTGAGGTGCCTCCATCCCATGGCGCGCTCTTTGAGTGCATTGGTTCCAGGCTGGTCACTCGGGATACCCTTCCCTGCCGAACGGACGATGACTGAAACGGATCAACGACACAATGCCGAGGCGCGTCTGCAGCAGAGCGAGGAGACGTTCCGGTTGCTCGTTGCCTCGGTGAAGGACTACGCGATCTTTTTTCTCGATCCGAGCGGGACGATCATGACGTGGAACGCTGGTGCCGAGCGCATCAAGGGCTACGCGCCGCAGGAGATCATCGGACGGCACTTCTCGGTTTTCTATCCCGAGGCGGACATTCGGAGCGGCAAGCCGGCGATGGAGCTGGATGTCGCGCGGGCGACCGGCCGCTTCGAGGAAGAGGGTTGGCGGCTGCGCAAGGATGGCACGCCCTTCTGGGCCAACGTCGTCATCACGGCCGTGTACGACGATAGCGGCACGCTCCACGGCTTCGGCGAGGTCACGCGTGACCTGTCGAAGCGGCGCGAAGCAGACGAACAGCTCCGGCAGAGCGAGGAGATGTTCCGGCTGCTCGTTGCCTCGGTCAAGGACTACGCGATCTTCCTTCTCGATCCTGAGGGTCACGTGATGACCTGGAACGCCGGCGCCGAGCGGATCAAGGGCTATGCGCCGCGCGAGATCATCGGCCATCACTTCTCCGCTTTCTATCCCGAGGAGGACAAGCGTGACGGGAAGCCCGCGCGCGAGCTCGAGATCGCGCGCGAGAGTGGCAGCGTCGAGGATGAAGGATGGCGCTTGCGAAAGAACGGCACGCGCTTCTGGGCGAACGTCGTCATCACCGCCGTCTTCGATGAGCGCCGCACGCTTCGCGGTTTCACGAAAGTGACGCGCGATATGACGGAGCGGAAGCGGGCGGAGGAAGTGCAGCAGGCCTTTCTGGAGCAGCGCGAAGCGCGTCTGCAGGCGGAAGAAGAGCGCCGCCACGCCGAGGCGTCATTCCGTGTGGCGCAGGAAGCAAACCGGGCCAAGGACGAGTTCCTGATGACTCTCTCGCACGAGCTGCGCACGCCACTGACCTCGATTCTGGGCTGGGCGCGTCTTCTTCCGACCATGAAACCCGAGGATCTGGGATTTGCGGACGCGGTCGGATCGATCAATCGCAGTGCGCAGCTCCAGGCCCGGCTCATCGATGACGTACTCGACGTATCGCGCATCGTCTCGGGGAAACTCCGTCTGACCGTCGAAGATGTCGAGATCGAACAGGTGCTCGCTGCAGCAGTCGAGACGGTGAGTCCGAGTGCGGACGCAAAGATGGTCCACATCGAAACGGCGTTCGGGCCGCAGCTCGGGTCGATCGTCGCCGACGCCACACGGCTGCAGCAGGTGGTCTGGAATCTCCTCACGAACGCCGTGAAATTCACGCCGAAGAGCGGCCGGATCATGCTTCGTGCGCGGCGGACGTCGTCCCATCTGCAAATCGACGTCACGGACAGCGGCGTGGGAATCGATCCGCGCTTTCTCCCGCATGTGTTCGAGCCATTCCGGCAGGCGGAGAATCCGAACACGCGCGTTCATGGCGGATTGGGTCTGGGGCTGTCGATCGTCCACTACCTGGTCGAGGCGCACGGCGGGACGGTTGCGGCGGAGAGTGCGGGCCGCGATCAGGGCGCCACATTCACGGTCACGCTGCCGTTGGGAGCGCTGACCTCATCGCGTCCGGAGCCGATCGTCTTCGCCGCGCTCCCCTCGGCCAAGGATCTTCCGAAGAAGCTCGGCGGCGTGACGATTCTTCTCGTCGATGATGACGAGGAAAGCCGCAGACTGGTGTACACGGTGCTGACCCGCGCAGGCGCGCAGGTGACGGCTACGGCATCGGGACCGCAAGCGCTGGAGGCGATCAAGCTCCTCACTCCCGATCTCGTCATTACGGATATCGCCATGCCGCACATGGACGGCTACACGCTGGCGCGCAAGATCCGGGAGCAACTGCCGAACCAAAAGATCGTCGCCCTGAGCGCCTTTCCCGCCGGCCGCGCCGGGATGCTCGACACCCCGTTCGATGCCTATCTGTTCAAACCGATCGAGCCGAGGGAGCTGGTGGACGCAATCGCAAGCGCGGTGTAGCGGCATTTCGCCCCGGCGCGGCGGTTCCATCCGGAACGAGATCGAGCTCTCGCTCCCTTTTCAGCTTACGATGCTGCCCACGAATTTCGGAAGGTGAAATGAGACGATGCGCGGCGGTTCTGGCCAGTTCTCGAGTTGTGTTCGCAGTTGCCGCAGCGATGTTCGCGCTTGCCGCGCACGCGCAGACGCTGACGGTTTATGACGATGCGCTGCAGAATGGTTTTGCGGACTATTCGTTCGGTGGCGGGACGAACCTGAACGCAACCGCATTCGTTCACACGGGAACGAAGTCCGCGTCGATCCTCGGCCACAGTTTCAATGCGCTCTCGTTCGCACATGCACCTGGAGGCGTTCTCACAGCACTGCATACCTCCGACACGCCGATCCTTCGTTTCTGGGTCAACGGCGGCAGTGCCTCGGGGCAACAGTTCCATTTCGCGCTGGAGTTGAACGGATCGTTCGTCGGAAGTTCCGCGGCGCTCGACACGTACATCAGCGGCGGGGGAGTGGCGCAGAACGTCTGGCGTCAGGTGACGATCGATCTCCGGCAGGCTCCGTTCAACGCCGTCAACTTCGACCGCATCGATATCCAGAGCGATGAGGATGCGGCGCACACGGATGCCAGCGCGACCTATTTCGACGATTTCGTTCTCGGTCAACCTACCGGTTCCGCGGTCAGCCCGATGCAGATCGAGCACGACGTAGTGGTTCATGCGATCACCAGCGATCGATTTACCTGGCGCGATAGCAGCGGGCTGCCTCGTGTGGCGTCCCTCGCTCACAACGACAACGAGACAGAATTCGGATCGAACGGTGGTGCGCTTCGCGAATACAAGTATCAGCTCTCCAACGGCCAGACGCGCACGGCCACGGTGACCACGTACGGCAACGCCGGCTACGGCGGTTTCGGCTATGTGACCATGCACTCAGCTCACTATGCCGGCTGCAACGGCGATGACTCGCCGCTCGGCATGGGATTCGCCGGTCACTGGCAACGCATCTTCGAAGGAAAGCATCACGCCATCTTCCGTTTCACCCAGCTCTATCCGCGAGACTGTCCGACTTCCGGCTCGATCATCACGCGCTATCTCCCCGTCACGATCGATTGGGTCTTCTCCACCGGGCACGACAATCCATTGTGGACCGTCACCTACGACATCGACCAGATCGCCGCTACAGGAGGGCAGCCGGTGGCCGCGAATATGTATTGGGACGATTCGCGCGCGCCATACGGTGAGCTCAACATCGACGGCTATGGATTCAATGATCTCAACGGTGTGGCGTGGGGAGATTTCTACAGATTTACAACGACCAACGCTGCCGGAACTGCGATTACATGGAACAGCCCCTTTGACTGGACGCAACAGAATACAGTGCCCTTCGTGAAGGAGTGGCTCGATGGACCACTCACTGCCGATAATCCTGCGAAGCTCGATGCGACCATCGGAGTCGTGCAGACGCAGACGATCCGGCAGCAGGATGCCGGCGGTGCCCGCGACCTCAGCGTCGGTAGCGACATCACTCCGTACTGGCACAAGACACAAGCAGACGGCGTCCAGAGCGCCGGCCCCGGACACGCGCTTCCCAACGGCGATAATTGGCCGTATCAGGCGTGCGGCGACAATCTTTATGCCGATGGCATCACGACCAACAACGCGCGGATGACCTGGAAAACGCAATTCGGCTTCGCCGGACAGAACACTTACACCATCAACAATGGCGCCGTCGAGTCGTCAGCCGACACCGCTCCCGGCTATCCAAAGAAGAGCTACTCCACCTACATCGTTCTGGGTCAGCACAGCGCGCTGCCAGTGGACGCTCAAATTGCGCAGGTCGAGACGGCTCAGTCGCTCACGCTGACCGCGGCGATTGGCACCGTGGTCACATCCGGTCCCGCCGGTGTGACGCGCGGCGACACCGTCACCTATGCGCCGGTTGGCTACAACCATGTCTATGGCGCGCTTGCGTTCCGGGCCAGCGCAAACGCGCTCGATGCAAACATCCAGGTTGCGCCGGTCACGACATTCGATGTCACGGCGCCTGCTTTCTATTACGCCTTCAATGGCATCTCCGGACAGAACCCGCCGCTCTCCCTGGTTCAGGGCGTCACCTATCACTTCAACATCAATACCAGTGCAAGTCACCCGTTCGAGATTCTCGGCGCCCCTCCCGGCAGCGTGACCAACAACAACATCTCACTCGGAACGATCACGTTTGTCGTTCCAGCCAACGGCGGAACGTTTCGCTATCACTGCTCCGTTCACGATTTCGGGAACACGATCACGACACGCGGCGCAGGCGCCGGGACTCTGCGCAAGCCGCTGATCATTGTGAGCAATTACACGGCCGGCGAGCCTGTCGTCAAACTGGATTCGGCCACGCTTGTTGCCGATACCGACTACTTCGCCTCAGTACGTGCCGACGCCAGCGAGTTGTGGATCACGCTCAACCGCGATCTGAGCGGCACCACCAATCACCTCGAGATCAACAGCGGCGCGCTGATCGCTCCGGCAAACCTCGTGGCCTCGGCCACGAGCACATCACAGGTGACGATCTCATGGTCCGCCGTCGCCGGCGCGGCGAATTACGAGATCCAGCGCAGCACGAACATCAGCGCCGGATTCACGACGCTGACGACGGTCGCAACACTCACAGCGAATGATCCCGGTCTGACCGCCGATACCACGTATCTCTACAAAGTGCGCGCGATCAACGGCGCGACGATGTCTGCATTCAGCAGCATCGATCCCGCCACCACGACGATCTTCACCGACGATCCGCTCAACGCCGGCGTCTCTGCCAGAGCCGTCCATGTGATGCAACTGCGCACGGCAGTGAACGCCATGCGCGCCGCCGCCAACCTCGGCGCACAATCCTTCACCGATTCCGGACTGGCATCGGGAGGAGTGATCAAAGCACTCCACCAGAACGAGCTTCGAACCGCACTCAATCAGGCCCGCACCGCCATCGGCCTCTCCGCGATCATCTACACCGACCCGCCAACGGTGACCGGCGGCGTAACGCCGATCAAAGCCGCGCACATCGTGAATTTGAGGGATGGGGTGAAGTAGGCTTCGGCATGCCGGCGCGTTCGGTGACTACGAGGGATACCCGTGGCGCAGCTAAGCCCTATCGAAGCCACTCCATGATCTTTTCCCGGGTTACCGCGTTTTCGAAGAAGCGCGTGTGCATTACGCCTTCCTTCTGCTCGAAGGAATGCCTTGTCGCAATTGGGAAGAGTGGCGTTGCTCCATTGTTCGCGTAGACGCCTTCCGTGGGGACGACCAGATCGTTGCCCTTGCGATCGAACACCCGGTCGATCAGGCGGTTTGCGACGAACATCTTCAGACCCTCATCGTTCGGCTCATAGTCGGAGGCGAGTGCGAAGTAGTCACGTGTTGCTGTCACGGCGGCGTTGAGCCCGCGAAGATACCCTCCTTTTGGATTCATGGACTGCAGTCCAGTCAACCCCTTCAGCGAGCTGACGGCGAGCTGCTTTACTACGGCGATCACGGCCTCGAGGGTTTCCGTCACACCATTGTCCGGGAAGAAGTTCAGGACATTGGTGTACGTATCGATGAAATCGCCCATGTGTTTGTCGTCGGCGAGCGCAGTACCGGAGTTCGGGGCGGCGACGAAGACCGCGCGGCGTACGTTGATCATCGGCGCGGCCGTTGGGTGCTCGGCCAGGACCCGCGTGACCAGACCTCCGCGGGAGTGACAGATTACGTCAACGTTCAATGGTGCCGTCGCCGGGAAATGCGCGGTGAACCACGCGACATTCTCCGTCGGATCTTCCGACATCGTCGGATGATCGAAGGCGAATACTCTTCCCCCGTACATCTCTTGCAGCGTCTCCACAAACGATCGTGGAAGTCCACCGAACGCGGAGTGCGTATGACTGAAGGTGCCATGGATCATCAGAAGCGCACGGCCCTTCATGAGCTCCGACACGTCGATTCCGTCGGCAAGGGATTGGCTGAAGCTTTCGGGACGGAATGAGCGTAGGGCGTAGGGACGATTGCGGGCTTCCCAGTGAGAGGCGTACCGCTCTGCTGCGGCGCCGATCAGAGGGTCGATGAGCGGGAAGACGAGAACCTTGAGCAGTTTCTTGCCGATCGCGCCTACGACGCCACGTGTCTCTGCTGCTTCGGGCAGCGGCGTAGGTGGTGTCGTTCGCCGGATGCGGTACGTATTCATCGCCTCTCCACGCGCCGCGTCCGCTACCTGCTCCGTGGCCACAGGAAAGTTCCACGTGATGACGCCGGCCTCGTCGACTGCCATGACCACTTGCGTGTAATCCTCGTTCGGCGCCGGATACTGCAACTCGATCTCAGGCTCGGCGCTGCCGGCGGAGCGAAGGTCGGTCAGCGGATCATGGTGCTCCATGGTGTTCGTGATCTCGATGCTCTCTTGTGGCATCGCCGCGTGTGCGTCGAGTGCACGATCGAGTGATTCCATGGTCATTTCGGCAGAGCGCATTTCCGCCGTGGCCGGCGAATGCGCCTGAGCGTCTCCGCTCAGACCGGGTGTACGCAGCGTCCCTCGTCCCACCTTGATTGGCGAACCATTCGGATTCAGTGCTGGCATGACGTCTCCTTATCCGCTTACGGCTGCGAAGGTTCCCGATGAAGGCTCAGTTGCGGATGCCCGAAGAATTGGTAGGCGAGATAGGTGCTCGACGGCAATTCTCCGTCGGCTGTCTTGCCGAACTTTCGACGCTCGTCGCGCAGCACCTCTGCCGCGGGCCGCTTCGACTGGAAGGACTCCCGATAGAAGGAGACGGCAATCTGTCGCGCAATGGCGTCCTTGACCGACCATAGCGGCGCGATCACCCCGGCGGCGCCTGCTCCCACAAAGGCTTCCGCCATTCCCGCGTAATCGCCGAGAACCGACTCGCCGGTTCCGACCTGACAGGCATTGAGGAACACGAAGGGGTGAGTGGAGGTGAGATCGGAGCCGAGGATGGTGGCGGGTGTGATGGGGCTGCCATCGACCATGATCAATCCGCGTAATGTCGTGTTGGTGTCGTACACACCGTGAACGGCGAAGTGCAGCACCTCCGCGCGCGGCGTTCCATCAATGCACGACAACACGGTCGCGGCCGTAGCGTCGACCGGCACTGCGTTGTAGGCGTTCCGGAGATCTTGTGCCTCATCGACCGCGCTTGGTAGCTTTCTGAAGTTCGGCGTTTTGTAGTCTCCTGCGATCACAGCCATCTGTTCCACGCGGATATCGATCGGTGGTGGAGTCCCCAGGTCGAGCGTGGTGAGGATCCAGCGGCCGACGGTGGCTTGCGCAGCGAGAAATGGGGGCATGTCGTCGAAGAACGGCTTGATCACGGCCAGCTCCCAGGGGACGTAAGGCTCGTCCGTGATTAGGAAGATCGAAGGTGGTTGAGGAGCCGCCGCTTTCGCCGCCGCCTGGATGGCGTCGAGTACTTCCTCCGGGATCTTCTCCGTGATCCGCTTTCCTTGCCCTCGCAGATTCTTGAAAAGAGTGATTTTGCCTTCCTCGACGCGCATGTCGTCGATGAGCATGCGAGCGAATGCCTCCGCCTTTTCCATCGACACCGTGATCGGCTCGGCCGGTTCTTTGATTTCGGAGTGCGGTGAGTTGAAGGACCAGCCAATCCGGTTTCCCTCCTCCATCTTGAGAATGTAGATGGTGAGATCGGGAGCCACTGAGCCGGTAGGGATCGCGAAATTCCGATAGCGCTTTCCAAGGATCTTTGGGTGTTGTGCTGCTTCGGATTGCTTGACCATGACGGGTCGTGCCGCCATACCAACCACCTGGTCGTCGATGACGTAGCGGACGCGGATCTGGCGCTCGATTGACTCACCCGCTGGCGGAGAGGCGCGGAGATGAATGGTGAACGTGGGGAAGGGGTTCTCGGCGGTAACGGGAAGTGTGTGAAACAGCGACTCGTCATCCCGCGGCTGGAAGCCATCGGCGATGACGTGCAGATCGATCTTGTAGGGGCCGACGCTGTTTGCTGGACGGACGATCGGGTCGCCAGCGACATGGTCGACTCTCGTCTCGCTCAAACCGATGACGACTTCGAATTCGTCGCCGGCTACCACGGTGTCCGCGCACTCGATCAATCCATACGAGCTGCGCGGCGGGTCGCGTGGCTCATCCATTCTTGGGACCTCGCCCTCTGCGGTCATTGGGAGGTTGCCGGAGATGTCACCACTGCTCGTACGTATGATTTCGCCTGTTTCAGCGGTGAGCACTATCTTTGGCTCTCCTGCGCTGCTGCGGAACCACCGCCGGAACATCCTGAGTGTGCCGGACATCGGGATATCGTTGGCTTCCGTACGGTCGCGCGGACGCGACGACTTGGGAAAGTACCTGCGTGTCACTGGCGCCGGTGTTTCGGCCGGCATCGCAGTCACCCCAGTGGGCTCAGATAGAGGCAATGGCTCTTCACGGGTCTTTTCCGACCCGGGCATTCGATACTCGCCTGCCAGCGTTGGACTCTCATCCTTTTGTGGCAGGCTACGCGGCCAACGCTCTTGACTCCGACTTATCCGCTCGAATCTCTCTCGCGCAGACTCAGGCTGCGGTTCCGCTGACTCAACTACCGGCGTCTCTGGGGACTCGTCAGTTTGTAGCTTCGATTCCGTAGGTTGATTGTGTTCATCTCGGCGTTGTCTAAGCGTGTCATCCCCAGAGGGTTCCCCAAGCGTGTCGTGCGGCGCGTACCGGCGCGACCCACGAAAGGAAGGAAACCAGTACCTGGGCCGCCCAAGGAGATAGTAGGCGAGGAGAACGCCGAGCGCTCCGACGCCCGTGAGCATGATTGATTTGACGTCCCACAGCATCGCGGCCATTGTGAACCTCCCGACTGAAGGGTGTACTTAGGAGAGCCTCGTCGCGGGGATTTCCACACCACCATATCTCGACTTGCCGGAGGTGGGTGAGCATGCGCCACAGCTTCGAATCTTGCGGCGCTGCCTCATTGCGTTGTCTATGATCCTTACTGCGTCGCAGCCGCTACCGCCCGCGCCCCCGCGTTCTTCACGTACTTGTCGAACCAGTTGATCCGCTCCGCCAACACGTCGAGCAGCGTTTCCCTTGCCGCGTAGCCGTGCGCTTCGTTCGGGAGCGTCACGTAGCGCACCGTCGCGCCGTGGCCTTTGAGGGCCATGTAGAAGCGCTCGGATTGGATGGGGAAGGTGCCGGAGTTGTCGTCGGCTTCGCCGTGCATGAGGAGGATCGGATCCTTGACCTTGTCGGCGTACCAGAAGGGGGACATCTTCGCGTAGAGGTCGGGCACTTCCCAGAACGTGCGGCGCTCGCTCTGAAAGCCGAAGGGGGTGAGCGTGCGGTTGTACGCGCCGCTCTCGGCGAAGCCGGCCCGGAAGAGGCGCGAATGGGCCAGCAGGTTCGCGGTCATGAAGGCGCCGTAGCTGTGGCCGCCTACACCGATGTGGTCGCGGTCGCCGACGCCCATCGCAACAACTTTGTCGATTGCCGCTTCGGCGCTGGAGACGAGCTGGTCGACATACGTGTCGTTCGCTGTCTCGCCCGCGCCGATGATCGGCATCGTCGGATTGTCGAAGATGGCGTAGCCGGAGAGCAGCAGGAAGAGATGGGAGTAGCCGCTCACGATCGTGAAGCGGTTCGGAGATCCGGTGACCTGGCTGGCGCTGCCGGCGTCGCCGAATTCGCGCGGATAGGCCCACATGATCACCGGCAGGCGCTGGCCTTCCTTGTAGCCGGGCGGAAGATAGAGCGTCGCTGACAGCGTCACGCCGTCCTTGCGCTGGTAGGTGACGTAACGATGCTCGACGCCGCGAAGCTGCGGCTGCGGATCCTTGAACGCCGTGACGGCACGGCGCGCGTTCGAAGCGAGATCGCGCACGAAGTAGTTCGGTGCATCTTTCGGCGTCTCGTATTGCGTGAGGACGGTCTTCATGTCGTCCGTTTTTGTGCCATCAGCGATCGGAGCGATGACGTTCTCGTACGCGTCGGCCGCGCTGTGAAAGAGCCGTTCGGTGGCAAGCGTCTTCAGATTCAGGCGGTCGAAGAACGGATGATCGCCTTCCTTTGATGCGCCCTGTCCGGTCAGATAGATCGAGTCGCCCGTCTGGATCACCAGACCGTCGCGCCCGCCGAATCCGCGGTTGTCGCTGCCGTCGATGCGCATCACCGGCGTGCCCGGGTTTTCGTACGCCGCGTCCTGCTTGCGGTCCCACAGCTTTTTCGGCTCCGCGCCAGGCTCGAGGATCCATGTTCGCGTGCGCCGCAGGACGCGGTCGAATTCGGTGAGAAGCGCGACGCCTTTTTCCGTAAACAGGATTCCGCCTGAGCGCCACTCGGATCTTCCGAGCTCGACGGGCTGGCCGGAAAACGGCGCGGCCAGCGAAACCACGCGGTCGCGGAACGGGACTTTGTTCTTCGGATCGCCGCCGTCGAGCGCTTCGGTCCAGACGATCGTTGCCGGCTGATCGAGACGCCAGTGATGTCCGCGCGGTCCGGTCTCGACGCCGGTCAGCGGCACGCCTTCGCGGCTCGGGCGGTCGGCCAGTTGTTTGACGACCGAGCCTTTCCGATCCCACACCTCGACGTCTTCGGGGAAGCCGTTCATGGGGATGAGATGCGAGAAAGGACGCTTGATCTTCGTGACGAGGATGAGATCGCCGCTCGGCGAAGGTCCGACACCACCGAAGATGGCCGGCTTGCCGACGAGCGTGGTCTTGCTTCCGTCTGCGCTGATCAGGGCGAGCTGCGAGGTGAAGTAGTACTCGAACAGTGCCTCATCGTGCGCCGTGCGGATCATGTCTTCGTAGGTGGCGGCCTGCGCGGTCTTGCCCTCGCTCATCTGCACGTTCGGACCGGCCGGCGTCAGTGGTTCCGCAGGCGCCGGACCGTGGCCTTCGGGAACGACTTTGCAGAGCAGCGTGGCGTTGTCGGGCATCCAGTCGAAGACGTCACCGCCCGTTGAGTTCGCGTGGTTGGTAGCGAGCACGCTCTTGCCTGTGGCCGCATCGGCGACCCACAGATCGATCCCATCGCTGCGCGTATTGAGAAACGCCAGCTTCGAGCCGTCCGGAGAAAAACGGATGTTGGAGATGCGGGCATTCGGAGGAGTCTTGACGTCGATTTCCGCGCCGCCGGCGATCGGTTTCAGCTTGATGGCGTAAATGAGTCCTGCCCGATGCTGCCCGAACGTGTTCGGATTGATGCGCGCTCCGGCCAGCCGCAGCATTGGCTGCGAGATCTCGCCGATCGATGGCTGGCCGTGCCGCGACGCCAGCGCGATGACCTTCTTCGACGGACTGAGAATCGCCTCGGGCAGCGGCGCCGCATCGAAAGCATCGACCACGTCCTTCGGCGGCAACTGGTACGTCGATTGTGCAATCAGCGAAGGGACGAGCGTGAGGAGCGCGACGATCAGGATGGACAGACGGCCGCAGCGGACGAGCATCGATTCGTTCTTCATGGGCGCGGATTGTAGCGGAGGGAGCGATTCGGTCCGTTACATCGACGAGTCCGTGTCATTCTTTCGAGATGAACAAGGTTGCGCGCATCGACGACTTCACCATCGGCCAGCACGCGAGCTTCACGAAGACGTTCACCGAAGACGACGTGCAGCGCTTCATCGCCATCACCGGCGATGTCAATCCGCTTCACGTCGACGATGCTTTCGCCGCGGAAACGAAGTTCGGCAGGCGCGTCCTGCACGGAATGCTCACCGCATCGATCTTCTCGACGATGGTGGGCATGCTGCTCCCCGGAACCGGCGCGATCTACCGATCGCAAACGCTCCGCTTCCTGTTGCCTGTCTACGTGGGCGATACGGTCACCGCACATTTTGTCGTCCGCTCGATCGACCGCACGAAACACCGCCTCGAGATCGAAGCCTGGATCGAGAACGAAGCGGGGGAGCGTGTCATCGAGGGGACGTGCGAGGCGGGTTTGTTGCATTGATCGTGAAAAGGCATGAACCACAGAGACACAGAGGACACAGAGGTTTTCTCTGTGCCCTCTGTGTCTCTGTGGTTAGACTTTCTCGCTATCACGGAGGTTGTCATGAAACGAATCGTACTTGCGTCACTCTTCCTCGCCCTCTCGCTCCCGGCTCTCGCTGAAACCAAGTGCCATATGAACTTCACCCTCAGCGGTTGGTCGGCGTTTTACAAGACCGCGTCGGGAAGCGGCACGATCACCTGCGACAACGGCCAGCGCGCGCGGGCGAACCTCTCTTCGAAAGGCGGTGGAATCACATTCGGACGCTCGACGATCGAAGGCATCGGTACGTTCACCGATGTCCGCAGCATCTCGGAGCTCTTCGGCACTTACGTTCAGAGCGAAGCGCACGCGGGAGCCGGCAAGTCGGCGAAGGCGTCGGCGATGACGAAAGGCGAGGTCTCGCTCAGCATCGTCGGCAAAGGTAAGGGGGTAGATGTCGGAATCGCCTTCGGCAAGTTCACGATCGAGAGAGCCGGGAAGTAGCGAGCGCGTCAGTGGCTCACGCCCTGCACTGCCACGAGCACTCTGGTCGTGGATCATCGGACTCGGCCTGCTCCTCGTAGCCTGCCGCGTCCGCGGGTTGTAGCGTCCACGGCTCACGGCGCTTCCGCGAGCACCGCGTCGATCCGACGTGACAACTCGGCTTCGGAAATCCTCGTCGGCGCGTACATGCGCACGAGGCCTTTCCGATCGATGAGGACGAACGTTGGCGTGGCCGAGACGCCGTAGCGCACCATCGTCTCGGTATCGATGATGGCCGGCACGCCGTCGAGTCCCGCGTAAAGCTCGCCCCACACCTTCTCGATCTGCGCCTGCTCTTCGGCGGGCGTTGCCTTATTGTTCTCGCCGACGCTGCCGTAGAGACGCGTGGCCGTGATCAACGACAGACCTTTTGGTTGATACTTTTTCCAGACGCGCGTCAGCGAAGGCGCCTGCGCCCGGCAGTCGCCGCATCCCTGAGCGAAAAAGTAGAGGAGCACCGGCTTGCCGCGGAGTGCGTCGAGCGATACCGGCGTGGCTCCGATGAACTTCGCAGTCTCGAGCGCGGGAGGCTGGTGTCCTTCGAGCGACAGGAGGTTGATGTTCTTGCTGATTCGCGACCGGAGGGAGGGAGCCGTTGCGTGCTCCAGCTCACTGTTGAAGTACCGGATCGCCGCACCTCGTCCGTTCTGTGTGGCGATCAACCGACCCTCGACTTCGATGGCGGCGCCGAGGGGAGTGAGGAGGTCGGGCTTCTCGACAGGGATCTCGCGGCGCAGCTCGGCGACGTACTCCTTCGCCACCTCGCTCTTTCCCTGCATCTCCGCGCCGCGGGCCAGCCAGCCGACGGCGTTGAGATACTCGGCATCGACGCCGGTGGCCAGCTTGTAATCTTCGACAGCAGCGATGCCGCTGGCCAGGTCGCCGGCAGAAAGTTTGTAACGAACACCGCTGACGAGATCACCAGCCTGGCTGGCCGCGGCGAACAGGAAGAGGACGAGAACTGCGAGAAGTTTCCGGGTCATAAGAGCCTCCGCTCGATTTGTTTTGATGTTAGACGCGGCATGACGAGAAATAGTTTCGCGCGAACGCAGGAACAGCGAAAAACGTAGCGCCGGCGGCCCGCCGGCTGGACCGCCGCCGGCCCGGCGGCGACCCTCAATCCATCGCCCGAAACTGGCGATCCACTTGCAATCCCAATCATCATGATTCGCAAGCTCAAGACAGGCGAGTACCGCCTCTATTCGCGCAAAAAGAATCCAAGCACCGGCAAGCGCCGCAACCTCGGCACGTTCAAGACGCGCGCGGCAGCCGAGGCGCACGAGCGGGACGTCCAGTATTTCAAGCGACACTGACTTCAGGCCAGCACTCGCACATGCTCTTCTCCCTCAGAAAACCAGTCACAAACATCGAGCCCCTTCTCCCCTCGTGCTTTTCGAGGGGAGAAGGGGCCGAAGGCGGATGAGGGGTGTTTGGCACACGGCAAGAAAGAAGTTCTTGCTCGCGCGAATCTTCGGCAATTCCCGCGATCCACTGCCCCCTCATCCGGCCTTCGGCCACCTTCTCCCCCACAAAAGCGTGGGGGAGAAGGCGCTCGATTGGAAGCGTAATGCCTGTTCGCTGTCGCGCCGTTTCGCGGTAGGGTAGTGCTCGTTGCCGATGCCGGAATTTGATTCTTCCCTCGCTCCTGCGGCCAACGGTGCCGAGAGACTGGCCCTGCGCGTCATGCAGGTAGGCGCAATCGCCGTCGTGATCGTAGTCAGCACCCTGCACGTCTTCGAGCTCGACCGCTTCTTCGTCCCGAAGGAGCTGGCCTTCCATCTGACCGCCGTCCTGGCAGGACTCCTCGTCGTTCGCGCCATGTCGCGCCTCGGCATCACACGCGTCGAGGTGTTTCTGGCCATCTACGTCCTTCTCAGCGCCCTCTCGGCGTTGATGGCGACGAACCGATGGCTGGCGTTGCGCGCGCTGGCGATCAGCGCTTCGAGCGTCGTCCTGTTTCGCGTGGCGCGCACGCTGCGGAATGCCGGCCTGGCTCGCGCGGTCATTCATGGACTCGGGCTGGCGGTCATGCTCGTCGCGGTCATGTCGCTGCTGCAGACGTACGGCGTGCGGACGGACTTCTTCGCTGAGAACCGCTCCCCTGGCGGCACCCTCGGCAACCGCAACTTCGTGGCGCACGTGGCGGCGTTCGGATTGCCGCTGCTCCTTTTCAGCGCGATGGGAGCGCGCAGCAGGCGAGCATACGTGTGGCGCGCCTTCGGCGCGGCGCTTGTGGTCGTCGCGCTCGTGCTGACGCGCTCGCGCGCTGCGTGGCTGGCGTTCGCGGTCACCGCAGTCGTCGTGTTTGCCGGAATGCTGTTCTCGAAAGCGTTGCGGCGCGATGCGCGGACGTGGAAACGGCTGGCGGGCATAGGCCTTCTCGCAGCTGCAGGCATCGGCGCGGCGCTGGTGCTGCCGAATACGCTCCGCTGGAACGACGACAATCCCTATCTCGAGTCGTTGCGCCGCGTCACCGATGCGCAGGAGGGGAGCGGGCACGGACGCCTCGTGCAATACGGACGATCGATGCTCCTTGCAGCGCGGCATCCGTTGTTCGGTGTCGGTCCGGGCAACTGGCCGGTCACGTATCCGGCGCATGCGGCGAAGAATGATCCATCGCTCGATCAAGGCGACACGGGGATGACGTCGAATCCGTGGCCGAGCAGCGATTGGATGGCCTGGCTCAGCGAGCGTGGTCTTGCCGCCTTTCTGCTGCTGTTATTCGCGGTTTTCAAGATCGCGTGGGATGGTTTGCGCCAGTTGCGCCGCGCGCGCGATGCCGAGGAGGCGATCGCAGCGGTCGTGTTGCTGGCGACGCTCGCGGGCGCATGCGTGGCGGGTGCGTTCGATGCCGTGCTGCTGCTGGCCGTCCCCGCGTTTCTGGTGTGGGCGGCCATCGGATCGTTGTGGATCCCGGAAGAATCTTCAGCACGGCCAGCGTGGCGGTACGCATTCGCTGCGATGATCCTCGTGTCGGCCATCGGCGTGTACCGGAGCGCGAAGCAACTCATGGCGATGAATCTCTTCTCCGCCGGTGGCCGTGCCTCGATCACCCGTGCCGCGGAGCTCGACCCGGGCAACTACCGCATCCAGATGCGACTGGCGCGCATGGGCGGCCACGCGCGCTGCGAGCACGCCCGCGCCGCGCACGAGCTTTTCCCGACCGCGCGCGCGGCTGCGCAGGTAGCGAGGGGATGCGGGAAGTGAGCTCGCGGGGGTCGCTGGTCGGTTGTCGGGAGTCGTAGGCAGAACCGGCGACCTGCTTCTCCGACATCCGGGTTGCGGCCATCCCGTGTTGGGAGTCGGGAGCCGGAGAAAGAAGACGCCGGTCTGCTTCTCCGACCCCCGACCCCCGACACCCGGACTGGGGGCGCTGTCGGTGGGTCAAATTTTTGCGCCTCACTCATTCCGATTGCCCATTAACGCGTTCCGATTTCACATCAACGGGTTCTGGTTTCACACTCATGTGATCTGGTTTCACATTCGTGTGATCTGGTTTCCCGTTCATGGAATTTGGTTTCACACTCATGTGATCTCATTTCACATTAGTGTGAAATGGTTTTCTACTTGATTCCATTTTTGCACGGCAAAACCAGCACCTTTTCGTCGGGAGTCGCGTTTCGGGCGTCGGGAGTCGACGAGAAAAGGCCGATCTGCTTCTGCGACACCCGACCCCCGACACGCGACTCCCGACATTAGAATGCCCCCATGAAACTCTCCGACGTTCGCGCGCTCGTCACTGGTGGCACTTCCGGAATTGGATTCGAGATCGCCCGGCAGTTGAAAGAGAAAGGTGGCGACGTCGTCATCTGCGGGCGGGATGATGCGAAGCTGCTCGAGGCGGCGGACAAGATCGGAGCGCACGGGATCCGCGCCGATGTGAGCGTGGAGAGTGAGGCGGTCGAGCTGGTGCGGCAGACCATCGCGCTTCTGCCCGGGTACAACGTCCTGATCAACAACGCCGGTTTCGGCTCCTTCGCGCCGCTTCTCGATACCGATCTGCCGGCGATGCAGAAGTTGTTTGCCACGAATGTGTTCGGAGCGATGGTCGTCGCGCGCGAATCGGCGCGTCACTTCGTCGAAAGGAAACGCGGCAACATCATCAACATGTCGTCGTCTGCCGGAGTGCGCGGCTTCGCTGGAGGCACGGCGTACGCAGCGAGCAAGTTTGCCGTCTCCGGCATGACCGAGTGCTGGCGCGCGGAGCTGCGAAAGCACGACATCCGCGTGATGCAGATCAATCCCAGCGAAGTGCAGACGGACTTTTTTCGCGGCGGCCGGCCGCAGAGCGACCGGAAACTCCGCGCGCAAGAGATCGCCCACGCCGCGCTGTCGATGCTGGAGATGGACGACCGCGGCTTCATCACCGAGCTGTCGGTGTGGGCGACGAATCCGGATTAGCTTTGAGAAAAAAGGCTGAACCACAGAGACACAGAGGACACAGAGATGAGCTTTCTCTGTGTCCTCTGTGTCTCTGTGGTTCAAAAGGTTTTCACTCATCCCCCGTGCGCAGCGTCGCACTCCAATCGCCTTCGTGATCGCGGATGACTTCAACCTGCCACGGCTGGCAGCAGACGGGGCAGTCCTGCACGTACGACTGACGGCTTCCGCCGCCCTCATCGATATCGAGATCGACGTCTTCGCCGCAGTAGGGGCAGCACAGCGGTATCAGCTCCGCCATCTCAGATGATTCCTCGGTGACGCGCATACGGAATCGCCGTCAGGATCACGCCGGCGACGAACACGAGGATCGCGTTCGTGAAGAGGTAGGGATAGACGATCAGAATCGCGCCGACGATGAGGTGGATCGGACTGGATTGCCGTTTTCCGTAAATGAGATAGACCGTTCCGATCGATCCGAAAAGCAGTCCGAGAAAAAAAGTCATCATCGCCGGGAACGCCGCTGCCGTCATTGTAGGATTGATTCACCATGACACGACTGAAGCTTTCCCTGTTGCCGGCGCTCTTGCTCGCGTTCCCCCTCTCTGCATTCGCCGGCGAAGCATCGGGCGAATTCACGGCCGGAAAGCGCCCTCCGATCAAACCGTTGTATGCGGCCGCGTTCGAAACGCGCGATCAGCGCGACGCCCGGAAGCTCGCTGTCGAAGTCGTGCTGTCCGAGGAGCCGGTCGATCTGTCGGAAGCCGTCGGCGAGCTCGATCCGCACACCAGCGTCATCAATCAGAAAGCGCTGATGGAGCACAACTACGTGCTGCTGTGGGTGCGTCCCGGCAACGATGTCAGCATGAACGCAACGTACTCCGCGACGATGACGCAGTTCATCGAGACGACGCCGGATCGGATGAAAGCCGAGCTGACGGTTAACACGCTTGATCGCGTTGCGGGACGGATCTTCTCGCCGAAGCCGCTGAAGACGATGGACGGCGAGACCTACTCGATCGACCTCACGTTCTCGACCGCGGTCTCGCATGCGCCCGCGGGCACGAAGCTCCCTGCCGGCGGCGGCGAGCCTGGCAAGGCCTTCGATGCGTTGCAGGCGGCGATGGCGGGCAAGAACTGGGAAGGCATCAAGAGCAACGTCACGGCGAAGCGCCTGGAATCGTTCAACGAACCCGACCGCACCGCGAAGGAGAACCTCGACGACGCGCTGCAGACGCTGGGGATGTTCCTGCCGAAGAAGCCCGGCAAGATCACGGGTGGCGAGCTGCGCGGCGACGTTGCAGTCCTCGACCTGGAAGCGGAGTTATTCGAGGGTCAGTACGGTCTGTTTTATATCAGGATGGTTAAATCTGGTGATCGATGGCTCTTCGATCGCGCGACGAGGGTCGGGTTGATCGACAAGTGATGTAGGATCCGCCGGTCCAAATCGATCCCTGATTTCCCCGCAGCAAAACCTCGTTTGACAGGTAGCCCCTCGTCCATCGTCGCCCGAACTGTGTTGATGAAGTCCCTTAAATGAATGGAGGTTCACCAGTGAAATTGCGTCAATCGTTGCTCACCCTCGCCCTTGCTGCCGCCGTAATCGCGTTACCCACCGTCAGCCGCGCCAATGATGGCGAAGATATGAATGTCCACAACAACACCGGACACGAGGTTGTTGTGTTTCTCTTTCAGGATGCTGACGTCCACACCAACGAGCACGGCGGAGTCCAGTTCGCGCACCTCGCGGACGGCGAGAGCGCTGTCGCTCACGTTCCCCACTGCACGTTCTCGATTCTTCTCGTCGATCACCAGGACGTCTGGCATGCCGAGTTCCACGACTGCCACTCGACCGACCTCGTCTTCCACGCGGATACGGGTCACGGTAAGAAACACTAGCCGTTGAGTGAGTTCCGCCGGGCGGCGAGAAACGCAGCAGGATGCGTCCATCGCCCCCGGCACTTCAGCGCGCCGAGGCTTCGATGTACGCCATCGGAATGGTCAGCCGCAGTTCTCCCTGACGAGCGGCGAGATCGTTCAGCGCGTCGCGCAGACGGCCGAAGACAATGGCCTCGCGGCCGGGAACGACCTTCTTCCAGCCATCGAGAAACCCGAGTTTGATGAAGTGATGGTTGAGCAAGGCCGTGCCGTCAGCGAAGCGCATCACGCCTTCGCGCTCGACGATGCGCGTGATCCTGAAGCCGCCGTGCTCGAGTAGCTCGCGCACGTCCGGCACAGTTGCGCGATGCGCGACATGCGCTCGGAGCCGGTCACGCGCCTCGTCGTCCTCCGTCTCCAGCACCTGTTCGAAGATTTGATAGAACTCACGCATGTGTCCCTGAAGATTCGTGGTCAGCGCCAGCGTTGCACCGTTCTGCGCGACGCGGCGGCATTCGCGGATTGCGGCTTCGCGGTCGTCGAAGTTGTTCACGCCGAGGTTGGAGACGATGAGGTCGAAGGTGGAGTCGGCGAAAGGCATCGCCGAGGCGGTGGCTTCGTGAAGGGTGACGTTGGGTGTGCCGCGGCTGGCGATCTTTTCGGCTGCCCGCGCGAGTCCCGCACTCCATGGATCGAGACCATGCACGTGCGCACGCGGCCCGAGCCGCTCCGCCAGCTCGATGAGCGGAAAGCCGGTGCCGCAGCCGATATCGAGAACGGTCGTCGCGCCGCTCACCGGCACTTCCTCGATCAGCAGAAGTCCGAACATCGCCGACCAGAGCGGCAGCTCGTCGTACGCCGCAAGAAGAGCGGGCGACGAGAAGTCAGGCTCGAACGCGAGGAAGGAGAGGTCGTCGGACATACTCAACCAGTTGAGCGGGAGCGTGCCACGATGGCGTCGAACTGCACGACGCGGCCCGGATCTTCGAGCACGGCGGCGATCTCAACGATCAATCGACGGACGCGATCGAGATCGATTCGGTCACCGTGTAGAGTCAGGAGCCTCTCGATATCGGAGCGATCTCGATCGCGCCAAGCGGCCGCCTTATAGACAATCAGGTCTTCGGGGATCGCCACGCGCAAGGAGACTCCGGAGAAATCCGTCATCACCGCGCGTGAAAGAGCCTCCTCTTCGAATGGTAGCCAGGCGAAAGAAATCTCCATCGTTACGCCGCTGGGCTCATGAACGAGAAGCAGCAACTGCCGTTCTTGAGCAAACCTGATGGCATCGGCGATCCTGGGAACGATCTGCTGTCGTGCGAGAGCCTCCAGAACCAATTCGAGGTCGCTGGTCCGGCCGAGAATCGTGGCATCGATATCGATCGTTTCGCGCGGCACACCGGCCGCGATCACCGCGATCCCGCCGATGATCATCGAAAGAGCTGGAATTTCATCCAGTGCATCGGCAAGCGCTCGCAACGCGCCCGCCATCGAGGTATCAGCGCTCACCGCGGCCATCTCTCGCGGAGCCTCGACCATGCTTCCCACATCGCGGCATCTTCGCGTTCGGACACCGGATCGTAACGCTGGAATGGCGGGCCGTTCAGTTGCTCATCGAGGTTCAACAGCGCCATCGCCGCGGCGAACGCTTGAGCGGTCGTGAGGGGATTCTGTCTTGCGTCCTCGCGCACCCGCGCCTCGCCCGCTCTCTGGTTCTCGATCCAGCGCTTCAATTCGCGAGGGTCCATCGAGTGATTGTACGAGGAGTGCGTGCGTCTCGCACGCGGGCATTCGGGCGTCACGCCCGAATGCTTCGTCTCGCGCGAAACCGCCTCAACCCTTGCGCGGCTTCGGTTTGCCTTTCGACACGAACGGCTTTCCCTTCGATGCGAACGGCTTGCCCTTGGCGGCGTACGGCTTGTCCTTCGATCCGAAGCTCTTGCCCTTCGCCGCGTACGGCTTGTCGCTCGAACCGAACGGCTTGCCTCGTGGCGGAAACGGCTTTCCAGTCCGCGCGGCGTACGGCGTCGCACCGGCGCCGGGACGGAACGGCTTGGTCGTGCGCGGACGCTCCTCGCGATCGTCGCGTTGATAACGCGCGGCGGGCGGGCGCTCCGGTCGATCATCTCGCTGGAAACGAGCGGCGGGCGGGCGGGAGGGGCGGGGAGTGGGGCGCTCGCGGTCGTAACGCGGACGTTCGCGCGAAGGCGATTCGCCACCGGCAACACGCAGGTTCACCGGCTTCCCGCGAAAGTGTGCGCTGCCGAGTTTGGCCAGAACAATCTCGCGATGACGTGCGGGGATCGTGACGTATGTGATGTCGTCGCGGATCTCGATCGGGCCGATGTCGCTGCCGGGGATGCCGGCCTCGTTCGCGATCGATCCGACGACGTCAGCCGGCCGGATGCCGTCGCGTTTGCCGAGGGCCATGGAGAGACGGACTTTGGCATCGTCGGAGTCGTCGCTCGGAGCGGAGGGCACAGCCGAAGAAGCTGGCGCTTCCCGCTTCACCGCTTCCGCAGGCGCAGCAACGGCCCGTGTTCCGTGCGCAATGCGCGACGCCGCGGCGGCCACTTCGGCCATGTCGAACGGCCCTTCCTCGGCGAGTTGCGTGACCACTTCGACGTAGAGATCGAGATCGCCCGCCTGCAACTCTTTGCGCAGCGACTCCTTGAAGACCGCGATGCGCCGCGCGGCCACGTCGGCGCGCGACGGCATCTTCATCGGTTTGATCTGCGTGCCAGTGAATCGCTCGATCTCGCGCATCATCCGCCGTTCCCGCGGCGTGATGAACAACGTCGCAACGCCGCTGCGGCCGGCCCGTCCGGTGCGCCCGATGCGATGCACGTACGCTTCCACGTCGTTCGGAATGTCGTAGTTGACGACGTGCGTGATCTGCTCGACGTCGAGCCCGCGCGCGGCGACGTCCGTTGCCACGACGATGTCGAGCTTGCCGGCGCGCAATCTGCGGATGACGCTCTCGCGCTCCGCTTGCTTCATGTCGCCATGCATCGCCTCGGCGACGAATCCCCGTCCGCCGAGTTTTTCTGCCAGCTCCGCCGCGCCGTTTTTTGTGCGACGGAAGATGAGGACGGCATCGGCTTCCTCGAGCTCGAGCATCTGTGTCAGCACTTCGAGCTTCTGCCCCTCGGCAAGGTTGAGAAAACGTTGCTCGATGTCGGGCCCGGCGATGGTGTGATGCTCGATCTCCACGCGCTCCGGATTGACGAGATGCTTCTGTGCGATGCGCGCGATCGGCTCGGGCATCGTCGCGGAAAAGAGCGCTACCTGCCGCGGCTTCGGAACGAGCGAGAGCATCCGCTCCACTTCATCGATGAAGCCCATCTTCAGCATCTCGTCCGCTTCGTCGAGCACGATCATGCGGACGTGATCGAGGCTGAGCGTGCCGCGGTCGAGATGATCGATGAGGCGTCCGGGCGTGCCGACGACGACGTGAGCGCCGCGCTGCAGATGCTTCATCTGTCCGAAAATCGGCGCGCCGCCGTAGACGGGAAGGACGGTGACGCCCTCCAGTTTTTTCGCGTATGTATGCATCGCCTCGGAGACCTGCACAGCCAGTTCGCGCGTGGGGGCAAGGACGAGCGCCTGCGTGACGCGGCTGCTCAGATCGAGTTGCTGCAGAATCGGCAGCGCAAACGCAGCCGTCTTTCCGGTGCCCGTCTGGGCCTGCCCGATGAGATCGCGCCCTTTGAGCAGCGCCGGGATGGTCCGCGCCTGAATCGGCGTCGGCGCTTCATATCCAAGCTGCGTAAGCGTTTCGAGCAGTGGAGTGGAAAGACCAAGAGAAGCAAAGGTGGGTGCGTCCGACATAGGGGGGAACTGTATCAATTCATCCGAGGAAACGCAGGGACCATCCGCAGATGACGCAGATTGGAGCAGATCGGAGACATTTTTTCGTGAACGCATCACCTGTTGACGGCCGCATCGTTTTGTATTACATTTCTGTCATGCGTGATACGCAGAACAAAACGACGATCAGCGTGAGGCTGAGTGCGGATGAAGAACGTACCGTACGCCGGCTGGCGAAGCGGAAGAGACGGACAGTGTCCGACGTCATCCGCGATGCGGTCGCTGGCATCGTCGAAGAGGATCGGAAGACGATCAGCCGCCCATACGATGACATCTCCGATCTCATCGGCTCCGTGACCGGTCTTCCTCCCAACCTGTCGGAAGGGAGCGGTGATCAGTTCGCGGCGATCCTGCGAGAGAAAGCCGGACGCCGGAAATGATACTCATCGACGCCGGGCCGATGGTTGCTCTCATCAGCGCCAGCGACAATCACCACGAGAGCTGCCGCACAACTCTCGAAACGATCGCTGAGCCGATCGCCACCGTCTGGCCCGCATTCACCGAGGCGATGTACCTGCTGCGGTGGTCGTGGCGTGCGCAACGCGCGCTCTGGGAAATGATCGAACGCGGCACGATCCAAATGTTCTACCTGAACATCGACGACGCGCGCCGCATGCGCGAGCTGATGGAGAAGTACCGCGACCTCCCGATGGATCTCGCCGACGCCGCCCTGGTCCGAACCGCCGAGCGTGAGAAAATCCGCCGCATCTTCACGCTCGACCGCCGCGATTTCAGCGTCTACCGGCCGGTGGGTGTGGGGCGGTTCAGCATCCTGCCGGCGAAGTCACGTGAGAACCTCATCCGCAGATGACGCAGATGGGGAGGGTTTTATCTGTGTACATCTGCGTCATCTGCGGATCTGCCGGAGTCTTGCCTGGCTTCGCCGCCGGGACTCGAAGTGGAGGTTGAGCGACAGTGCGGGCTACGAGCTACCCGCCGCGATCTTCTTCTGCGCCACGACCCGCATCGAATGATCGAGGATGCGTTTGCGGATGCGGATTGATTGCGGGGTTACCTCGACCAGCTCGTCGTCTTCGATCCATTCGAGGCATTGCTCGAGCGTCAGGATCTTCGGCGGGGTGAGTTGGACGGCCATGTCCGAGCCGCTGGCGCGCATGTTTGTCAGGTGCTTTTTGCGGCAGACCTGGACGACCATGTCGGCGTCGCGGGAGTTTTCGCCGACGATCTGGCCGCCGTAGACTTTGAGGCCGGGGGCGATGAAGAGGACGGTGCGCTCCTGGAGCGGCTCGATCGCGTATGCGGTCGTGTCGCCGGCTTCTTTGCTGATCAGCGCGCCGCGGTTGCGGCCGGCGATCTCGCCGCGGTACGGGCCGTATTCGAGGAAGGTGTGGTACAGCAATCCGGTGCCGCGCGTCTCGGTGAGGAACTCGGTGCGAATGCCGAAGAGGCCACGCGTTGGGATCTTGAACTCGATGCGGACTCGGCCCGAGCCGGGGTTGACCATGTCGGTCATTTCGCCGCGGCGCGTTTGCAGCTTCTCCATGACGGCGCCGACGTGCGCTTCATCGATGTCGACGACGAGCGCTTCGTACGGCTCGCTCTTGCGGCCGTCGATCTCTTTGAGGATGACCTGCGGGCGCGACAGCGCGAACTCGAAGCCTTCGCGGCGCATGTTTTCGGCGAGGATGGAGAGATGCAGCTCTCCGCGTCCGCTGACTTCGAAACGGTCGGGGAGGTCGGTCTCTCTGACGCGAAGAGCGACGTCTTTGCGCAGCTCGCGGTCGAGGCGTTCTTTGATGTTGCGTGAGGTGACGTACTTGCCTTCGGTGCCGGCGAACGGCGAGTCGTTGACCAGCCAGAACATCGACACGGTCGGCTCGTCGATCGCGATCGGCTCCAGCGCCTCGGGGTTCGCAGCAGACGAAAACGTCTCGCCGATCTCGACGTCAGTAAAGCCGGCCACGGCTACGATCTCGCCTGCGGATGCTTCTTCGACCTCGACGCGGCGAAGGCCTTCAAACGCGGTGAGCTTGGTGATGCGGCCCTTTTTGAAGGTGCCGTCGCGAAGGATGAGGACGACGTCTTCGCCCTGGCGCAGCTTGCCGCGCTGAATGCGGCCGACGCCTTGGCGTCCGACGTATTCGTTGTAGTCGATGGCGGAGACGAGAAGCTGCAGCGGCGCGTCTGCGTAGCCCGGCGGCGGCGGAATGCGTTTCAAAATCGCATCGAACAGCGGCCTGCAATCCTCGGTCGTATCCTCGAGGTTCGTGCGGACGATGCCCTGGCGGCCGATGGCGTAGAGGATGGGGAAGTCGAGTTGCTCGTCCGAGGCGCCGAGCTCGATCATCAGATCGAAGACCTCGTTGACGACCTCCGTCGGACGCGCGTCCTGACGGTCGATCTTGTTGATGACGACGATCGGGAGCAGTCCGAGTCCGAGGGCTTTGCGCATGACGAAGCGGGTCTGCGGCATCGGGCCTTCAGCGGCGTCGACGAGGAGAATGACGCCGTCGACCATCGACAGAACGCGCTCGACTTCACCACCGAAATCGGCGTGGCCGGGCGTATCGACGATGTTGATCTTCACCTCGCTCGGGTGAATGAATGCGGCGGGAAGATCGTGGCCGGACGCGGTGTGCGTCGCTTCGTGGTGCGCGAGGTGGCCGAGGGCGTCGGGCTCGTCGACGAGATAGCGGATCGAGGTGTTTTTGGCGAGGATGGTGATTCCACGCTCTTTCTCGAGATCGTTGGAGTCCATGACGCGCTCATCCATCTGTTGGTTGAGGCGCACGGCTCCGGCCTGGCGGAGGAGAGCGTCGACGAGAGTGGTTTTCCCATGATCGACGTGGGCGATGATCGCCACGTTGCGGATGTCATAACGAAACTGCGGCATGTTTGGGCGTTAACGCAGTGGGGATGTTTGAATTCCTTTCGGGGGGTGGGGAGTGGGGAGTGGGGGGTGGGAGCGCGAGGCGAGTTCATCGCGGAACCGGGGTCAGGGCCGTTGTTTTTCTTCGCTCCCACACCCCACTCCCAACACCCCACCCCCTACAATACAAACATGCCCTGCGACCACATCGGCCCCGCGGAACTGATCGACATGGCGGAGGCGCAGCTTCGCGAGCGCGGCGTCAGGCCGGAAGCCGGCATGCGCTTTCGCTGGAGTGAGAATCCGGCCGATGGGATGTGGGCGTCGATCGTGACGGAGATCGAACGGCGTGGCGAGCAGTGGATCGTGACGCGGCTCGATCGGAATCGCGAGCCGTTGCCGGTTGATGAGACGGGGTTTCGCGCGCTGTGATGCGGAGCGTTTGCGTTTTCTGCGGATCGAGCGCGGGCAACGATCCGCGCTTTGCTCAAGCCGCGAGCGAGTTTGGCGCGCTGCTGGCGAGGGAAGGAATCACACTCGTCTACGGCGGAGGGCATGTCGGATTGATGGGCATCCTCGCCGACGCCGTGCTCGCGAACGGCGGCAAAGTCATCGGCGTCATCCCTCGGGCTCTGTGGGACCGCGAAGTCGGTCATCGCAATCTCACCGAGCTGCATGTCGTCGAGACGATGCACGAGCGTAAAGCGATGATGGCATCGCTCGCGGACGCCTTCGTCGCGTTGCCGGGCGGGCTGGGAACGCTGGAAGAGATCTTCGAAGTCTGGACCTGGGCGCAGCTCGGCATTCACGACAAGCCAGTTGGCTTTCTCGATGTTGACGGGTTCTATGCTCCGCTCCTGGCGTTTCTCGATCACGGGGTGGAGGCAGGCTTTGTTCGGGCGCCGCACCGAGCGATGGCGATCGTCGATCAGGATGGAGCATCGCTGCTGCGGCGGATGGGGGAGTATCAACCGCCGAAGGTGACGAAGTGGATAAGCGCGCAAGCGACGTAAGCGATAACGTCAGTAATGCACGCGATGCTCGTACACGAACGCTTTGCGTTTGCCCTTCAGCACGACCGGGGTGAATTCGGCGTGGCGGAGGGCCTCGGTGTTGCGCTGCTCCAGCGCCATCGAGCCGGTCGTGTTGCTGAGCGTGCGGACACTTCTCACGATTCCGTCCTGGTCGACCTCGGCCTCCAATACCAGTTCCCCATGTGCGCCGGGCTGGGTGACCGGAGCGGGGGTGCGGATGAAGTGCGGCCAGGGGTTGTCCTCGAGCGCTTTCTGCGCCTCGGCGGCGTCGGCCATCTCGGCGATGCGCGCCCATCCGCTGCTTGCACCTGTGCGCACCTCGGCCCACTCGCCTTTGCGCGCCAGCACCGAGACGGATTCGCCGCGTTGGTAGGTGCTGATGACGGGCGCGTCGTCGGCCGGCTTCGTGTGGATTGTCATCGTCGCGCCGCGGACATATTCGACGGCGATGGGCATCCTGTCGTCGGTGGTTACCTTCGAGGGCTCGGGTCCACAGGCGAAGCAGAAGAGAGCGATTGCGAGGATCGACGCTGCGTGGAATCGAATGCGCATCATCCGAACACGTCCCTTCGTGTGAAGACCGCGTAGGAGATCGTCGTCGCCACGATCGCCCACGCGCCGAGGAGGCTGATGCAGAAGAGCATCGACATGCCGTCGTAGGGAGGCGGCTGGCCGGTGTAGTAATCGGCGAGCGGAAGCGCGCTGACGAAGAGGTACTTGCCCGCGGTCCAGTCGGGAGAGATGCGGGTGAGGATGGTGCCGCCGATGAGCGAGGCCAGCATCGTTCCGATTGCTGCAGCGCTCGACTTGAAGAGAACCGACAGCAGCAACGCGATGGCAGCAACGGCGAGCAGGGCGTACCACTGCAGTCCATAAGCGATCATCGTGTCTTTCCAGAGCGGTAGTTGGCGGACCGAGTCGAGGCTGACGCTGTTGCCGCTCAACTGAAAGCCGACGAACGTCGGTGCGTTCCAGCCGCCCGAGGGGAGGAAGGGCGAGGAGATGGCGTAAGCGATGACCGCGCCGCAGATCAACGTCAGCGTCGCGAACATGAAGAGGGTCAGCAGTTTGGCGGTGAGGATCTTCCAACGGCGCACCGGGCGCGTCAGAAGAAGCTTGTCCGTGCCTTCTGCGTTTTCCGCGGAGACGATATCGGCACCAAACATTGCCACGAGCAGCGGCAACAGCCAGCCCGAGGCGTTGGCGAAGCCGCGCACGAAAAGAGGCCCAGTCGGCTTGTCCGGCTCGATGTCGTGATCGAGGTAGAACTGGAGGCGGCCGGCTTCCGCGCGCAGCCCGCGCGCATAGCTTTCGTTGAGCCGTCCCCTGCGCATCATGTTCTGGAAATTCGCCACCCGCTGCTGAATCTCGGCGCGCCAGTTGCGGTTCTGCTGCTCGCGCAGCCGCCGGTACTGCGAGTAGGTGACGAGCGCCAGAATCACGAAGAGGATGGCAATCACCACCGCGAAGCGCTTGCGGCGGATGATCTTCAGCGTTTCGTTCTGAATGAGTGGGATGAGCATCGGATCAGCGTCTCAGTCTACCGTCTCGCCGCCGGTGGCTTCGAGGAACATCTCTTCGAGCGATTGCGCCCGTCGTTGGGCGTGGAAGATTTTGACGCCGGCCTCGGCGAGCGCGGAGAGGAGCGGCGGTGCGTCGGCTTCCTCCATCGCCAGCCAGATGCGGTCGCCGTCGGTACGGAAGGTGAGGTTACGCTCACGTGCGATCACGGACGCCCGTGGGACGTCGTCGACGCGGAGCTCCATGTCGCGGCGGCTGGAGATCAGATCGCGCACGCTGCCTTCGCGGAGGATGCGTCCCTTGTGAATAATGGCCACGCGGTCGCAGGTGAGCTCGATCTCGGCGAGGAGATGCGAGGAGATGAAGATACTCATCTGCTGTTCGCCGGCGAGGCGCCGCAGCAGTTCGCGGATCTCGCGGATGCCGGCGGGATCGAGGCCGTTGGCTGGCTCATCGAGGATGAGCAGCTTCGGATTGCCGAGGAGCGCCTGGGCGATGCCGAGACGCTGGCGCATGCCGAGGGAGTAGGTGCCGACGCGCTGCTCGAGGCGGTGGGCGAGGGAGACGGCGTCCGCGACACGCTCGATCTCGCTGTTCGAAACGCGGAGCATGCGCGCGAAGTGCTCGAGGTTCTCGCGCCCGGTCATGAAGCGATAAAGGTCGGGGTTCTCGACGATGCAGCCGACGCAGCGCATGGCGTCCTCGAAGTTCTGCTGGATGTCGTAGCCGCAGATCCGCACGCTGCCCGCGGTCGGACGGATGAGGCCGACCAGCATGCGGATCGTCGTGGTCTTGCCTGCGCCGTTCGGGCCGAGGAAGCCGAAGATCTCGCCTTGCTGGAGCTCGAACGAGACCGAGTCGACGATCGTCTTGTGACCGATTGTCTTGGTCAGATTCGAGGCGGTGAGGGTGGGGGTAAGCTCCGTCATCGGAAAGACCAGCCAACTGCTGTTATCGTTTCACGCAATGCGCCGTTTCCTGTTGTGGTATCTGCCACTCACCGCCGCGCTGGCTGCGGCGATCTTGTTCGGAGCCGGATTCTACTCATTCCTGCGCGGCGACACCGGCACATCCGTGTCACTGGCGCCTTCGACGACGCGGATTACGGAGGCTGCGCCGCGGAAGCAGATCGCGCCGATCATCGTCGGCGATTCGCTCGGACGCGGCACCGGCGACGAGACTGGTCTGGGCATCGGCGGACGGTTCGTCGACGAGTTGCGGAAGCGCAACATCAGCACGAAGAACATCGTCAACCTCGCGGTCAACGGAGCGCGGACGCGCGATCTGATCCGGCAGCTCGACAGTCACAGCGTGCAGACGCTGCTCGCGCAATCGAACGTCATCATCGTCTCCATCGGCGGCAACGACCTTTGGGGAGACAGCACCTTTCGCAATGCGCCGCCGCCGAATCCGGTGAGCGTCATGCACGATGTGCTCGATCGCGTGGATCAGAGCGTGCGCCTCATTCGAGCCGCGAATCCGACTGCGCGCATCTTCGTGATCGGTCTTTACAACCCGTTCTCCGGCACACCGTTCGGGAAGATGCTCACGCCGTTCGTCAACCGCTGGAACTCGCTGCTGGTGGAGCGCTTCGCGAACGATCCGAACGTCGTCGTCGTCCAGACCTCCGACATTTTCGCGTTCCGGGACCGGCTCTCGCTGGACCGGTTCCATCCCGGGCAGGAAGGGTATTCGCTGATCGCGCGCCGGATTGCCGACGCCATCTAACGCTGAGGAGGTCAGATGCCACAGTCACCGCAGGTTTATCAACTCGCTCGCTATGAAGTTCGTCCGGAGTCGCTCGATCGCTGCCTGGCTGCGATCCACCAGTTCGTCGCGTACGTCCGCGAGCATGAGGACGGAACGTTGCGCTACGACGTCTGGCAGGAGCGCGACCACCCCACGCGCTTCGTTCACCAGTTCATCTTCCGGGATGCCGCGGCGGAGCAAGCGCATTCCGATTCGGCTGAGGTCAAGCAGTTCGCGTCGGTGCTCTATCCCGAGTGTCTGGCGCCGGTCGACTTCATCGACTACCAGCTTGTGACGTCGAAAACATAGTGCCGGCCATTCCTCAGCTCTGAGTCCCCAATCGAGCGCCTTCTCCCCCGCGCTTTTCGCGGGGGGAGAAGGGGCTCGATCGCGGGCGGCGCTTCGAAGTTCGTCTAGGGTTGTCGCTGCCAGTTGGAAGACCCTAATCCTCGTCGCGCAGCACGTTCACCATTTCCATGGTCATGCGGCGACTTCCGCTCGGACGTCGCGGGATCAGCGGAACGCCGTTTCGCACCAGCTCATGGCTGATCGACAAACCCTGTCGAGCCAGGTCCGACAACACCTTGCCTGCGGTCGTTTTCTCTTTTTCAGCGATCTGTTTCACGGCCAGCAGCACGTCGTGATCGATGTCCAGTGTGGTTCTCATGGATGAGTTCCCACATTAGAGGTCATGAGCTGAATGACCAATTCCCGCGCACCAAACTTGCACAGTATTCTGCGGAATATCACACCGGCGCACTCAGGTTTTGGTTGCCAGATTATCTGACTGCATCGCACTCATGTTGCGGTAAGTATCAGAAGGAGAAAAACATATGTCCAAGATTATCGGTATCGACCTCGGCACGACCAACTCCGTCGTGGCGGTCATGGAGGGCAACGAGCCCAAAGTCATCGTCAACGCCGAAGGCAGCCGGATCACCCCCTCGGTGGTCGGATTTGCCAGAAACGGCGAGCGACTCGTCGGCCAGGTCGCAAAGCGCCAGGCAGTTACCAATCCTGAGAACACCATCTTCTCGATCAAACGCTTCATGGGGCGGAAGTACGAAGAAGTCAATGAAGAGATGAAGATGGTCCCCTACACGGTCACCCGTGCCTCGAACGGCGACGCGCGTGTCGAGGTAGATGGCAAGCTCTACTCGCCACCCGAGATTTCCGCGATGATTCTGCAGAAGCTCAAGCAGGCCGCTGAGGACTACCTCGGCGAGAAGGTCGACCGCGCGGTCATCACCGTCCCGGCCTACTTCAACGATTCGCAGCGTCAGGCGACGAAGGACGCGGGCGAGATCGCCGGCCTCAAAGTCGAGCGCCTCGTCAACGAGCCGACCGCGGCCGCGCTCGCATACGGTCTCGACAAGAAGAAGAACGAGACGATCGCCGTGTACGACTTCGGCGGCGGCACGTTCGACATCTCGGTCCTCGAAGTCGGCGACGGCGTCGTCGAAGTGAAGTCGACCAATGGTGACACGCACCTCGGCGGCGACAACATCGATCACCGGCTCATCGACTGGATCATCGAGGAGTTCCGCAAAGACCAGGGCATCGATCTGTCGAAAGACAAGATGGCTCTGCAGCGTCTGAAAGAAGCCGCTGAGAAAGCGAAGATCGAGCTGTCGTCGACCATGTCGACCGACCTCAATCTCCCGTTCATCACGGCCGACCAGTCTGGTCCGAAGCATCTCAACATGTCGCTCACGCGCGCCAAGTTCGAGCAGCTCATCGGCGACATCGTGCAGAAGACGATGGGACCGCTCAAGCAGGCGCTCACCGACGCCGGCGTCGATCCGAAGAAGATCGATGAAGTCGTCCTCGTCGGAGGCTCGACCCGTATTCCGATGGTTCAGAAGATCGTCACCGACTTCTTCGGAAAAGAGCCGCACAAGGGCGTGAATCCAGATGAAGTCGTCGCAGTCGGTGCCGCGGTTCAGGGCGGTGTGCTCGCCGGCGATGCAGGCCTCAAGGATGTCGTCCTGCTCGATGTCACGCCGCTCTCGCTCGGCATCGAGACGCTCGGCGGCGTCATGACGAAGCTCGTCGATCGCAACACCACCATTCCTCACAGCAAAATGGAGACGTTCTCGACGGCGGCCGACAATCAGACGTCGGTTGAGATAAAAGTGATCCAGGGCGAGCGCGAGATGGCGCGCGACAACAAGCTCCTCGGCGTGTTCCATCTGATCGGGCTGCCGCCGGCTCCACGCGGGATGCCGCAGATCGAGGTCAAGTTCGAAATCGACGCAAACGGCATCATGACGGTCTCGGCGAAAGACACCGGCACCGGCAAGGAGCAGAAGATCACGATCACCAGCACCTCGGGTCTGTCAAAGGACGAAGTCGAGAAGCTGGTGCACGACGCCGAGTCGCACGCGGCGGAGGACAGGGCGCGGCGTGAGGAGATCGAGGCGAAGAATCAGCTCGACTCGCTCGTCTACCAGGTCGAGAAGATGCTCAACGAGAACCGCGACAAGATCTCGGGCTCGGATGTGAGCAACCTCGAAAGCGCGATTTCCGATGCTCGCAAAGCGATGGAGCAGGGCGGAGCGGAGAACATCAAGAAGGCAACCGAGACGCTGACGACGGCTTCGCACAAACTCGCGGAAGTGATGTACCAGAACGCGAGCGCGAATGCAGCGGGCGGCGCTGGTGGTGGAGCGGGAGCAGCCGGCGGTTCGCCGGCCGGAGCTCCGGAAGGCAACGCCAAGGCGGACGATGTGATCGACGCCGAAGTCGTGGACGAAAACAAGTAAGTTGACGGAGGGCGGCGGCAACGCCGCCCTCCTTGTTCCTGGAACCCCAACATGACACGCCGCAGAGCAGACGGATACGTGATGATCTCGGTGATCGCCGAGCGGTACAACATCCATCCGCAGACGCTGCGCCTTTACGAACGCGAAGGGCTGATCAAGCCGGCGCGCACATCAGGCAACACACGGCTCTACGGTGACAGTGAGATTCGCAAGCTGGAGATGATTCTGGCCCTCACCCGCGACCTCGGCGTGAACCTGGCCGGAATCGAAGTGATTCTCAACATGCAGAACGCCCTCGAGGACGCACGCGAAGCGCTCGACCGCGCCGACAGTCACTTCGACGACATGATGCGCGTCATCCGCCAGGCCGTTCTCGATAAACGTCACGGCATCGAGCGGGAGAACGCGCTGGTGAAAGCCGTTCCGCGGGGATTGACGAGGATCAAGTAATGCTCTGGCTTGCCGCCACGCTCTTCGCCGCTGCAACGGCGCTGCATCGCCCGCAGCCGGAGGTTCTCTTCGCGCTTCAGCCCGACTCGCAGGGAGACTTCTCGCCGGACAAACTGGCCATCGAGCCGGTCGCGATGATCACGAAATTGCCGGGACCGTGCCCCGGATGCTTGAAACTGCGCATCGATCGGCCACCCGAGGACCTCGGTAAATCCGAGGACCATGCTAGAGATGAGTTCGGGGCGAGCTATTTCCGTCCCGGCCGCACGTATCGTGTGCTCGACGGCGGTGCGGAGATCGGAACGGTGAAGGTGGTCAAACCGACTAGTCTCGGCTGCGTGTCGTTGGCGGCGAGTGTCGACGTGATATCGCGGTCGAACTGGGATCCGAGTCTGCTCAGTGTGCTCGCTGTCGGTTCGATGCATCTGCCGCCGTCGAGCCCCGGCCGCCGTGTTCCCGATGACGCCGAGGATAAGGCGCTCCGGGAGATTGCCGAGCATGAGCTACGGGCCAAAGGCGTTTCTGCGTCAGTGCTCGCGAAGATGGAAGGCGGAGCCGGAATCTCAACCGATCTGGATCACGACGGTCACCGCGACCTGATCGGCGACTTCTCGGTCAACGACGGCAAAGACCAGAGGCGGACGTACAACCTCTTTCTGATTGCGATGGGCGATGAGTCTGGCGGATTCCGCGCCGAACACGTCTGGTACTTCACCTACTTGGGCGACTCCGCAGAAGAAAAGAATGTCGTCGACACGATTGATCTCGATGAGGATGGCACTGACGAGGTCGTCATCCGAGTGCACGGCTACGAGGGGTACGAATACGAGATCCTGAAGCGCGCCGGCAACAAATGGAAGAGTGTTTACCGCGGTGGCGGATCGGGCTGTTAGGTCCGCGTTCGTCCCCGCGTCACACGCCTGTGTGATTGCTATCGCAGCATCACAGTAACGGCAGGGTCACCGTTACTTCATGAGCATCGCTGCCATTGCCCTTCTCGTCGTCGCCGCCGCAGTTCTGTCGGGTCTTCTTGTCTGGCGATTCATGACCTATCGCGGACAGCGCGTCATCATCTGTCCTGAGACGCAGCAGCCGGCGGGCGTTGCGCTCAATGCCTGGCTGGCCGCGCGCACTCCGGGCGACGCGAATCTTCGTTTGCAAAGCTGCTCCCGCTGGCCCGAGCGGCACGATTGTCCGCAGGGTTGTCTGGCGCAGATCGAAGCGTCGCCTGACGCAACTCTGGTTCGGAACATCGTCGCGGCGTGGTACGGCGACCAGCAATGTGTCTTCTGTCATCGCGCGATCGGCATGATCGAATGGCATGAAGCGATTCCTGCGCTGCGAGCATCCGACGGATCGCTGAAGGAGTGGGAGGGGATTGCTGCGGAAGACGTCCCGGCGATTCTCGCGACGCACAATGCAGTCTGCTGGAATTGCAACCTCACCGAGGGTTTCCGGCGCGAGCATCCGGAGCTCGTGACCGATCGCGCGCAGACGGTGTTGCGCGACTTGGCGATTCACTGAAGCGTAATCGCGAACGCGATCAACCGCGCTCCGCGTGAGCCAGCCATCCCGTCAAGCGGCTTGAGGGCAGCCGGCGGCGGCGTGATGTCACCCGGCCTCGATGATAGATCTCAGCCGGCGCGCGAAAGATTCTGCTCCTCGGAGAGAAAGTTCTGCTCCTGCTCTGAAGAGTTTTGCTCCAAGAGGAAAAAGTTTTGCTCCGGGATGAAAAAGTATTGCTCCGGGATGAAAAAGTCTTGCTCCGGGATGAAAAAGTATTGCTCCAGGAGGAAAAAGTTCTGCTCCGGGACCAAAGAGTTTTGCTCCGGGAGGAAAAAGTATTGCTCCGGGATCAAAAAGTTTTGCTCCAGGAGGGAAAAGTTCTGCTCCGGGACACTGCTGTCCAAAACAGTCTGACACGGGGATAGAGAGAGTCAAAGGTTCAAAGAGTTACGACGCGTGAGAGGGTTGTACGAGAACGACACCCGTGCT
>JADGNZ010000103.1 GCA_017883205.1 Thermoanaerobaculia bacterium | reverse complement strand
GTGGCATCTGCCGACGGCGGCGCCGCCGTGGAGCGGGCGCGAGCTCGTTGCCGCCGCCGCGCGCGCTCTCAACGTCGAGCCGCGCCTGATGGTGCTTCGACCATGGATGCTCCGCCTGGCCGGGATCTTCGACGGCGACATCCGTGAATCGGTGGAGATGCTCTATCAGAGCGCGCTGCCCTACCAGTTCGATTCGTCGAAGTTCGAGCGGCGGTTCGGAGTGCAGCCGACGCCGTACGCCACGGGGATCGCGGAGACGGCGCGTTTCTACAAGGATCGGTAAATGCTTGCGTCACGAGCGGCGAAGGTGCCGGCTGGTGCAACCGTGAAGAGGTCCGGTGCCCGAGCGAGGGAGCGGTGGTGGTTGGATGCCGGCGTTCCCGACCTTGACGAAGGCGGCGTCAGCAGAGCCGGCGGCAACTACGCCGCCGGCAACGCCGTCTGATTCAACGCCGCAGCAGAAGTAAACCGAGGGGCCGGAGGAGGCTGTGATTGGCAGTCGCCTCCCCGGCTCCTCACACGCCCGTAGTGAGTCGAGCAGTGCGATTTTATGGCGGAACTGTGCCACCGCGTCAAGCGATTCTGTTACAGAGCGCGAACGTCAGCAGGAGCTAAACGCCGATGGCACTCCGATCACTGCATTGCTCCGGATGCGATCCGCGTTCAGCGCCCGATCTCTTCCGCTTAGGATTCGAGATCTCCGACATCACCGCGCTCATTGCCGGCGGCATCCCGCCGCAGTTCATCGGTCAGAACCTGAACCGCACACCCGCGGAGAGGATGTTCGGATTGAGTTTCAACTTCAGCGACGATGCCGCGCTCGTGGAGCTCGGTTTGTACGGGACGTACTTGTCGTCGATGGCCAGGGCCAGGCTGTGGCCGAGATTCAGGTTCACCCCGGCGTTCGCCGCCCATCCCCATTTCTTCTCGATCACAACCGATCCGATCGAGCTCTGGGCGAGATCACTGCTGTTGAGGGTCCCGCCCTTGACGTATGCCGCGCCGGCACCAAGGTAAGGATCGAGAAGACCGCCGCGGCTGAAGTGCCACTGCGCGAGCGCGGTGCCGACCTTCGTGGTCATGCGGCCGAGGTCGAGCACGTTCTCTCCGCCCACGCGAATGTGTCCGTTGCTCCGCAGACTGGTGTACGCGAAGTCGGTCGAGAGATGACCCGTCCAGAAATGGTTGTAGCTGGCACTGTAACCGTGACCGCTGCTGAACTTCACATCCGAGCCATCCGTGCTGGTCGTGCTCAGGTGCGCGCTCGAATACCAGACGCCGGCGTCATTCGACTGCGCGAGAAGAGGAACCGAGAAAAAGGCCAAACCAAGGGCTAGAAGATAACCGGATCGCATGCTGTCTCCTTCGAAGCGCGCCATTCTATGACGACTGCGTGATGCTCAGGCTATTTGTGTACCACGCGCTACGAGGGTATACCATCCCCTTCTCAGACCTAAGGAGACTTGGCCAATGAAACGTTTCATCATCGCGGCACTTCTTCTCGCCGCCTCCTCCGCCATCGCGCAGCAGAGCATGCCCAATGGTCACTTCGCGAAGCTCACGGGAATGCTTCAACCCGGAATGATTACGCGCGAAGCGAACGGGATCCCTCACGTCTTCGCGTTCAACAAACACGACCTGCTGTTCCTCAACGGCTGGCTGCATGCGCAGGACCGGTTCTTCCAGATGGACATGAACCGTCGCCAGGCCAGCGGCACCATGGCCGAAGTCCTCGGCTCCGCGGCGTTGGCGACCGATATCCAGTTGCGCACGCTCGGATTGCGCCGGGCGGCGGATTTGACATTGCCGGCGATCTCCGCGGACGCGAAAGCCGCGCTCCAGGCATACGCGGACGGCGTCAACGCGTACATCTCCACCCATGCGCTTCCAGCGGAATACGGACTGCTGGGGGTCTCGAAGACAGATCCGTGGACACCGACCGATTCGCTGGCCGCCGCCAAGCTGATCGCGTTCGGTCTTTCGTTCGACAACGACACGGACGCGACTGTCGCTCTCCTCACGTACCAGGGAGTCGGAAAAGTCGCCGGCTTCGACGGAACGAAACTCTTCTACGACGTGAACCGCCTGGCCCCCTTCACGAGCGCGGCCACGATTCCCGACGCCACCGGTACCGGCGCCACGCTACCGATCACAGCGAACGGCGACGGCGTTCCGGACTGGCTCCTCAACGCGGACACGAGCTACCTCCGGCCGGAGACGATCGAGCTGGCGAAACAGTACGTGGATAGCATTCGCGGAATCCCCATTTTTCAAGGGTCGATCGATCCGGAGAAGCACGCCGGATCGAACGAGTGGGCGATCTCACCGAAGAACTCGTCGACCGGAAATGCGCTCCTGTCGAACGATCCGCACCTTTCTCTGTCCGCGCCATCCACCTTCTATCCGATCTCGCTTCACGCCGGGGCTACCAACGTGGCCGGTATGGGCTTCCCCGGCGCACCGTTCGTCATCCAGGGACAGAACCAGCGCATCGCCTGGGGCTCGACGGTTCACCCGATGGACGTGACGGACTGGTATCAGGAGGCAGTGGTCGCCGATCCGACATCGCCCAGCGGGCTATCGTCGATCTACAAAGGGGCGAAAGAGCCGATCATCCCCATCCCTCAGACGTTCCGCGTGAACAATTCGGGAACCCTCACAGTGGTGGCGCCGTCGGCTTCCGTGCCGCCCGCGGTTCTGGTCGTGCCGCGGCACGGGCCGATCGTTTCCTTCACCGCGCCCACCGCTGCAAATCCCACGGGCTCCGCCATCTCCGTCCAGTACGCCGGCTTCTATCCGACACATGAACTGGAAGCATTCATGCTGGCCGACGACGCGCAGAACGTAGACCAGTTCAAGGCCGCGTTGCAGTTTTTCGATTTCGGCTCGCAGAACTTCGCCTACGCCGACATCGACGGCAACATCGCCTACTTCACCAGCGGCGAGATGCCCATCCGCGAGGACCTGCAGGCCGGCACGGTCAACGGACTACCGCCATTCTTCATCCGCAACGGCACGGGCGGCAACGAGTGGCTGGCCGTGCAGCACCCCCAGCCGCAGCAGGCGACTCCTTACGAGATCCTCCCCTACTCCGAGATGCCGCAGGTCCTGAATCCGTCGAACGGGTTCTTCGTCAACGCGAACAACGATCCCATCGGACAGTCGCTGGACAACGACCCGCTGAACCTGACCCGGCCGGGCGGCGGCATCTACTATCTCAATCCCTCATACGACGGTTACCGCGCCGGCCGGATCACGCAGATGGTCCGGCAGAAACTCGCCGGCGGCGGGAAGATCTCGCCGACCGACATGAAGCAGATGCAGGGCGACACGGTGCTCGTCGACGCCGAAGTCTTCATGCCCTACATCCTCAAGGCGCTGGCCAACGCCAAGGCCGCGGGCGCCAATCCCACACTGGCCGCTCTCGGCAGCAGCCCGGCCGTGCAAGCCGCCGGGGCGCTGCTCGCCGGCTGGGACTTCAGCACGCCCACCGGACTGGCCACCGGCTACGACGCCAGCTTTGTGCGGGCGCCAGGTTCCGCGCCGTCACAGACACAGATCAACAACAGCGCCGCGGCCACGATCTACTCGATGTGGCGCAGCCGCTTCCTGACCAACACGATCGACACCGTCCTCACGGCTTTTCACGCGCCACTTCCCGGTGCGGCGCAGGAGCTCTCGGCACTGCGCTTCCTGCTCGACAACTACGCCACCACGGGAGGCAGCGGCACGTCGGGCGTCAACTTCTTCAACGTGCCGGGGGTGACCGATCCCGCCGCGCGCCGCGACATCCTGATTCTCAAGAGCGTCGCCGATGCCTTGACGCTGCTGCAGAGCGACGAGTTCGCGCCGGCATTCAACAAATCGACAAACCTGACCGACTACCAGTGGGGCAAGCTCCACCGGATCGTCTTCGCGCACATCACAGGGCTCAACATCCTCTCGCCCGGCGCGCCATTCGGACCGCTGCCTCTTCCGTCCCTGGTGAACCTGCCGGGTGTGTCGCGTCAGGGCGGCTTCGAAACGGTCGATGCAGCCACGCACAACGCCCGGGCATCGACGCTGAACGGCTTCATGTTCGGCAGCGGACCGAATCGGCGCTACGTCGGAGATTTCGCCAAGAGTGGGATCATCGGCCAGTCGGCACTTCCGGGCGGCGTCAGCGGCGATCCCGGCAGCCCGTTCTACACGAACCTGTTGATGCTGTGGCTGGTGAACGATACCTTCCCGATCACCGCCGATACCTCTCCACGAATCCCGTGGTTACCATGACAAGGTAAGGTTCTTCGCGCCCGCCTCCGCGCACGAACCGGCGCGGAGGCGGGCATACGCCGCATTTCTCGCCAGCTATAGGGAATCCAGACACCGTGTTCGTCGTGCTGGTCGACAACGGCAAGAACGTGACGGACGCGCTCACGGTCTCCTCGCTGAGGGGCATAAGCGTGACCGACCCATCGCCATCCTCACCGACCACGAGCCAGACGAACCCGATCACCGTTTCGCCGTTCAGCGTGGTTCGCGTCGACTACTGAAGAGCTCGCACACTCGAAACCACCGAACGGTGAGCTCGCGAGGAAGGAAAGACCGACCGATCCGACTGCGATCGCCACCGCACCGCCTGCCAGAACAACGTCTCGTCCGGTCGGTCGCAACCGTCGCAACAGTGCTCGAACCTCGCCCAGCCGCTGGCGCAGGGAAAGAAGGCGCAGTGGCTGGCGAACGCGGATGTGCCGCACAGCTTCACGTACATCCCGGACGCCGCTCGCGCGCTGCCGCTGATGGCCGGAGCGGAGGATTCATGGGGAGAGGTGTGGCATCTGCCGACGGCGGCGCCGCCGTGGAGCGGGCGCGAGCTCGTTGCC
>JADGNZ010000042.1 GCA_017883205.1 Thermoanaerobaculia bacterium | reverse complement strand
AAGGCATCCAAATATCCTCCGGATGCATCATCGTTTGAGTTGTCCTCGATGTCCCCGGTCAATGTCTTCGATGTCCCCGGTCAGTACACCCCCACGCTTCTCAGTGGGGGAGAAGGTGGCGAAGCCGGATGAGGGGGCGTCGGACTTTCGCGGCAAAGGTGCCGAACAGGAGCTACGCCATGACTTCACGGACGGAACCTTGTGTCGGTCGGTTGCACGACACCCCTCATCCGCCTTCGGCACCTTCTCCCCTCGAAAAGCACGAGGGGAGAAGGCGCTCGATGTTTGTGACTGGCGAGATTTCAGGAGGGGAGTAGAGCGTGTGCGGGCGCAGGCCGGTGAAATTGCTGGCACTACGTTCCCCATCGTGGCGAAGCCGGATGAGGGGGCGTTGGACTTCGCGGCAAAGGTGGCGAACAAGAGCCACGCCATGACTTCACGGACGGAACATTGTGTCGGTCGATTGCACGACACCCCTCATCCGCTCGATTGAGAGGTTTGCCGAGCTTGGAAGTATTGCTGGTTTCCGACGGCACAATGGCAATCCACCGAGGTATCCTCGGAGTCGTGGCACATACGAGCGAACGTCTTCGTCGCTTCGCGCGTGGCATGCGGCGGGAGCCAACACGTGCGGAATCGCGGATTTGGGGATGGCTGCGTGCACGCCGATTCAGCGAGTGGAAGTTTCGCCGTCAGCATCCAATCGGTCGCTACATCGTCGATTTCTATTCCGCAGAGCTGAAGCTCGCGATCGAGCTAGATGGAAGCCATCACGCAGCTGAATGGATGATCGATCACGAGTCCGAACGAGCCCGCGACCTGCGTAGCCGAGGGATTGACATTCTCCGAATTCCCAACGAGATGTTGATCCGCGATTCGGAGTCAGTTGGTGAAGCGATCAAGGCTGCGATCGAACGGAGAGTCGCACTACTGCATCAGCTCCCATGACGCTCGACCCCCCTCATCCGGCTTCGCCACCTTCTCCCCCATTGAAAATCGTGGGGGAGAAGGCGCTCGTGGGAGAGGTAGTCGTGAGTGGAGAGGTAGTCGTGAAGGTCGGCGTTCGCGCGATCGCGCGATCACACCATGCTCCTGAATCGAGCGCCTTCTCCCCTCGTGCTTTTCGAGGGGAGAAGGTGCCGAAGGCGGATGAGGGGTGTCGTGCAAACAGCAGACAGTGAGGTTCTTGCACGCGTGGATCCTTTGCAGTTGCTGCTGAGAGTCCAGCGCCCCACCCCCCGCCGCTTCGCCCGTCGCTCAGTCCAATTGGCTGCAAAGGGGGTGACGTTCGGCGCGGCGCGACCGATCCTGCTCCTCGAAGGAGACATCCATGCAATTGCGCACACTCATCCGCTGCACCTTCCTTTCTTCTCTCTTGATCGCGGCCTCGGCTCTCATCGCGTCGCCGCGCCAGTCGCTCGTCGTCAGTGCGGACTGGTTGAAGCAGCACATCAGCGATCCCGATCTCGTGCTTCTCCACGTCGGCGAAAAGGCTGGTTACGAAGCCGGCCACATCCCCGGAGCGCGGCTCGCCTCGATGGCCGACGTGTCGGTCTCCGATCATGGGGAGAAGGGATTGATGCTGGAGATGCCGCCCGCCGAGGATCTGCGGCACAAGCTCGAAGCGCTCGGCATTTCGGATAAGTCGCGCGTCATCGTCTACTACGGTAAGGACTGGGTCTCGCCGTCGACGCGCATCATCTTCACGCTCGACTACGCGGGACTCGGCGCGCGCTCATCGCTGCTGGACGGCGGGCAGGATGCGTGGACGCGCGCGGGCGGGACGGTGACGAAGGACGTGCCTGCGGCGAAGACGGGAACACTGGCACCGCTGAAGATTCGCCCGATCGTCGTCGATGCAGTCACGGTCAAGTCGCGGATCGGCGCGCCCGGATACGCGATCGTCGATGGCCGCGATGCCGTGTTCTATGACGGTGTCGAAACCCCGAGTCACAACAACGAGAAGCAACGCACGGGACACATTCACGGTGCGTTCAGCATTCCGTACACCTCGATCACGGATGATCAGCTGCTGCTCAAGTCGCCCGAGGAGCTGGCGGCGTTGTTCGCGAAAGCGGGCGTGAAGCCCAACGACACCGTCATCGGCTATTGCCACATCGGCCAGCAGACGACGGCGATGCTCTTCGCGGCGCGGACGCTCGGCCATCCGGTGCTGCTGTACGACGGATCGTTCCAGGACTGGTCCCGCCACACGGATTACCCTGTCGACAATCCCTCGGAGAAGGCAGGCAAGTGAACGAGTCCCGCCCACCGCGCCCGTACGCGAATCCGTACGTTGCCGGCGCCGGCCTCGGCCTCGTGCTGCTCGCGGCGTTCGTGATCATGGGCCGCGGACTCGGCGCGTCGGGCGCGTTCGCGAGCAGCGCTGCGGGATTGACCGCCGCGGTCGCGCCGGCGCGCGCGGCCGCGAATCCGTTCTTCGCGCGCTATCTGTCGGGTGACGGACCGTGGCGCGAGTGGCTCCTGTTCGAGATCGCGGGAGTGATCCTCGGCGGATTCCTCTCCGCGCTTGCGGCCGGGCGGCTGCGCTTCGCAGTCGAGCGCGGGCCGCACCTCGGACGCGGATCGCGGTTGGTCTACGCGTTCGGCGGCGGCGCAGCGATGGGCATCGGCGCGGTGCTGGCGCGCGGATGTACGAGCGGCCTCGCTCTCACAGGCGGCGCGTTGCTCAGCGCGGGAAGCTGGCTGTTCATGATCGCGGCGTTCGCGGGCGGGTACCTGTTCGCGCCTGTCGTGAAGAGGGCGTGGCGATGAACGCGCCTATAAACGCAATGGCTCCTTTCTTCGAGCTCGGCGACCTCGGGCCCGGAGCTGCGCTCATCGCTGCGGTCGTCATCGGCATCGCATTTGGCTGGACGCTGGAGCGCGCAGGGTTGGGGAGCGCGCCGAAGCTCGCCGGTCAGTTTTACTTTGCCGATCTCACAGTCTTCAAGGTGATGTTCACCGCGATCGTCACTGCGATGCTCGGCGCGTTCTGGCTCGGCCGCCTCGGTCTGCTCGACCTCGGCCGCGTGTACGTGCCGGAGACGTATCTGCTGCCGCAGCTCGCCGGCGGACTACTCTTCGGCATCGGGTTCGTCATCGCCGGGCTCTGTCCCGGAACGTCGTGCGTTGCAGCGGCGACCGGACGTGGCGACGGGTTGCTGGTGATGTTCGGCATGTTCGCCGGGGTTCTCGGAACGGGGCTGGCGTTTGGGTCGATCAGCAATTTCTACGCGAGCACGGCGCGCGGTTCGATCACGCTGCCGCAATTGCTGGGCGTTCCGTATGGAGCGGTGGTCTGCGCTGTTGTGGCGATGGCGCTGATCGCGTTCTGGTTGATCCGGCGATTCGAAGCGCCGCAATCAGCGTCCATTCCTGCCGGCGCTCCACGAATTCGTGCGCTGGCAGTCGCGGCGGCGTTGTGTGGCGCGCTCGCCGTTTTCGCGGGCAGCCCGTATCGCGCAACGCGCGCGACCGTTGACGTCCAACGTCTGGCCAGCGCCGTCGCGCACGAAGAGGATCACGTCACCGCTATCGAGCTCGCCGAGTGGATTCGAGGCCGCAAGGCGGGACTGCGAATCATCGATCTGCGCACCGCCGCCGAATATGAGACCTATTACGTGCCGCGGGCGGAGCGCATCGAACTCGAATCGCTCGCAACCGCGCCGCTCCGCGCGACCGACACCATCGTCCTCATCTCTGGCGGCGGCGCGCATGCGGCGCAGGCGTGGGTTCTGCTCCAGGCGCTCGGGTACAAGCAGGTCTACTTTCTTCGCGGCGGACTGCAGGAGTGGATCGACGATGTGATGAATCCGACGATCCTGGCCAGCGCATCGCCGGCTGCGATGGCGGAATTCAAGCGCGTCGGCGAGATCAGCCGCTACTTCGGCGGCGTTCCGCGCATCGTCGACAAGCTGGAGCCGCGGCCCGCGAATGCTGTGGGCGCTACCGAGGGCGATCGCTCGGCGTCGTCGACGTCGGACGCCGCCGCGGCCATCCGGAGGCGCGGATGCTGAGCGCCGCCCTCGCCGAAACGCAGATCTCGTTCGAGGCGTTGCGGGATCGGGAGTTCAGCCGGCTCGATGCGCAGGATCATGCCTATCTCGACTACGCGGGGAGCGCACTCTACGGCGACTCGCAACTCCGCGCGCATCAGGCGATGCTGTCCGAGGGGATCTTTGGGAATCCGCACTCAGATTCGGGGCCGTCGCGCACGAGCACGGCGATCATCGTCGCGTCGCGGCGGCGTGTGTTGCAGTTCCTCGACGCTGATGAGTCGACGCACGATGTCTGCTTCACCGCGAACACGAGTGCGGCTATCAAGCTGGTGGCGGAGAGCTACCCGTTCGGGGCGGATTCGACGTTTCTCCTCTCGGCCGACAATCACAACTCCGTGAACGGCATCCGTGAGTACGCGCGCCGCGCTGGAGCGCGCGTGCGCTACATCCCGCTCGACGATGAGCTGCGGTTACAAGACGCTGAGGGGATCATCGAGAGTGAGCCGAACGGAGGGTTGCTGGCCTTTCCGGCGCAATCGAACTTCTCCGGCGTGTGGCATCCGCTCGGCCTCGTCGCCAAGGCGAAGTCGCGGGGCTTCGACGTTCTGCTCGATCTCGCGGCGTACGTGCCGAGCCGCGCCTTCAGCCTCCGGCAATGTCCCGCCGACTTCGTAGCGATGTCGTTCTACAAACTCTTCGGCTATCCGACCGGTGTCGGAGCGCTCTTGGCGCGGCGCGAGGCGCTGGCCAAGCTGGGGCGTCCCTGGTTCGCGGGAGGCACGGTCCTGTTCGCGTCGGTCGCCGCGGATACGCACTTTCTGCGGTCGCGTCACGAAGCCTTCGAAGACGGCACGCCCGACTTCCTCGGCATCGCCGGACTCGATGCAGGATTCGACCTGCTCGCCGAGGCGGGCATGGATCGCCTGTCCGCGCACGTGGCCGCGCTCACGCGGATGTTGATCGAGCAACTTCGAGCTCTGCGCCACCGAAACGGTGCTCCGCTGGTCAAGATCTACGGCCCAGCGAACACGATCGATCGTGGCGGCACGGTCGCCTTCAATGTCTGCGATCGCGACGGAGTGCCGATGCCGTACACGCTCGTCGAGACGCGCGCACGTCAGGCCGGCGTGTCGCTGCGCGGCGGCTGTTTCTGCAACCCAGGCGCCTCGGAATCCGCATTCGGCCTCGACCCCACGCGCGTCGGCGACTGCCTCGCAGACCTCGGCGCCACCTTCACGCCGGAACGTTTCGCCGCATGCACCGGCACCGCCGTCGGTGCCGTCCGCGCCTCAGCCGGCCTGGCCAACAACCGCGACGACATCCAGCGCGCGGTCGATGTTGTGGCTTCGTTCGATTCCTGACGCTGGCAAACCCTTGAACCACGAAGCGTGCTTCACGCAAGAGAGAAACGTCGACGGATTTCGCCTCCGCCCTGACAGCACTCGGGCGAGGACGCCCGAGTGCGGCCATCGAGGCGTCCCGCCTCGGTGGTTGGGATCCGGCCACAAGGACACAGAGAGCGCAAAGTAAGGCTCTAACTCTCTGTGCACTCGGTGTCTCTGTGGTTCAGTCTCGTCCGACGAGTACACCGCATTAGCGATGACCGCGCTTGCCGTACCCTCGGCTTTGGAGATAGCTCTTCTTGCGCGACGAAAGATCACTCGGTATTCGATCATCGTCGACGCCTCCGATCAGGTCCGCAGCGAGATCGAAGAATGTCAGTGGACGAGTCGATGCGCGCTCAAGCCGGCGTCGAACGACAGCGGACTTCGAGATGCCGTTAGCACGAGCTTCGGACTCGATCTCAGCCACCATCGCGTCGGGAAGGCGCGGCGTGAGTGACCTCATGCAAAGACTGTAATACAAGAGCGCATCGGCTCAGTGAGTCGGTATCGAACCGGAGTATCTTCCGATCAGGAGGATTCCTTGCGAACCATTGCCGTGACCGTCACCTTGCTCGCGATCTCCAACTTGTTCATGACGTTCGCCTGGTATGCCCATCTCAGGAACTTGTCTCTGAAGCCGTGGTACATCGCAGCCACCATCAGTTGGGGCATCGCGTTTTTCGAATACATGGTGCAGGTGCCGGCGAACCGCATCGGCTTCGGACGGCTATCTCTGGCGCAGTTGAAAGTCATTCAGGAAGTCGTCACGCTTTGTGTCTTCGTTCCCTTCGCGGTCATTTACATGAAGCAGACGATCAACCTCAATTTCTTATGGGCCGGTCTTTGCCTCATTGGCGCGGTGTTCTTCATGTTCCGGTGACCACTCAGTTCCACGACAAGAGGTTCCTGATCTGCTGGCCGAGGGTGAGCGGATCGAAGGGCTTGGCGATGATTCCGCGGACGCCCATGAGCATGAACTTCTGCCGGTCGGATTCCTGAACTTTCGCCGTGAGGAAAATGACGGGGATCGACTCGGTGACGTCCAGCCCCTGCAGTGCTCGTAGCGTCGTCGGGCCGTCCCAGTCCGGCATCATCACATCGAGGAGGATGGCGTCGGGATGCGAGGAGGCCGCGAGCGCCATTCCCGCGGCACCACCGTTGGCCGTCAGGACCGTCCAGCCCTCGGTCAGATCCAAGCTCAGGCCGGCCACTTCGCGGATGTCGTCTTCGTCGTCCACGACCAGAAGCAGATGTTTACGCGGCATGCTGGATGAGTGCATCGGGACGCTCGGAAAAATACAAACGTCGCAGGAATGGCGAGGGAACGGTCACGCGGAGACGCGGAGTCGCGGAGGGAGTTGGCCCGGTTTTCTCCGCATCTCCGCGCCTCCGCGTGAAAATGTCTTTTGTGGCCGGCGCCGCGCGAAGACCCTACGCAGCGTGCTGGCGTCCGCTCGTTACAGCCGCGATCAGCCGCATGACGTGCCGTTCGAACTCCGCCGGAGTGCACCTGCTCTTCGTCAGAAACTCTGTGGCCCCGAGTCGAAGGCGATCGGCGCTCCCGACTTCGAGCGCCGAGTAGACGAGGATCGGGATGTCTGTGAGAGCCGCGTTCTGGCGCAACGCGTCGACGACTTCGAAGCCGCTGATGTCAGGTAGGCCGGGATCGAGGACGATCAGACTCGGCATGTGCTGCGTGGATAGCTGGATCGCATCTTTGCCGTTGGGCGCATGAAGGGTCCGGATGCCGTGGTTCTGCAGCGACGTGGTCATGACGCGTGCGAGATCGAGATCGTCTTCCACCACGAGAACCGTGGGCTCGCTGCAGGCGATATCGACGGGCCGAGCGAGGTCGTCTTTTTCTGCATTGACGGTGGACGCAACTGCCAGCGGAATCGTGAACTGAAAACGGCTGCCGGCCGGCTCGTTCTTCTCGGCCCAGATACGGCCGCCGTGCGCGTGCACGATGCTCTGGCAGATGGCGAGTCCGAGGCCGGAGCCCCCTTTGTCGCGGGAATCGGAGGCATCCACCTGGCTGAAACGTTCGAAGATCGACTCGAGCTTTTCCTCCGGGATGCCGCGCCCCTGATCGCTGACGCAGAACACGAGCTCGGAGCCGTTCGCAATGGCGCTCAGGGTCACGGTCGTGTCGCGAGGCGAGAACTTGATGGCGTTGCCGAGCAGGTTGGTCAAGGTCTGGATGATCCGGTCGCTGTCGCCGAGGAGCGCTGCGGATACTGGCTCGACGACGATTCGTACGCCTGCCTGGCAGGCCACCGGCTGAACGCCTTCCGATGCCTGAAGCATGACCGAGTGTGCATCGAAGGCGCGGTGTGATAGCTCGATGTTTCCCGATCCCATCCTCTCCAGATCGAGAATGTCGTTGATGAGCCGGACGAGGCGATCGGTATTGCTGACCGCGATCTGCAGCATTCGCTGACTTTTTTCCTCGATCGGGCCGAGCAACCCGCTGCCCAGCAGGCCGAGCGCTCCGCGAATGGAAGTCAGCGGCGTGCGCAGCTCGTGGCTGACGGTCGAGACGAATTCGCTCTTCAGCCGTTCGACGGCCTTCCGTTCGGTCACGTCGCGGAACGTGACGACTGCGCCGAGCCGGTTGCCGCTTTCGTTGAACATCGGTGTGGCCGAGTACTCGACCGGGAAACATGTGCCGTCCGGCCGCCAGAATGTGTCATCGGTCGCCATGAAGGATTCGCCTCGAAGTAACGCTGTACCGAGGTGACATTCGGCTTCGGGCCAGGGCGTTCCGTCGGGGCGCGAATGGTGAATGAGTTGGTGCATCGATGCTCCCTGCAATTCAGCGAGCGAGCGGCCGAGCATGCGGGAGCCGGCGGGATTGAGAAACGTAGGTTCCGAGTCGAGATCGACACCAAAGATGCCGTCGTTCGAGCTGTTGAGGATCAAGGCGCTCTCGCTGGCAAGTTTGGCGTTGATCGCCGCGGTCTGTTCGGCGGCGTTCTTTGCAGCGAGCAGCTCCTCGGTGCGCAGGGCCACAATCATCTCGAGCTCCGTTTTGTCGAGAGCCATTTCCAGGTCGCGCTGCTCGATCTCCGCGAGCATGCTGTTGAATCCCGCCACCAGGTTTGCGATCTCGGCACTTCCATTTGCACCGAAGGGACTGGCCCGAACGTGGAAGTTTCTCTCGCGCGCAATGAGCCCGGCGATGCGTGCCAGCTCAACGATTGGTTTCGAGATACTTCCTTGTAACGCCGCCGCCAAAACATAAGCGACGAGGAGTGAAAAGAGGCCGATCCCTCCCGCGATTGCGGCGTATTCCTTCAGCCGTGCGTTGCGGTCGCGGGCATCGGAAGCGACGTAAAGCGTGCCCAGACGCTCATGCTGGAAACGGATCTCGTAAAACAATTCGAGGCGATCAGGCCGGTCATAAAAGCCGTCGGGCTGCAAGACGCGAGGAACAGAGACGGATGCCGTCGGCTCGTATCGGGCGAACAGCTCCCCTTGCTTTGTATAGATTGCGGCAGCGACGATCGACGGCTTTGCGCGAAGTGTGTTCAGGACCGCACGCGCCGCCTGACGATCTCCTTTCGCCAACGCCGCGGTGGTGTTGGTCCCGACCACTTGCGAGATCATCGAAAGGTCGGCAGTCATCCGTTTCCGTACGTTGAGAAGACCCGTGATTGTGAGCCCGAGGCAGGTGAGCAGCACGGCGGTCGTGCTGGTCAGCATGTTGATCCGCGTCAGCCTTCCACGAATCGAAGGCGGCAGAGACTGGCGTGTTGAAGGAGCCGTCAACGGAATCGGCCGTGACGCCGGAGTGTGTCTAGGCTGCATGAGGTTCCTGAACCTTCCGGGGCTTGACTGCTTCGAGCAGGCGAATGATGTGGTCTTCAACGTCTTTCAGGCTGCACCGGCTCTTCGTCAGAAACTCTGTCGGCCCGAGGCGAAGGCGCGACTGATCGGCGCTTCCGACGTCGAGCGCTGAGTAGACGAGAAGCGGGATTCGCCCGAGAGTCTTGCTCCCGCGGAGAGAATTGACGACCTCGTAGCCGTCTATGTCGGGGAGGACGAGATCGAGAACGATCAGACGGGGCTCGTGTTGCCTGCAAAGACGTACGGCTTCTTTGCCCGTGACCGCGTGAAAAGTCCGAATGCCGTGGCTTTGCAGGACCGTGGTCATGATCCGTGAGAGATCGAGATCGTCTTCCACGAGGAGGACGGTCGGCACGCCGCCACGATCGAGTGCGAGATCGACGGCGTGATTTAGGTCGTCACCCTTGCAAGGTTTGCCGACCCAGCTCGCCACCGCACCCGCATAGCTCTCGCCCGAATCGGGGAACGGTCCCACGACGACGATGGGGATGTCGCGCGTATTGGCGTTTGCCTGGAGCGCCTCGACGATCAGACGGCCGCTGCCGCTGTCGGATAGATCGAGGATGATCGCGTCGGGCTGCATGCTCGCGGCGACTTCGCTCGCGCCGGATAACGGTGCTACGGTCACGACGCCGAATCCGCGTCGTTCCAGGATATTCACGATGTTCGTCGAATCGTCGCTCTGAAAAACGAGGAAGTGCCTGGAGGGTGGCGGCAGGATGGTCTCGCTGTCTGCCGTTGAGGGAGCGGCCAGCGGAATGGTGAACTGAAAGCGGCTGCCGGCCGGTTCGTTCTTCTCGGCCCAGATTCGGCCGCCGTGCGCCTGCACGATGCTCTGGCAGATGGCTAGGCCGAGGCCGGAGCCCCCTTTGTCGCGGGAATCGGAGGCATCCACCTGGCTGAAGCGCTCGAAGATCGTATCGAGCTTCTCCTCGGGAACGCCGCGCCCCTGATCGCTGACGCAGAACACGAACTCGGAGCCATTCGCAGCGCCGCTCACGGTCACGGTCGTGTCGCGGGGCGAGAACTTGATGGCGTTGCCGAGCAGGTTGGTGAGCGTCTGCACGATCCGGTCGGCATCGCCCCAAAGGTCGCCGGATGCTGGCTCGATCGCCAGCCGCACGCCGGCCTGGTCCGCCATCGAGAGAACTCCCTCGAACGCTTGAACCATCACGGCGTGTGCATCGACATGGCCGCGCGTCAATTCGCTCTTCCCGGAACCGATCCGTTCGATATCAAGGATGTCGTTGATGAGCCGGACGAGGCGGTCGGTGTTGCTGACGGCGATCTCCAGCATGCGCTTGCCTTTGTCGCCGATCGTGCCGAGCAACCCGCTGCCGAGGAGGCCGAGCGCGCCGCGGATCGAGGTCAGCGGCGTACGCAGCTCGTGACTGACGGTCGAAACGAATTCGCTCTTCAGCCGCTCGACGGCACGCCGTTCGGTGACATCGCGGAAGATGACGACGACGCCGACATGCGTTCCCCCCTCATCGAACATCGGTTGTGAGGAGTACTCAACTGGAAAGCTCGTGCCGTCCGGCCGCCAGAATGTGTCGTGCAGAGATCCGAAGTTCTTGCCCTTGCGGATCTCCAGATTGATCGAACAATCCGCTTCCGGCCAGGGCGTGCCATCCGGGTACGAATGGTGGATGGCCGCGTGAATCGACGTCTCCTGCAGCTCGCTCAGGGTCATGCCGAGCATCCGGCTGCCGGCCGGGTTGATGAAGGTTGCCCGGTTGTCGAGACCGATGCCGAGGATTCCGTCGGTGGCGTTGTTCAGAATCAGCGCGCTTTCCCGGGCCAGTCGAACGTTGACCTCGGCAGTCTTCTCGGCGGCATTCTTGGCGGCGAGCAGTTCTTTGTTGGCTTTGGTCAGCTCCTCGGTGCGGCAGGCAACCGTCTTCTCGAGATCCGTTTGCGTCTGGAGGAGCCTGTCGTCACGGTACTCGATTTCGGTGAGCATTCCGTTGAATCCGGCGATCAGATTGGCGATCTCGTCTCCGCTGTTCGCGTTGCGCGGAGTTGCACGGACGCTGTAGTCCTTGTGCTGCGAGACGTGGCCGGCGACGCGCGCGAGCTCGACGATCGGCGCCGTGACTTTTTTCTGCAGCTTCGAAGTGAGGATGAAGCCGGCGGTCAGGCACACAAGAAGGATGATCACGGAGGATAGCGCGTCTTCCTGCAAACGGGCACGGAGGTCTCGTTGATCGGCGACGAGGTAGACGGTGCCGATGCGCTCGCCATCGTGCGTGATGGGAAGACGTAGCTCGACGCGGTCCTCCTTGCTTGCGTTATCGGCTGTCGCGCTTGGAAGGTGCGGAGGTAGCGAGACTGTACTGGCAGAGTATTTTGCGAACAAATCGCCTCGCGCCGTGTAGATGCCGCCGCCGATGAAGGCCTTGTTCAATCGAAGGACGGACAGTGACTCCTCGGCCGCCTTTCGATCGTTGAAGGCAAGCGGAGCCTCGCTGCCGGCACTGATCAACCCGCCAAAGCTCTTGAGATGTGTATCGAGCTCTTCGCGCTCGTCGATGACGTCCTTAGCCACGGAGAGCGCGCACGCCAGCAGGACTGCGACCAGACACACCAGCATCGTGATCTGAATCAGCTTTCCGCGAATCGAGTTTCTCCACCTCGCGGTCACTTCTCGGCGCTCCCTTCATGAATCGCCCGAGCAACACTCAGCAGTTTGGAGCTGATGCTCAGACGCGCGGCGATGGCCGGCTCCCGGTTGATGTCGAAGCGAACGCGGTTGCCGACCATTCGGAACTCGATGACGCCGCCCCGCAGTGAGAAGCGGTCGATGTCACTGACCGTCAGCACGCTCTGTGTTCCGAGGTAGCGAAGGAATTGCGCGAGATGGGGTTCTTCGGAACTGCTGATGAAGACAATCTCGCACCCCGTGGCCATGTCGTTCCAGCGGAAATGCTTGAGCAGAATGGGATGACCATTTGCGGTTTTGCCTCGCAGGAGATCATCGAGAGTGCCGCCGAACGGATCGTCGCCTACGATCCCGATGGTCATTGGCGATCCGGCCGGCAGGACGTCCGCGGGCCATTCAATGAAGCGGGCGAAGTTCAGTATGTACGCCGCCTTCACGTGGTATTCATCACTCGTTTGTGCCTGGACACTTCGAGTCCGCAATCCGGCCATCGCGATCACGACGATCACGAGCGGAAAACGAACAAGCCGCAGCGTGTCGCTTCTGCCGGCGCTCTGCGACGATGTCAAAAGCGCCATGTGATCTTGCCATTCACCGTTCGCTTGACATCCGTTGCCAGGTCAGCTTCACCAGTGATTCCGAGGAACTCACGATGGCGCGCCCGGAGCAGGTTCTGGCCCGAAAAGCTCAGCTCCCATCGCGGGGCCGGTTTCCATACCAGTTGCGCATCGAGCCGTAGATAGCTCGGAACATCAGAGCCGAGCCGGCCGACGTAATAAGCAGACGCGTCGAGATCGAGCAGTCGTGATAATCGGGTAGAAGACCGCAGTTGCAGCTGGTTCCGAGGACTGGAGCTGTCAATGCCCGTGCTGGATTGCAGCCCGTCGATCGTCTTCAATGAGGTCCGAAGCAGGGCGTAGCCGAGGGCGACGTTCCAGCCGGATGTCAGGGTGTCCGTGAACAGAAACTCGGCCCCATCTGCGTTCCCGCCGGCGTTGTTGGCGAATGTGATCGGGATGATCGTTCTTCGAGTGGAATCGACGAAGGGCCTCCCCGTTGTCGCCCCGACGAGATTAGACATGCGGCTGTGAAAGGCGGTGGCGTCGAAGGTCATGCTGGTGGCGGCCTGCCAGCGATAGCCAACCTCATAGGAATTGACGCGCTCCGGAACCAGCGTCGGATTACCGGCCAGAACGACCAGTCCCGTGGTGCCGTTCGCATCGGGGAACGCGCCCACGTACAGCTGGACGTAACGCTCTATTTCGGACGGCATCCGGACGGCGCTGGTGGCCGCCGCCCAGACTGTCTGGGATGGGCTTATCCTGGATAGAAGGCGTAACGTCGGTTGCAGTTGCAGACCCGAAACCGGCTCGTACTCGAGTTTCGTACCCAGGGTCAGGTGGAGGCGCTGTCCCACGAGAATCTCGTCCTGAACGAACGTGCTTGCGATGTTCTCGATGTTCGAATCGCGGACGAGACTCAAGGCAGTGCCGCCAGGCCGATCCACTGAGCGGCGGTACCCAGCCCCCCAAACAACGTCATTCCATCTGCCGAGCTTCAGATGATTCTGCAGGTCGACATCGAATGTGCGCCGGCCGTCCGCGAAGCTGGGCTGTGATCGAGCGCTGTAGTCATAAAACGCCTGCAAGGTCGTATCCGACCGGCTTGATTGGACGGAGGTCCAGCGGAATAGAAGGTTCTCTCCCGCCATATGGTTCAGTGCGGCACGATCCGCAAGAGGGCTGGTTGGGTTGAAGGCGCCCAGGGTGGTCTCCGTTCCTCGATAGATGTCACCCTGAGTCGTGAAGTTGTCTCCATCCCGCGAGGTCCAATCGGCGCGGAAGCCTCCGCGCCCCACCCTCCAGGCGTCGTGGGTCGGATCCGTGCCCCCGAAGGAGACGGGGTGATCGAACGTTTTTCCGAAGATGCGGTAGTTGCCGTTGTGCCCGAAGGATCCACCATAGCGTGCCGAGGCGGACGAGCCGTCCGCCGCTCCGCCGCCTGCAGACACGAGCGTTCCCTGCGTGTCGATGGAGTGTTTGGTGACGATGTTGATGATGCCGTTGACCGCGTTCGCTCCCCATAGCGTGCCCCCCGGACCACGGATCACCTCGATGCGGTCGATGTCTTCGAGCAGCGTGTCCTGAACATCCCAGTAAACGCCCGCAAAGAGCGGCGTGTAGACGGTCCGGCCGTCGATCATGACCAGGAGCTTGTTGGCGTATTGTCCGTTGGAGCCGCGCGCCGAGATTGCCCATGTGTTTCCATTGATCCGCGCAACGTCCAGTCCCGGCACGATGCGCAGAACCTCCGGAATGCTCGTTGCCCCCGACCGGCGGATGTCGTCCTGCGTGATGACGAAGACTGCGGCAGCGGTGTCCGACAACTTCTGCCCTTTTCGCGACACCGAGGTCACTTCGACGTTCATCAGATCGTCGACGCTGAGCGAGGAGAGATCGCGGCTTTCCTGCGCCTGGAGCGTTCCCGCGGCCAGCGACAAGGCGAGGAATCCTGTAGCCAGACCTTTCCGGCGCAAGCTGATGAAGGTTGAACGGAGTCGTTCGCAGATTTTTCCAGCGTTGGCCACAAGCACTTCCTTTGTTTGAGACCTCGGGACAGGGTCAAGCGGAAGTGCATTGGGGGAGCGGAAAAAATACAGGGGTGTGGGGGGTAGGGTGTTGGGGGTGGGGGGCGGGAGTCGGGGGTCGGGTGTGGGAGCGATGTGGGTGGTGAGGCTCAGTAACTTCGCGGCATGAATGAGAAACAGACGACGAGCACCCCCACCATGACACTCAGGTCTTCGCGGGATACTAAAGAAGGTCACGCGGAGACGCGGAGGGCGCCGAGGTAGGCGTTCGCGCTCCCTCATTAGCCAGTTCTCCCACTCCCCACCCCCCGCGCTTGTATTTTTTCGGTCCTCCTCCGGCACTCCTATTCAGCGCGGTGAGCCCGCCGCAATCCCATCAAAGGAGTCGGCGAGGAAGCCGTCACCGAAACAATGTTCGAACACCTATTGAACGCAGTGAGTCACCCCGAGGAAGCGATGCCGAGACGTCAGGGAACACTCGATGAAACGGGCAGAGGCGCGCCGGCTGCGGCAAGCGCCGATCTGATCTGCAAGCATGATCTCGACGGCCGCCTCCTCTTCGTCAGTCAGTCCGTCTGCGACGCGCTCGGCATGCCCGCCGTCGTTCTTTGCAAGATGACGATTCAGGATTTGCTCTCGAAGGACAGTTCCTGGGGCTTTACCGCCTACATGCAGCGATTGAAACGCGACGGGTTCGCTGACGGCATCATGAACATCGTCACGCGCGACGGTCGCCGGCGGATCTGGAAGTACCGCAACACACTCGAGATGGGCGAGCAGTCCCTTCCTGTCATTCGCGGCGTCGCACGCGATGTGACCGAGCGCGAGGAGGCAGTTCGGGCGGTTCTGCGAAGCGAGGAATACTTCCGCTCGATCATCGAGAATGTCTCCGACATCATCGCCATCATCGAGCTCGACGGCAGCTTCCGCTACGGCAGTCCTTCCGTCGGCAGAGTTCTCGGATACTCGAGGAGAACCCTTCGCGGCATGCGTGGCATCGACCTGATCCATCCCGACGATGTGCGGAGAGCCGCCGGCTATCTGGCGCTCCAGATCGAGGATCCGGCCGCAGCCCAGACCATCGAATTGCAGGTGCGTCATGCCAGCGGTGCCTGGCGCTCCTTCGAGATCATGGCCACGAATCTGGTCAAGAAGGGACGGACCTCGGCGATCGTGCTGAACGCCCGCGACATCACCGGCCGCAAGCTCCTCGAGGCGCAACTGACGCAGGCCAACCGCCTCGGCGCACTTGGCCGCCTCGCCGCCACCGTCGCGCACGAGTTCAACAATGTCCTCATGGGCATGCAGCCCTTCGCCGAGTTGATGCAGCGTCCGGACGCGAAACCCGATCTGATCGCCAAAGGCGCCGGTCACATCGCTAACTCCATCCAGCGCGGGCGTCGAATCGTGCTCGACATCCTTCGCTTTGCACAGCCGTATCAGCCGGTCATGGCCGCGGTCGACGTTCGCGAGTGGTGGGAGACGTTTGCTCCGGAAACGGAGAACGTACTCGGCAACATGATCTCTATCGTGTCGGCCATTCCGCACGGACTTTACGCAACGGCCGACCGCATGCAGATCTCACAGGTACTGTCGAACCTCGTGGCGAATGCCCGCGACGCCATGCCCGACGGCGGAATGCTCACGGTTGAAGCGAATGACCTCGGAGCCGATGCATCGTTTCCTTTCGGCGTCGTGCCGTATCCTGAACGCTTCGTGCAAATCTCGATCAAGGACACCGGAAAGGGTATGCCGCACGACGTCATGGAGCGCATCTTCGAACCCCTCTTCACCACGAGGCAAAGCGGCGGCACGGGCCTGGGTCTCGCCGTGGCTCATCAGATCATGACGCAGCATGAAGGCTACATCTTCGCCGAGAGCGAGCTTGGCCGGGGCAGCACGTTCCACCTCTTCCTGCCGAAAGCGGCGCCACCTCCGCTGGCCAGGAAGTCCGCGCAAACAGGCGTCAATCGAGCGCCGGCCTCGCGCAAAGTGCTGCTGATCGACGATGAGCAGATGATCGTCGAGGGCATCACCGCGCTGCTGGAGGAGGTCGGCATCGAAGTGGAGTCCATCGGCAGCGGCTTCGAGGCAGCGGATACGATCGCCCGCTTTCATCCCGATCTCGTCGTGCTCGACCTCGGTCTTCCGGGCATGGATGGCAGCGAGGTCTATGCCCTAATCCGCGAGATGGACCGCGAGCTCCCGGTCATCTTCGCCACCGGTCACGGTGACCGTCAGGCTCTTCGCAACTTGCTCAAAGACCCGCACACGCGATTCCTGCAGAAGCCGTTCGAAGTCACGGACCTGCTGGAGATGATGATGAACGTCGAGTCGGAAGGTACGTCATGAGTCCTGACCCATCATTGAAACGCGCGTTGATCATCGACGACGACGACCACATTCGCGAGCTGCTGCAGACACTTCTGGAAACGGCTGGATTCGAAGTGGAGACGTTACGCGATGGCATCGACGCCGTCGAGTTGAAGAAGGACTACCACGTCATTCTGCTCGACATGAAAATGCCGATCTTCGATGCGGGCCGCCTCACCGATTATTGGAGGATGACCGATCCCGCGATCCTGCGCCGCGTCATCCTTCTCAGCGGCTACACCAGACTGGCGTCGGACCGCGACTTCGGCACGTTTGCCAATATCGCCAAGCCGTTCGACTACCACGAGCTGCTCTCGACCGTCGACGAATGTGTTCGCCAGTCGCCGCCGTGATGTGGCCGGTTTCAGAGCGGCTGTCCGCTTTCCGCACGCCTGCTCCGAACACGTGTTTCACGTAATCCACTGATATTCATTGGTTTGCCGCGATCTCAGGATCGGTATGCCGCCTGCTCTTCTTGCACGCCAGAGGAAGCGAACATGAGCAGACGGGTCCTGGTTGTCGACGATGAAGAAGCGATTGTGTCCGGGCTGATGTGCCTGCTGGAAGAGGAAGCGATCAAGAGCTCCGGCGCCTTCGACCGGCGCACCGCGGAGTCGTTGATGGAGACGACCTTCTACGCGGTGGTCGTTGCCGACCTCAGGCTGCACACGGAAGCCGAGGGTCTGGCATTGCTCGACGGAATCCGGCGGATCAGCCCGCGCTCGCGCGTCGTCACCCTGACCGGTTACAGCACGCCGGAAATGGTCTCGGAGGTTCTGCGGCGAGGCTCGACGATGGTGATCCAGAAACCGGCAACTGGGGAGGAGATCCTCGCCGCCGTCGCCGACCTGCTGGCGGAAGTGGAGAAGCTCGCAGACGCACAGGAGACTCTCGACCTCGAGCAACTGCACCTCGGCCTGCGTAGACTGCTGCACTCGATCCCGCGCAAACGCTACGGCCTGAGCGCGGAAGAAGCGGAAGAGGTGGTGCAGCAAGCCTGGCTGCTCTTTCTCGAAAAACGTAATCTGATTCGATTGGCCAAACCGTGGCTCGTCGGAACGGTCGCGAATCTCTGCAAGCGCCAGATCGGACTCACCGTCCGCCGGCGCGAAACGTTCGACGGCGACGATACGCTGGCGTCCCTTCCCGACACGCGCAACGTCTCTCCCGACACCGCCATCGCCCTTCGCCAGGCCCTGTCCGCCCTCGACGACCAGTCGCGCAAGCTCTGCATCCTGATCGCCGTCGAAGGCTTCGCCTACGACGAAGTCAGCAAACGCCTCGGCCTCCCGCTAGGCTCGATCGGCCCCATGTACCTCCGCGCGAAATCGAAAATGCGGATGCAGATGGCAGCGTGAAACTCCGTAGCGCCGCCGGCCCGGCGGCTGTACCGCCAGCGGCCCGCTGGCGGCGTCCGTCCAGCTCAACCAGACTATTCGCGAATCACCCGCGCAGTTCTCGCATGGCCTTGTAGTCAAATCTCTTTCGGAAGCGGATTCGTCCGGCGAGATCGGCGAGGTTCTTCTTCTTTCGCGACCTTACGAGCTCCCGCAAGGCCATCTCCACGACTTCCCGTTTCGAGCGGGCTGCCGTTAGCGCCAATGCTTCCTTCACGAGATCGTCGTCGAGCACAATGGTGGTTCTCATAGCAGATGTGTATCGTACCTATTCTACGAGGTGACCCGATGACTTCGAGAATCCGCTTCGCGGTGTCCCCGATGGTTGCATCCCTTGTGATCGCGGTCGCGATATCCGCGAGCGCACAATCCGGCGACGGTCCCTTCAGCGTCGGCAGCGCAAAGGCCGCCCGCGGACAGAAGGCCACCGGTACGATCGAAGTGCCGGCTGGCGTCGATGCGGCGCTGATCATTCCGGTCGTGGTTGCGCACGGTGCACATCCGGGGCCGGTGCTCGCGCTCGTGGCGGGAGCGCACGGAACGGAGTATTCGTCGATCATCGCGCTGGAGCGCGTCATCGAACGGCTCGATCCTGCTGCGTTGTCGGGCACCGTGATCGTCGTGCCGCTGGTCAACCCGCGTTCGTTCGAACAGAAGATCGCTCATGTGAACCCCATCGACAACAAGAGCATGAACCGCTTCTATCCCGGGCGCATGGACGGTACCCAGACCGAGCGAGCGTCGTACCTCATGACAAAGGAAGTTGTCGAGCGCGCCGATCATCTGATCGACCTTCATGGAGGCGATCTCGATGAGAGCCTGCTGCCCTACAGTTACTGGACGGTCAGCGGCAACGCGCCGCAGGACGCCATCTCCCGTCAGATGCTGCTGGCGTTTGGCGTTTCTCCCATCATCATCTCCGCGGATCGCCCGAAAGATCCCGCCGCGTCGCGCTACCTCGAGAACACCGCCACAACGCGCGGCAAGCCATCGATCACAGTCGAAGCAGGTCATGCAGGCACGACCGAGACCGACGATATCGAGTTGCTCGCGAACGGCTGTTTCAACGTCATGCGATTCCTGAAGATGCTTCCGGGCGAGGTGAGGCCGGTCGAGAACCCGGTATGGGTCGAAGCGATCCAGAGCGTGACCAGTGATCAAACCGGCATCTTCTATCCGCTGGTACGGCGCGGAACCTATGTCAGCCAGGGCATGAAGATCGGTTACGTTACCGACTACACGAACCGCACGATCCTCGAAGCGCGCGCCCCCGTCGCGGGGATCGTCATGTTCATTCGCGCCGTTCCGTCGATGACGAAAGGCGAGACCATTGCGAATATCGGGATGGTTGCGAAGCAGGCGCCGAACTAGGTCGACTGCCAGCGGCCAGAGATCAGCGGCCAGAGATCAGAAAGGTCGTGGGCAGGCCAGTCAGCGATCAGCACACCACGTTTCTGCTGACCGCTGACCACTGACCACCAACCGCCTATCCCTTACTTCGCCCCACCCTCGAACAGCTTCAAGTTCTCCCCTTTCCATTTCATCGCCGCGAGGATGCGATTGCGTCCGCTTGGATGGTCGAAGAAGATCCACTCTTCGACCGGCCCCGGCGACATCTTGCGGTATTCGCCGAGGTGGATGGCGGCTTGCGCGAAGCCATCGGGCTGCCGGCTGGCGTTGAGGCCGTACATGTCCGCCTCCCGCTCCGCGGTGCGAATGTGTGTGTTGAGGATCGGCGTCAGAACGAAGAAGAAGATGGAGAGGATCAGAACGACCAGCGGAAGCACGGCCGTATCGCCGATCCCGCGAATCCCCCATTTCTCTCCCCATTTACCGAGCGACCATTCCAGCGACCAGCGCAGGAAGGCGAAGCCGGCGACGATCACGATCAGGAAGAACTCGATGTCCTTCGGGATGTGATTGAGAACGTAGTGGCCCATCTCGTGGCCCATGACGGCCTGGATCTCTTCCAGCGATCCGCGGCGCAGCAGGTTGTCGTTCAGCGTGATACGCATCGTCTGCCCGAAGCCGCTGACGTTAGCGCTCATGCGCGTGGTCTGGCGCGAGGCATCGATCTCGTAGACGTCATTTACGGGGATGCTGTTCGCGCGGGCCATGCTGATGATGGGCACCGTGACCTTCGGGTTGTCCAGCCGGTGTACTTTGTTGAAGATCGGAACGATGTAGATCGGTGCGATCAGCACGACGAAGATCAGGAAGAGCAACGTGACGATGGAGGCCCAGATGTGCCAGCTCCGCTCGAGCTTCCGCACGACGCCGAAAAGAAGAACGGCGATGATGGCTCCCAGCACGGCGCTCACCCCGAGACCCTTGAGCTGATCGCCCATCCACGGACCGAAGGTCTGCGTGGCAAGCCCGTATTGGCGCTCGCGGAAGTAGCCTTCGTAGACCCCGATCGGAAACCCGAGGATGGATGTGACGATCAGGTATTGCAGCCAATAGATGATGGTCTGCAGCGGTTTGAATCGCGTCATCTTCTCCGCCCGATCGCGCATACCCGAGGACCAGCGGAAGTGGAGAAGAATGAGCACGACGACGATACCGTAGAGAAAATCCCAGAGGATGAGCCAGTAGCCGCCTTCGAAGTAAGCGTCCGAACGCGCCTTCGCCGCTGGCGGAATCTGCGCCAGATACGCCTCGGTCGCCGCCTGCGGATCAAAATTCGCCGATGGCTGCGCCGCCGGAGGAACGACGACGACCGAGGGCATCGCGTTGGCCGCCGACGGATTGGCGGGTGATGGATTGGCCGATGATGGATTGGCAGCTGACGGATTGGCCGGCGCCTGCGCCATCACGCTCGCGCAAAGAATGAAAGTACAAACCACCAGCATCACGAATCGACGAAGGATCATTGTTCGCTCCTGAACCGGGAGTCGCCGGCTCGATGAGCGCAGCGCGTGTGATCTTGTACTACGGTTCAGGCCGGTTTTGGTTAACAGGGCATCGGTTCCATACGCGAAGTTGATCGCGCGCCGCACTTCAATCGAGCGCCTTCTCCCCCACGCTTTTGTGGGGGAGAAGGTGGCGAAGCCGGATGAGGGGGCGTTTGACTTACGCGGCGAACAGCGCCTTGATTTCACGCGCGGCCATAACCTCATGCCCGTCGATTGCGCGACACCCCTCATCCGCCTCCGGCACCTTCTCCCCTCGAAAAGCACGAGGGGAGAAGGCGCTCGATGTTAGTGCGTGGCGAAGGTTCAGATGGAGAGTGAGAACGCGACCGCGCAATCCCGCGACGCACAACCCGTGCCCCGCAACCGCCCGAACTAAACCTTCGCCCGCTCCGCGATCTCGCGAATCTCGCGATTCTCGATCACGCGGCGGCGCATCTTCTCGATCGTCGCTTGAAGCATCGCGCGGCCGAGATCCTGGCCGCCGATGTAGAGGCTGCGAAAGGGGCGAAGCAGACGGTAGAACGGTTGCAGCATCCTGTACGTACCGACCGGCTCGCCGTCGATCGCGGCGGGACGCCAGCAGACCGCTCCGACGAGCTCCATCAGATCGTTTTCGGTCTCGCCTTTGACGCGCGACCACATGATCTTGCTGCCGGGACGCGTGCCCTGGCCGCTGATGAAATGAAAGGCTGCTTGCGGGCTGTGAGTTTTCAGCAGGTTCGCCGCGGCCATCGCATAGTCGTGGGTGATGCGCCGGTATTCGTCGCTCGAAACCTTCGTCGCCGATACGCCGAGGCAGAAAAGGAGCGCGTCGATATCATCGAAGGCCGCAGCGACTGGCGAGAAATCGAGGAAGTCGCCGTGTACGAATGAGTGAAGCTTCGGATGATCGAGTGACAACGGCTTTCGCGTGATCGTGCGAACGTCATCGACGATCGATGACGCAAGGCAGGCGCGCAGAACACTGCCGCCCGCCGAACCGGTCGCGCCAAAGATCAGGACCTTCACGGACGCCGCCGGTTGCCGGATGGAGAATTGCCCGGACGGTTACTCGACGGCGATGCGGGCCGGCGATGGGCAGGTGCGGATGACGGACCACGCCCTGCGGAATGACTCGGTGCCGCCCCGCGCTGCGGTCCGCGTCCTGAGTTTGCAGCCGGAGCGCGGCCGGTGTTGCGCTGCGGCTGGCGTGACGGTGCGGCAGCGTGGCCTGAGCCTGCACCTTTTCTCTCCAGTTTCGCTTTCGCCCGTGCCCGATCCTCGGCTTTCTTCGCGCGAATCGCAGCGATGCGCTCCTGGATCGGGATCTCCAACTTCTCCGCCGGCTTCTGTTTGTAATCGAAATCGGGGAGCGTGATGCGCGGCAGCCGCTTGCTGATGGCGCGCTCGATGGCGCGAAGATCGTTCTCTTCGTCCGGCGCCACGAACGTGATGGCGTCGCCCGTCAGTTCGGCGCGCGCGGTGCGGCCGACGCGGTGAATGTAATCCTCAGGCATGTTCGGAACGTCGAAATTCACCACATGCGAGAGCGCCTCGACGTCGATGCCGCGCGCGGCGATGTCAGTGGCCACGAGGATGCGATAACGCCCCGACTTGAACCCGGCCAGCGCGTCGGTGCGCTGCACCTGGCTGCGGTTTCCGTGGATGCGTGCGACCTTGACCTTGTTGCGCTCGAGCTGTTCGTACACGCGGTTGGCCCGATGCTTCGTCCGCGTGAAGATGATGGCGTTCTCGACTTCGCCGCGATCGAGGAGCGCCTGCAGAAGCGGCATCTTCAGATCCTGCGAGACCGGAAAGACTGATTGCGTGATGCCGGTGGCCGGCAACGACTTTCGCTCGATGGCGATGGTGACCGGATTCTTGAGCATCTCGCGCGACAGCTCGACGATCGCCGCGGGCATGGTCGCCGAGAAGAACAACGTCTGGCGTTTCGTGGGCAGATGTTTCAGCACGCGGCGAATGTCAGGGAGAAATCCCATGTCGAGCATCCGGTCGGCCTCGTCGAGCACGAGGATCTCGAGCCCTTCGAGCTTGGCGTACGAATACTGAAAATGATCGAGCAGCCGGCCGGGCGTGGCGACGATCACGTCGACGCCGTTGCGGAAGGCGTGCTCCTGTGGTCCCGCGCCGACGCCGCCGTAGACTGCTGCGCCAGAGAGGGGAGTGTGAACGGCCAGATCGCGCAAGTGCTCATCGATCTGCGCCGCCAGCTCGCGCGTCGGTGTGAGGATGAGGGCGCGCGTGGTTCCGCGCTTCTTGCCGATCAGCTTATTGAGAATCGGCAGCAGGAACGCCGCGCTCTTGCCGCTGCCGGTCATGGCGCAGGCGAGGACGTCTTTTCCGGCAACGGCCGGCGGGATGGCGTCGTTCTGAATCGGTGTGGGGCGGGTGAATCCGAGCTCCTGGACTCCGCGCAGAAGATCGGCGTGAAGCCCGAATGAGGAAAATGGCACGTTGATGACTCTCTTTCTTTCGTTTGCGGCGCGCTGGAATGTGAGTAACGAGCACGTCCGCGATTGAAGGTTCGGTGGATTGATCCGAGCGGCGTTGAGGCCGATCCGGGATCGTATGCAGGGCCGGCGCACACCAGCCAATCCAACGGACCGGGGCGATGCGCCATCCGGTGGGAACGCGCCCCAGCGCCGCTTTTATTCGGGAGGAGGAAGCGGCCGGGCGATGCGGGCCCACGGCCGGCGTCGGTGTCCCGCCACGGCACGCAGCTCCGACACCCGATCCCCGATCCCTGAAATCCCACTCCCCACTCCCCCCGCACCCGATGCTACACTCCCCATCTCGGATCACAGGGAGGTGTGTCATGCGTCATGTTCTCGGGGCAGTTCTTCTGCTCGTTCTCATCGCGCTACCTGCGGCGGCGGTCGATGCCGGCCACGCGGAGGGCGCTCTTGTCATCGATGGCGTGAAGTACCAGCTCAACTTTGCGTATGCGATCGCGAAGCAGAAGAACCAGCTCACCGACCGCAACGAAATGACCCGCATCATCCTCACGGACCGGGCCCTTCCGGACGGCACCAAGCTCACGGATCTCGACGACACGCTTCCCGGCGATCTGAACGGCGTGATCATCTGTGTCGACAAACAGGGGCGTGTCGGGCACGTTGCCATCCAGCATCCGACCGGCAACTACGATGGCGGCTACTTCGAGGGGATTGCCGACTACGAGTACAAACCTCACAAGGGCGACTCGGGCACGATCGGCGGTTCCGTCTCCTCGCTCCGCGTGAAGACGAACACGATGTCGTTCACGTATGACGCGACGTTCGTGGCGGCGTTAAAGTAGGCGGCGTTGACGTAGGGCGGAGTGGTGTCATCCTTCGACGTCCAGAGACAAGAGATTAGAGATCAAGAGGAAGCACGTTGGATCTTCACCTGATCTCTGATCTCTGATCTCCTGTCTCTTCGCCTGAAGTGTTCGGGGATGGCGCTCCCGAGCATCGCCGGTTCGCCTGACGGATTTCGCCGCGTCAGCACCGTTGTACACTTCGCCCGTCCATGGCCCTGTTTTCTTCTGCCGTCAGCGAGGCGTTGAAGAGTCTCGCTGCGAAGACCTACGCGACGCAGGAAGACCGCGATGTGCTGCTCGGCCGCGTCGAAGCGGCGGACGGCCTGCGCGCCCGCGACGTCGTGTGGATGCTGTTCCGTCCCGACCGCGCTCTCCGCGACACGGCGGTGCGCGTGCTCACGCGCATTCGCGATGCGGAGACGCTCGACCAATTCCTCGGCGAGTCGAAAGGCAAGCCCGATCAGGCGTTGCGCGCGGCCTCGGCGTCGCTCTTCTCGCTCGGACTGACTGGGCTCGATGCCCGCTTCGTGCAGCTCCTCGCACCGCCGGCGAAAGAGACGAAAGAGTGGCGCGAGCTGCAGGAGGCCACGCGCCGCGTTCTCGCCGAGGCGCCGGTGACAAGGCAGATAGAGCCGCTGCTCTGGCAGCTCGCCGCTGCGGGCCCTGCCGACGAGCGCATGCCGTTTCTCAACAAACTCGCTACCGGTGAGCTCGATGACAAAGCCATCAAGCGCTGGCGCCGTTTCGCCGTCGAGTCCGAGCACGCCGTACGCGACAAGGCCATTGAGATTCTGGCCTCCCGCGCGCCGCAGCAATCACTCGATCTGCTGATCGAGGCTCTCCCGAGCTCCGGCTACGGTCTGCAACAGATCATCGTCGAGGCGATCACGCGCGCGGCGGCAGGGCAGGGCGCTGCATTCGCGGACAAGATCCTTCCCGGACTTGCCTCGGGCGACGCCGCGACGCGGACCTCCATCCTGAAGATCCTGCTCGGCATCGGTGATCCTGCGGGTGTGATCAAACGCTACATCCGCTTTTCGAGCAGCCTGGCGGGCTTCGTTCGCGACCGGACTCTCGAGTCGCTGCGCGACTTCGGCAGTGCGCTCGTCGAGCCGGTCATCGAGCTGCTCCACGATCCCGATCCCGACACCCGCTCCGGCGCTATGGCGGTCGCCGGCGTTTTTGAGGATGTCCGCATCGTGCCGGCGACGATCGAGTTGCTGCGCGATGCCGATTGGTGGATCCGCATCTCCGCCGCCGACACCCTCGGCCGTTTGAAAGATCCGCGTGCCGTGGAGGCTCTGGTCGGCGTTCTCGGCGATCCCGACGTGAAGTGGGCGGCGGTCGAAGCGATTGGCCGCATTGCCGACCCGCGCGCGTTGCCCGCTCTCGGCAAGATGCTGGCCGATCCGTCGCCGGACGTGCGCATCGAAGTGATGCTGGCGCTCCGGAACTTCAAGCACCCGCAGGTGCGCAATGCGCTGACGAGCATCGCGCAGAACGATCCCGATCGCGGCGTGCGCACCCACGCCGTCGAGATTCTCGACGAGCTCGCAGTGACCGATCGGACGTCGCAGGGTCAGGTCGACGCCATTCGCAAGACCGCTCTCGCCGTATCGAGCTCGCAGGGCGAGCCGAAGCTCAACACGATGTTGATCGTGACGCGCAATCAGGGCGCGTCCGACTTTCACCTCGCGGTTGGGCAGCCTCCGATCGTCCGGCTTGCAGCCGATTTGCTGCGCGCCCAGGGCGAGCCGTTCACCGCGGAGCAGACCGCGTCGATGCTGAAGGAAGTGCTGACCGAGAAGCAGTGGACGACGCTGGAGGCGTTGCACCAGGTGGACTTCTGCTACGTCATTCCACAGGGTGGACGTTACCGCGCCAACGTCTTCTTCGATCATCGCGGCTACAACGCCGTCTTTCGCGTGATTCCGGATCAGCCGCCGACCATCGTCGACCTCGGGCTGCCACTTCATCTCGCGGAGATCTCCGACTATCACCAGGGCCTCGTGCTCATCTGCGGTCCGTCCGGCTCGGGGAAGTCGACCACCCTGGCCGCTCTCGTCAATCTCTTCAACGAAACGCGTAAGGATCACGTCCTGACGATGGAGGATCCGGTCGAGTTCGTGCATCCCTTCAAGAACTGCCTCGTCAACCAGCGCGAGGTGGGCACTCACACCGGCTCGTTCGCGCGCGCGTTGCGCGCGGCGTTGCGCGAAGACCCCGATGTGATCGTGATCGGCGAGCTGCGCGACAATGAGTCGATCTCGCTCGCGCTCACGGCCGCCGAGACCGGCCACATCGTCCTCGGCACGCTCAACTCGACCAGCGCTCCCAAAGCGATCGACCGCATCCTCTCCAGTTTTCCCGCCGACGAGCAGCCGCAGATCCGCGCGTCGCTCTCCGAGTCGCTCAAGTACTGCATCGCACAGCGTCTGCTGCCGGGGAAGGAAGGACGCAAGCAGGTCGCGGCTTTCGAGATCCTCAAAGGGACGGGCAACATCGGCACAATGATCCGCGACGAGAAGACGTACCAGATTTACTCGGCGATGCAGATCGGCCGCTCGCAGGGAATGCAAACGTTCGACGAGGCGCTGAAAGACCTTCTCCGCCGCGACCAGATCTCTCCGGAGACCGCCTACATGGCCGCGCTGAAGAAGGAAGACTTCGAGTCGATGGTCAGCGCGGAGTTTGTGGCCCGAGGCAGAGCGTAATGGCGATCCAGAAAATCGACCGCTTCCTCAAGCTGATGAACGACCGCGGCGCGTCGGATTTTCATCTGACCGTCGGCCGTCCGCCGATGCTGCGCGCCTCGGGGACGATGGAGTCGATCCGCTACCGCACGCTCACCGAAGCCGATTTCACGGAGTTGGTGAAGCCAGTTGTGCCGGAACGGTTGTGGGAGGAATACCTGCAAACGGGCGACGCCGACTTAGCCTACGAGATTCCGGGTCAGGCGCGCTATCGGGTGAATCTCTTCCGGCAGCAGCGCGGCGGCGGAGCGGTCTTCCGCGTCATCCCGACCAAGATCATGACCATCGAACAGCTCGGTTTGCCGGAGCAGGTGCGCCGTGTTGCATCGATCCGCAGCGGCCTGGTGCTCGTCACCGGCCCGACCGGCTCTGGCAAGTCGACGACGCTTGCCGCGATCATCGATGAGATCAACGAGACGCGCAGTCTTCACATCATCACGATCGAAGACCCGATCGAGTTCGTTCATCCGAACAAGAAGTGCCTCGTGCATCAGCGCGAAGTCGGCTCGCATGCGAAATCGTTCGCCGAGGCGCTCAAAGCGGCGGGACGCGAAGACCCGGACGTGATCCTGGTCGGCGAGATGCGCGACCTCGAAACGATCGCCATGGCCTTGTCTGCGGCTGAGCGAGGAACGCTCGTCTTCGGCACGCTGCACACGAACAACGCCGCCAAGACGATGGACCGCATCATCAGCGTCTTCCCCGCCCCCGAGCAAGAAGGCGTCCGCAACGTCCTCGGCGAAACGATCCGCGGCGTCGTCGCCCAGCAGCTCATGCCCAGAATCGGCGGCGGCCGCGTCGCCGCCCTCGAGATCCTCTTCGCATCGCCCGCCATCGGCAACATGATCCGCGAGGGAAAGACCTCGCAGGTCACGTCCGCGATTCAGACCGGCGTGCGCGAAGGAATGGTCGACATGGACACATCGATCCGCCGCCTCTTCGAAGCCGGCAAAGTGACCGCCCGAGCCGCCTACGACAAAGCCATCGACAAAGAGCAGTTCAAGGATCTGCTGGAGAAGGCGGGGTAGATAGATAGGGCACCGCCCCTGTCCAGGTCTAGGTGGGTGGAGGCGAGCCAGAGCAGAGATCGAAGGTCCGGCCCTAGGCGTGCCCGCGTGGCGCTTCCCTGGCGACTTTAGACCCGTTCCCTGCCCATTGGTTCGAATAACTGCTAGATACCACACCAGCTAAATTCGAACCGTCGCGAGCATACGGTTTCTAAATAGGCCAGTCCCATGCTTGCACCCCGACCCTTCTGCTTCGTCCTTGCTGTCGTGGTGTGATCGACGAAGTGCGATCGCGACATGATCAGGGTGTCGAGGACACGGGGGGAGTCGGGGTCGCAGCGCTTGTCCGCAGTTGGAGCCGCTCATCTACGATGTGGAGCAGGTGGCTGGCGAGAATGATCATCTCCGACGCCTCAGGGGCATCAAGTGCAACGCGCCGATGACTCGTTGCGTTCTTGTAGGAACCGATAGCGCCAGCAAACAAGTTGGCAAGCGCTTCGCGCTCCCCCTTCTCCTGATTCTGGTCGGTGAGCGCGCCGCTGCTTGGATCGAACGCTCTGCGCATCAGCTGAACCCCATAGTCAGTCTCGGGAAGCGAAGCAGCTGAACGCACCTCGATTTCGACCTCGCGGAAGGCAATGAGCACCGCGTTATCGTAGTCACCGCGCAGGAAGACGGGGAACACTCGTTGCGCGATCGACGCGTGAAGAAATTCACGGGGGAGAAACCGGACCTTGTGGTACGCGGAAGCGGGGACGCCTGATTCAAGAGCACGTTTGCCACGAGACGTGATGAAGAAATCGCCCTGTTGCCGAGCAGCCTCCGTTATGAATCCCTCGCGAGCCAGCCACCGCCACGCCTCAGTTAGTTTGGTCTCAATATCGGGAGGAAGATCAAACTGAGTAAAGCTCCTGCGATGGCCAAGACCATTGATGAAGTTGTGGAGGCTCGCGCCAGTACCACCCTCCGGACTGGTATTGCGAAAGCGTTCGAGCAGGTGCGCACCAATCTCCTCCGGCTCTAGCTGGCGTATCGTTTCGTGATCGATCAGCAGCTCATCGAGAGATGGCATTGCGCGAACATCTTACAAGCGAGATGCGGAAAAACGCTTTCTGGTGACGCGTTGGTGACGTCGATGCGATTTCCGAAAGCTGCGGAATCAAGCGTACGCGACGTGCTTTGAGCCTGGTAGCCTTAGTCAGGCGTACCACCGCAGGCGGACCTTCGGTTGTTGATCAAACTCGAGCGCTTCCTGGGCGACGTCATCCCCGTGTCTGACGAACGGCATGGGCCGCGCTTGGTCAGACGATTGGCGAAAAGCCGGTCGGGCGACCGACGCCCAGCGCCTGCCCGCCGAGGTGGGCAGACGCCATGACGCACGCCGGAGGTGGTCGCGTTTGAGAGGGAGGTTGGAGGGGTGGGCGGGAATGGAGACCAGGAACAAAGACTGCTTTCGCAGGAGCCGGTTCGACGACCGGTCATAAAGCGAAACGGATCAGAAACCGAAGGCCACCCTTCTGCTTCCCCTCCTATAGTCATGTTCTACCTCATGACCTGCCCCTGCGACAAAAAACTCTGTCCGCGGAAGAAGGACGGCGCCGACCACGAAGAACCTAGTCCTCGACGGCAAGAGGCGCGCGCGCAAGATCGAAGACCTCGGCGTCTACGCCTGCCAGCACGAACGCTTGCCACCTCGCGCCAGATGTACGGGAACCCGGCGCGACCTCATCGCCGAAGGTGTTCGCGGATCATCCTTGCGGCCCCGACCACGAAGATAACAAGCAACGTTGACCGGAAAATGAATAGCTCGATTGCCTCAAATGGAATGTCCACATTAACGATGCTCATCCGCGTTTCCTCGTGTCGCAGTTGTGGGAGGAGGACTTCGCAAGGGATGCACTCCCGTTTTCTGGGCCCGTGCTCATTCCGGCACGCCGCGCGAGTTCCGAACCCGTTAACGCGTTGCTGCGGTAGAACGCCGCTATTGGCGTCCGGTCTGTTGTTTTCATGGGAGCAGCTTTTCTGGTTTGCATGCAGAAAACTATGGGCTGGCGGCGACAGCCTTGCTACTATATTTTCGTGAATAAACGTGAAGCAATGTCCAAAAGCATCGAACGGCAGCAACGAATCGCCGGTCTGCTGATCGAAGGCGAGCATCTTGGCCGTGAGTTTCCAATGCCGTCACACTGGTATTCGCGAAAACCAGAGCTTTCGAGCGACAGTCAGGTCTTGCTATTCGGACCGTTCTTTACAGACGGACCTGACTTGGAGCGACTTCGGACAGTCCGGCAGTTGCTCGATGAATTCATCGAGCTCGCTGATGCACCGGCTGCCCGGATATTTGGCTTCGCGAAACGGTGGGGCAGCCTTCACCTCTGCGCTCATGGCCTTCCGCCAGCACACGCAGAAGCCAGCCCCGCTGAGAGGCAACATCTCGCGCTCGCTCGTCGGAAAGCAATTGGTGAAGAGATGAGGGAGGCTTGGCCCGATCGCGAAAGAGTCGAACGTCTGCAAGAAGAATTCGACCGCCTCACGCGTGAGGAAGTTGCGCAATGGCTGTCTCCACTCTCGCCCTGCCCGCTGCCAACTGTCGAGAATGCGCGTAACGTCCAAGGGCAACGCCTTCCGCCATCGGACGCCGAAAGAGTTGACTCCTGGCGCTCAATAGCGAAAGAGTTCCGAGCAATTCTTGAGTCCGCAGCAGCCCTGAACAGCAACGACATCCCCAGGAAAGAGATCTGGCCGAGGCACAACTTAGCAGGCAGAGGACCATGGCTTTCCTACCCGGATGGATTCGGAAACGACCACCATGCCGAGATCATTCGTGCCCTTCGATTCCGAATTGGACACCTTGTTGATCAGTGGCTGACATGGTGTCCTCTCCATCTGCGCTGTTCGTGGAGCGACGACGCGCCCGGGATCTATCTGGCGCCGCGTCGGGACAGCAGAACGAGTCTCGACTTTGCGTACGCGGGCGCCTTTCATCATCCACTGTTGTTGCCTGTCCTCGTATTGCAGGTATCAGCCGCCGTCTTCGACGTGCGTCCCGTGAGACGCTTCTGTGCCATTTGCGGCAGTCCCTTGGCCGCAAGGCGCGTGCTTCCCGGCCGGCCACGAAAGATCTGCGACCGGGTTGGTTGCAAGCTCGAGGCGGTGCGTCGCCGAAAACGAAAGTCGATCAGCAAGGTTCGCCAAACGAAGACGAAGAGCGCAAACGCCGCTGAAAAAGCGTCTTCTCGGCAGAGTCGACTGGCGAAGACGCGGAAGGCATAGGGAAGCGGTCATGAGTCTGCAACTTGTCCACGCCGGATTTTCGGCAAAGTCCCATCCGCCGCGAAGGAAAACAAGCGCCGAGACGTGTCCCTCTCATCCTCACAACTCCTGGCGCGTGCCCGGCCGGAGGAATACCCCCTCTGATTTCGACTTGGGACTCCCGTGAAATCAAGTCAGTTGCAGGAGCCGCGGGTTCGTGTTGCGCCTTAGCGCGGCTTCGGAGGTAACGGTGGCCTTTGGGGCCGAACCGCATGGGGGCCAAGGCCCCCCGGTCCATTCGAAACCGTTGTTCTTTGTCAGTACGGGCAAACATTGCGATATAGGAAGCGTTGCTTCCGGCATCGGAACCGTTGCTTCCGGTATCGGAACCGTTGCTTCCGGCATCGGAACCATTGCTTCCGACATCGAAACCGTTGCTTGCGGCATCGGAACCGTTGCTTGCGGCATCGAAACCGTTGCTTGCGGCATCGGAACCGTTGCTTGCGGCATCGAAACCGTTACTTGCGGCATCGAAACCGTTGCTTGCGGCATCGAAACCGTTGCTTGCGGCATCGGAACCGTTGCTTGCGGCATCGGAACCGCTGATTCCGACTTATTACCGCCCTTTCCGTCTTTTAGCACGCATTTCTGCACCTCTTCCTTCTTTGGAGTGCGTTCCCATCGAGCGCCTTCTCCCCCCGTGCTTTTCGGGGGGAGAAGGTGGCGAAGCCGGATGAGGGGGGAGTAACACGCCGGGCGATCAACCGAGCCTCTTCCGAACTGCCTGAAAACGCGGGACATGCACGGATGTCGTGCTGGTTGGGACGCCCCCTCATCCGGCTTCGCCACCTTCTCCCCCACAAGAAGCGTGGGGGAGAAGGCGCTCGATCGGAAAGGGATCAATCTGATGAGTGTGAGAAATGCGCCAATTCGACACTTTCGCTTCGACCTGACCCTGCCAGTCATCGATCCTTGTTGCCGCCGCGCGGTCGGCTGGGTGGTCGGGTGTTGGAGCGCATCGACACGGTTCGCAACCTCGTCAATCAGATTGCTCTCGCAGGCGCGCAGACGGAGCCGCGCGCCTGCGATGACCGGAATCAGAAGAACCAGCGGTAGGACACGTCGAAGCTGCGTGCAGGCAGAAGGTAGTACTGAGCGTCGCCAAGCTCGCTCTCTGCGATCGGAGGGCGGACGTTGGTCAGGTTGTGGCCGTCAAGGCGCAACTCGCCGCGGGTCATTCGGTATCCGACGCCGGCGGACCAGGTGGTGTAGGCCTTTGCCGGCGCGGTGTTGCGCATGTTCAGCCAGCGGTCGCCGGCGTAGTTAATGTTGGCGGTGGCGTTGAATCCGCCTTTCGGCGCGAAAAGCAGACCGGCGCTGGCGAGATTGTATGGCGTCATCTCCAGCCGTTTCCCTGCGAGTTGCGTGGGGATGCCCGGATCGAATTCCTTGATGAAGTCGCGGAAACGCGCGTCGTGATAGCTGTAGCCGAATTCCGCTCGAAGTTCCGGCGCCCATTCGTACTCCACCTCCGCTTCCGCGCCCTGGAAGCGTTCCTTGCCGGCATTCTGGAGGACAGGCGAGCCATCGATTGTCGTAGCGATCACGAGGTTTCGGAAGTCCATCTGGAACAACGAAACCGTCCATCGCAGCTTCCCGTCCTGGCAACGCCCTTTCGCTCCCGCTTCGTAGCTGGATGCCGTCTCGGGATTGAGAATGTCCACCTCCGCCTCGGGGCCGAAGTCGATTGCCGCAGGCTTGAACGTATTGCGATAGTCGGCGAAGAGCACGGCCGTGTCCCGGCCGCGCGCGAACATCGTGTAGCTGACGCCGGCGCTTCCGGAGAGCTTGTTGAACGTTCGCGTCAGCGACTCCGGGCCGTCGGGACCATCGGTGTGGCGGCTTTCTGTCGTCCGGTTCAATCGCGCGCCGATGTCGAAACGGAGCTGCGGGCTGGCGGTCCATTGCGAGGTTGCATAGAGACCGGAGAAGTTCCGGCGGTCGCGCGCATCGAACTCTTCGAAAACGGGAACGTCGCCGCTGCGGTCGCCGCGCCCGCCGCTCAGCGGCGCGAAGTAGTCGAACGTCGCGCTCGTCGCGTGAGCGTTGCCGTAGAGATGATCGAGTCCGGCGACGATGCGCAACGCCGGCGAGATCGTGCGGACGATGTGCGTATCGAAGTAGACGTCATTGACGTTGCGGTTCTGCGAGAAGCCGAATGCATTCGGATCGGTGTTGACGACGTCGGTGAGGAAACCGCGGACGATGTCGAAGGTCGAATGGGAGACGGCGATCGTCGTCGTCCACGGCGAGCCAGCCAGTTTCGCATCCCAGCCTCCGACGAGATGGATGCGGTTCTGATCGAGATGGGCATCGCCGGGATTGTGATTGGCATCGATCGGAACCTCGCTGGTAAGGCTGCTTCCGATGCGCGGGTGAGGGCTGTTGGGGTCCTGACGAATGCCGGTCAGGTCCGCATCAAAGTGGAACGTCCCGGCCGTTCGCTGGGACGATGCGCGATAAAGCGCGTGGATGCGGTCGAATCCGGTGTCGTCGTCGCGGAAGCGTCTGCGATCGGCGTTCGCGCTGATCGACTGCTGAAGCTCAGGCGTCTGCGAGATCGGCACCGATGCCGCGATCGATCCGCTTCCGTACGAGCCGGCGGAGACGTGGCCGCTCCCCGCGGCTCCTGCTGCGCGATGGATGACGTGAATGACGCCGACGAACGACGTTGCGCCGTACATCACGGGCGCCGATCCGCGAAGCACTTCGATGCGATCGACATCGGTGAGATCGAGCGTGGGCAGATCGGGATTGAAGGCGCCGCCCCACGGTACGCCGTCGACGACGAGCAGGAAGGCGTCGAACTCGCGAAGTCCCCAGATCTCGGGAACCGCGCCCGCCGGGCCGCCTTCGCCGCCCGGAGCGATCGAGACGCCCGCCACGTTGGAGAGAGCAGAGCCGAGGTCGGTGGCGTTGCGGGAGCGAAGATCGTCGCCGTCGATGACGGTGACCGAAGCAGGAACGATGAGGACGTCTTCGGCCACTCTCGTAGCCGTGACTTCGATCGTTTCGTGCTGCGGAGGAACAACGGGCGTCTGCGCGGCGGCGACGCTCGTAATCAAGAGAAGAATCAACAGAAGTTTTTTCACGGAACGAGTCCTCCAAGGAAGGGGTGTTCGCTGCCGGAGGCAGGCGTGATTCAGGAACCCGGCACGTCGGACGAGCGTTCAGACGAGGTAAGGGGTTTCGAGAATCAGCCGGCTCCGGCGTCGCGGAACGCCGGCGAGAGCGGAGGATCGCTCCTAAATGTTCAGCCGGCCCGAGACGAGGAGGACATCGGTGATCGTGGCTTTCTTCGAACGAGAAGGCAGCCGTTGATGCGTGAGATTGGAAGAGAGCGGCGATTGATCGGGAGGCGCCGCGAGCGGCGCCCGCTGCATTGCGGCAGTTAGCGAATGTGCGCCGGCGCCAGAGCAAAGGCTCTGACCGCGCATGCTTTCAGGAATGCTCGCCGTGACGAGATGCGATCCGCGGCCATCGCGGCCGCCTGCTACCCAGGCGACGACGCCGCCATCACCGTGGCGCGCTTCCTCTCCCGGCGCTGCGGATGCCGAGACGGAAGGCCAGATCGGCGTGCCATTGAGCGTCCCCTCGATCGGAAAGGAAGCCGGTATCTCGACTTCCGTTTCGCTTCGCTCATTGCCGAAACGGAGAAGCAAGCGCGCGTCGCCGGTCGTGATGTTCGGAACCGGGAATGAGGCGCGATGGCGGGCGATGTCGAGATGCGGCGTGATGCGAATCGCGTAACGCTGTCCGCCGTCGATCGAGAGAAATGCCTCCCACTCTTCGGCCGCTGCCGGAAGCGAATCCGCGTCCCACGAGACCACGGCCGTACCGCCGCCGCGAAGCACAACGCCGGTGGCAGGCGCGATCAGACGAATGTGCGCCGGGCCGGCGAGCGCCAGCGTCGGAATCAGGATCGCGATGAATGCGAGGGTTGTTCGCAGGCGAGGCATGTCAGTTCTGAGACTGAATGATAGCGCCGCGGCCCTCCCGGAGCACAGATGAAGCACGGATGAAGCACGCCGTGCGCGCGGCCGGGGGCCGCGCGCACGAGGGAAACGCTATTGCGAGGGAACGTACGTCGGATCGGTGGTGCGGTTGTCGACGACGGAACCGTAGGCGGCGATGCGGCCGGTGCCGCTGATGACTCGCGCCGTGATCCGGCCGTTGTAGACGTTGTTGAATCCCATCGACTTGAAGATGCCGCCCTTCTGGATGTACTGGCCCGCGCTGAGTGGCACCACCAACCGCGAGGCCACCTTCGAGTCGGGGGAGTAGGCCAGGAGCTCGACCGTCGTATCGTTGCCGGTCACTTCCATGAGCCCGAGGTTCGTGCGGAAGGCGGGCGACTCTTCGAGTTGCAGGACCTGCAGAGCGCGGTCGCCGTTGCCGACCGAGTCAGCAGTCGTGACGCCCGGGATGAACTGGCCAAACGTGCCGCCGGTGACCTTGTCGCGGCTGAAGGTGCGCGCGGTGACGACGAGCGAGGAGTCGGACGTCGTCGTTGCCACCACCGAGCCGTTGCCCGTCGTCAGGTTGAATTGTTTGACCAGCACGTTGTCGAGCGCTTTCACTTCTCCGGGCGCGATCGACACCTGTGAAGTCGCCGCCGGTGTGCTGGTTCCCTGCGCGTAGTACTGCAAGGTCACATTGGCTGTCGACGCGCCGCCGTTGAAGACGCGCATGTCGGTATGGAAGTTTGAGAAGCCGTTGTCGAACTCCGCGACGCCGGGCAGGACGAAGCGCGACGACGCGATCTTCGACGCGTCCGACGGGAAGACGAGCAGGGGATCGGTCGTGGTGTTGTCGAGCACGGAGGCGTACGCGCTGATGCGGCCGGTGTCGCTGGTGACGCGCACTTCGACGCGCGCGTCGGCGACGTTCGGCAGCTGGACTCCGTTCACGTTAAAGAAGGTGTCCATCTTGATCTGCTGTGACTCGAACGGTTTGAGGCTGTAGGCACGTTCAGAGAGCTTGTTGCCGGCATCGTCGTACAGCGTGGCCACGAAATCGACCGGCTGGCCTGCGCCTTCGACGAAGCCGAGGTTGGTGCGGAACCCGCCGCTGGCATTGCTTTGCGCGACCTGCTGCAGCGAGATCTTCGAAGTGTCGCTCTTGCTGAGGAAGTTCGCAAGTTGCAGCGCCGGGATGAACTGGCCGAACGTGCCGAGGCTGGTCACGCTGTAGGTGCGGCTGGAGGCGACGGTGGCCAGGCTGATGCTGACCGGATCTTTGCCCGCGTAGTTCAGCGGCCGGATCTCCAGCGATCCGATTCCCGCTTCGCCGAGCGATCCCGAGCCGTACCAGTCTTTGACGATGTCGTTGAGTGCCATCGTCTCGCCGCCTGCGACCGAGATCGTGGTCTGTTTGCCGTTTTGCGTGCCGTCGGTATTCGCCGGCGTGTAGGTGAGTTGGTACGTGATCGACTGCGCGGCGGTGTTGGTGAGGCGAACATCGCTGACGAAGCGCGTGCCGATTCCGTCGGCGTGCGCGATGGCAGGGATGAGCAGCGCGTTGGGAGGCGCGTTCGGATCTTTCGGTACCGGGGTCACCGGCGCGACGACGCTGACGGAGATGGGAACGGTGTTGGTGGCAGGCGGGTTGCCGAGCGCGCCGGTCTTGCCCGCCGCGGGCGTGCGGATAACGGTGACGCTGGCTTGCGTGGCGCCGAAGTCGAGCTGCGACGTGTCGATCGTGACGGTGACTGTCACCCCCTCGGCTGGCAGCGCGCCGCTCGACGGGGAGACCGTGACGAACGATTCATCGGAGCTGACGCTATACGTGTCGCCCACCGCCAGCGCGGTCTTGCCCGCTGTCGCGAATCCGGGGATGAAGAGCGGTTGCCGGACGATGCAGTTCGTTCCGCCGCACGGAGCCTGGGCGAAATCGAAACTGGTCTGCGTCGCCGCCTGCGGCGCGGTGACCAGCGTGCTGCCGGCCTGCCCATACGAGCCGATGCCGCCGCAGAGCGGAGCGTTTGCGACGCGGTAGTAGTAGCGCGTATCGGCCGTCACCGTATGCGTGAATGTGCGCGAGCCAACGCCGGTCACCTCGAAGGTAACTGCGTCGCTGAAATCGGGCTTGGTCGCTTCCTGCAAGTCGTTGCGGACATCGAGCTGCGGATCAAAGTTCCACGAGACCGTATAGGTCGATCCAGATGTCGCGGCCGGCTGTGTGCGGACCGTCATCGTCCGCGATCCGCAGTTGATCGTGGTCGTCGCGGTGCTGCTGTTTGTGCTGCCGCAGGAGTTGGTGACCTTCACCCAGTAATCGGTGAAGCCGGTGGCCTGCGGGGTGATGGTGAGCACGGGACCGGTCCCGCCGGAAACGGGGTTTGATGGATCGCCCGACGATGCGCGATACCACTGATACGAGACCGCGCCGGAGGCGACAACGGAGAGGGAAATCGGTACACCGAAGGTGCCTGTGGCGTTCTTTGGCTGGTCGGAAATGACGGGCGCTGCGCACTGCGGGACCGTGAGGGTCGCCGTGATGCTGTCGGTCGGGCCGCATGTGTTGGTCGCGCGAACCCAGTAGCGGGTGGTCACGGTGATTGGATCAACGACGAGGAGCGTGCCGTAGTTGAAGTACTCATCGGCATCCAGAATCTGCGCGATGACTTGCTCGTCGCTCACGCCACCCAGAATCGCAGGCACGAGTGCGCCTGCCTCGGCTGCCGTAGCGTTGCGGCGCAGGAAACCCGAGTAATACTGCTGCACGCGCCGGTTGACCGCTTCGCTCGATTTGAGGATGGAGAGGCCGACCGTTACGCGCGACGAACTGCCCAGAAAGCCGCTGTATGTGGCGGTCTCCGCCGCCGACGGTGTGCGGCCCAGGACGTCGTTAAAGATTCGAGTGATCCAGCCGGCGTTCGTGCCGCCGGAAAGCGCGAAGTACTCCGGTGACGCAACGAGCTGCGCTTCGATCTGTTCGTCGCTCAGGTTCGCGGCGAAGGCAGGGAGCCAGAAGCTGAGCTCCGGGGCGGACGGCGTGCGGTGCAGGAACGTTGCGTAGAAGCTCGTCATCAGCCGGTTGCGGTATTCGTCCGACGTCAGGACGCTGAGCGCGACGGTCGTGCGCGGTGTGCCGCCGCCGAGGAGGGTGCTGTAGCTGGACAGCGACCCGGCATCGGCGGTCCGGCCGAGCAGATCGATGAAGATCTGGTTGACCCAGCGGTCGTTCGATGGGCCCGATCCGTTGACGGGCGTCGACGTGTCGCCTGTGACGCCTTTGTACCATTGGTACGAGATGGCGCCCGTGGCGAAGGCGACAAGGTAGGTCGGAGTGCCGGGCACGGGGTTGCTGCTTGCGGGCTGGATGGCGAACGACGGCTTCGGGCAGTCACCAGGAGTCGTGACCGTGATCGTGGCGATGTTGCTGAGGGCGGTGCCGCACGCGTTGGTCACCTTGACCCAGTACGACGTGCTCTGCGTCAGCGCCGGCGTCGTGAAGAGCGGGCTGTTCGTTCCCACCGGCGTGCTGGTATCGGCCGTGCTCGTGGCCCGGTACCACTGATAGGTGAGCGGCGGTGAGCCGCCGGCATTGACGGTCATCGAGGCCGTGCCGCCGGAGCTGATGGTCTGCCCATTTGGCTGGCCGTTGATGATCGCCGGCGTGCAGGTGTCTTGCTGCACGAAGACCTGCGCTCCGGCGGTGACGTTGCCACAGCCGTTGTTGACTTTGACCCAGTAGTTCGTCGTGGCGGTGATCGGAGGCGTGGTGAAGGTGGAGCTGTTGGTGCCGACGGGATGCGAGTTGTCAGGCGCGACGCCTTCGAACCATGCGTAGGTGAAGGTGCCATTGCCGCCGACGAGGTTGGCATTCAGCGTTGCCATTTGGCTGGACGGATACGCGCCGCCGCCGCTGATGCTGACCGAGGTGGGAGGCTGACATGGTGGGCCGTTACCGTAGACGTAGCTGACCGCTTCGTGATCCCACGCCTGCAGGTTGGAGCCAAACGCCGCGTTCACACTCGATGTCATGATCGCTGATGAACTGAATGGTGTCCCCGCATCCGAGTGGCGCAGGCCGATGGCATGGCCGACTTCGTGCGTGATCAGCGCCGCGTACTGCGCGGCGGTGATGCCCGGACGGACGAGAATGTCGGCGTCGGAGATGCTAATGAACGTCTCCCCTTTGTAGATATGGGTGATATTGCCGACGCCAATCGTGCAGCCCATCGCACCGTCGCAGACTCCGTTATCAGAGCCGGTGTAGCCCAGATAAACGACGTTCTTACCATCCTCGGTGTCCGGGGCGCTCGAAGTGCTAGTCCCTGCGTAGGAGAGGACGATGCCCGAGTCAGGATCGCTCGTCCATGCGGCGGCGGCGTTGGAGATTCCGCCGGGACCGTCGACAGTTCCCAGGGTGCCGCTCGACAGGAAAGCCAGTCCGCCGCCCGATTCTCCGCCTTGCACGCGAACCGGAAAACAGCCTGCGCCGCAGCCGGTCAACGTGTACGCAGATGCAGCCGCGGTGGCGATCGGATGAAACGCCGTTGCAATCGGCGTCAGCTTCGTCGCGTACGACGCGGTCGTCTTCCCCTGCACGAACTGTTTGAACTCGTTCGCCAGTCGCGCCGGATCGTCGCGCAGCTCCGACACATCGCGCGTCACCACCGCTTCGCCGCTCGCGGTGCGTGTGAACGAGAACTTGCCCATCGCCATCGACGTCGTGAAGTACGTTCCGTCGCTGCGCTTTTTCAGGAAGACCAGGACGTGCTCGCCGGGCGTGTAGGCGGCGGAGTCGCTGATGAAGGTGAAGCGATCGCCGCTCCGTCCGCCGATCTCGCTGACGATGATCGTGCCTGCCGCGGTGCCTTTGAGCGTCTCCTCGATCTCGAGGTGATAGTCGGTGACGACGTATCCGTCGGCGCGCACTTGGGACGCGGCATCGCGCACGGTGGCGACGACGACGGAATCGGAGCGGTCGGCCAGTTGGCGGTCGCTGGTGGGCTGGAACACCGTTGCCGAGACAGCCGAGGCGAGAAGAAAGACGACGGATGCAGCGAGCCGGATCGATTTCAAGAACGGACCTCTCTCTTTGGTTGATTGCGGTGGCCGGAACTGGCCAGTGGATTTGTTTCCGTTACTTATTTGAATAACCCAAACATTGTAGTCGTACCAATCTCGTTCCGAAAGTGTCTGGCGGCTGTGACTGGAGTTACAAAACTCCGCCGCCAACCGGCGAGAATCGTTTTCATGCTCCGGGGCGCGGCGTGCTGCTTGTCGATCATTCTGCTGGCTGCGCCGGCGCAGGCGCAGGCGCCGCAGCGGGGCGGCGACCTCCCGCAGCCGCTTCCGCTCTTCCCGCCAGGAAACTGGTGGAACACCGACATCAGCGCAGCGCCGGTCGACGCGAAGAGCGCCGCCTTCATCGCCGACGTCGGCGCAACCCGCGGGATGCATCCCGATTTCGGCGGCGACAGCGGCGATTCCTCGGCGCCCATCTACGGCATGCCCTACGTCGTCGTGGCCGGATCGCAACCGCTTCTTCCGGTGTCGTTCGACAACGCCGACGAAAGCGACCTCGGCGCTCCTGGCCGTCCGCCGGGTTATCCGATTCCGGAAGAGGCGAAGACGCAGCAGAAGTGGATCGAAGGCGGCCTGGCCGGCAACGATCCGAATGCCGATGGCGACCGCCACATGCTGCTCGTCGATCGCGACGACCGCATCCTCTATGAGTTGTACGCGCTGCACTGGAACGGCTCAGGTTGGGAGGCAGGCTCGGGCGCGACGTTCCCGCTCGACTCGAATACACGCCGCCCCGACGGCTGGACGAGCGCCGATGCGGCAGGCCTTGCGATTCTGCCGGGCCTCATCCGCTACGACGAAGTCTACGGAACCGCGCCGATCCGCCACGCCTTTCGCGTGACCGTACGCCACACGAACGGCTACGTCTTTCCCGCCTCGCACCGCGCCGGCTCGACGTCCGGCGCCCTGCCGATGGGCGCGCGCCTGCGGCTCAAAGCATCAAAAGACATCTCCGCGTTTCCCGAGCCACTGCGCCGCATCTTCCAGGCGATGAAAACCTACGGCCTGATCGTCGCCGACAACGGCAGCGATCTCTACGTCAGCGGCACCTATGACACCCGCTGGGACAACGACATCCTCAACCCGGCCTTCGGAGCGATCAAAGGCAGCGATTTCGAGGTCGTGCAGTTGGGGTGGCAACCGGCGAGCGTTGGGCGGAGACGCGCGGCGCGGTGAAGCCGCGACGGGCGCCCAAGCCGACGTAGCGCCGACGGCTCGTCGGCTGGACCGCCAGCGGCTCGCTGGCGATTTTCTTTGACACCGCCGCCGGGCCGGCAGCGGTCCAGCCGGCGAGCCGCCAGCGCTACTCATCTCGTTCGCCGAACCAGCTCCGCATCGATCCCATGAATGCGCATGTCGACGAGTTTCTCGACCGGGATGTTCGCGTAGCCGGCGGTCTTCAGATCGCGAATGTAGCTTGCGGACACGCCATGGATTCGCATGGATACGAGCTGTTCCGTGCTCAGATTCGGGTAGCCGAGGTCGCGGAGCTCGCGGACGTAGTCGACGGTGGCACCGTGGATGCGTAGCGCGACAAGATCATCGGCCTCCAAATCGCGCACGCCGAGGTCCTTCATGCCGCTGGCGAACTCGGGGGAGACACCGTGGATGCGGAAGTTTACCAGTTGCCGGGCGTCGGGCTGGTAGCCAAGCGCGCGCATGCCGCGGATGAATTCAGGGGAGACGCCGTGGATGCGGAATGTCACCAGCTCCTGTCCGTCGGGCTGGTATCCGAGAGCGCGGATGTCGCGGATGAACTGCGCCGTCACGCCGTGAATGCGGAAGGTGACGAGTTGCTCGCCGTCGGGCTTGTAGCCGAGCGCGTTGAGCTCGCGCACGAACTGCGGCGACGCGCCGTGGATGCGGAAGGCGATGTAGCGGTTGAGATCTTCGCGATAGCCGAGCGACTGCATCTCGCGGATGAAGGCTGCGGAGACGTCGTGCAAGGCGAGGGAGAAGAGCCGGTCGTCGTCGAGGTCGCTCGCATTGACACCGAGCGTTCGGAGCGTGGCCGCGTAGGAAGCGTTCGGAGCGAAGGTGAACCGCCCGACGCCTTCTCCATTGAGGAAGGTGCCGGTGAAATGGACTGTGCCCGCATCGCGCACGAGATTGAAATCGACCGGCGTTTCGGTTGTCGCGCTCATCTGCGCGGCGGTGAGGCCGCTGAACGCGTTGCGCTCCATCGATTGACTGTTCTGGTTGTGATCGGAGACGAGCTGCAGTTGCACTTTCCCGTCATCGCGCGAGTCGTCGTTGTTCGTCAGGTGCCACGCGCCATGCTGCTCAGCGCGCGCCGTGAACGCGGCAAGAAAAAGGAAGAGGGCGAGGGCGAGTGTACGGCGCATGGTGTGGCTCCTTATCGTTGTTGGGGCGTTCGTAACGTCCAGTGGTCAATCGGACGTATTGGTTGCGCGAAAGTTTGAAGCAATTGTTCGTCGCCAGCGGCCAGGCATCGCTACCTGACCGCTGGCCGCTAACGGTTGGCCACTCTGAGCTCACTTCACCTTGTACTTCGCCAGATCGCGAATGAAGTCTGCGTTGACTCCCGTCGCGGCCATACGGACGAGATCCTTCACGGAGAGGTTCGTGTAGCCGGCGTCGTTGAGCGACTTGATGAATTCAGGATTGACTCTCTGCGCGCGCAGCTCCACGAGCTCGTTCGGCGTCAGGCTGTGGTAGCCGGCGTCGTTGAGCTGCTTGACATACGCTGGCGAGACACCCAAGGCGCGCATCTCGACGAGCTGTTTGGTGGTGAGGTTGCCGTATCCGGCCGCGCGCATCTGTGCGGCGTATTCGACGGTGACGCCGACGGCGCGCAGCTCGGTGACGTTGCGGACGCTGTCGAACTTGATCCCGGCAGCGCGAAGAGCGCTGATGTAGTCCGGTGTGACGCCGACGGCTTTCATGTCGGCGATCTCGTCGAGGGAAAGCTCACCCAGTCCCACACCACGCATCGCGTCGATGTAGGCGGGAGTGACGCCAGTGGCTCGGAGCTTGATCAGGTCATCGACGGTCAGCTTGCCGCCTTCGCCGATGTGATGACGTGCGAAGGGCAGGCGCGGAGGACGCGGCGTGTGCGCCGGCCGAGGAGCGCCTGGCGTGTCGGGCGGCTCAGGTGGCTCGGGTGTTTCCTGCTCGTAGGCGTACTCATAGCCGCGGACTGCACTCATGGCGATTCGCGGTGCGGCCGCTGTGATCGCGCGGACGGTTGGGGCGATGGCGACGGCGACTCGTGGTGACACCGCCGCGCGCGCCAGCGGCGCGATGGCGATGGCCGGCTGGCCGTCCCACATGAAGGCGCGTGGAGCAGTTGGTGCGACGTTTCCGGCGACGCCGTCAACGACGCCGTCCGCGATTCCTCCTGCGATGCCGCCGTCGACTCCGCCGGGGATCCCGCCTGCGACTCCACCTTCAACGCCGCCTCGGACGCCGCCTTCGATGGCTGCGCGCGGAGCAAGCGCCGGAACGACCGTATCGTTCATGTCAGCCTCGGGCGTTTCGGTCTCGACGTCCGTTTCGACCGTCTCGGCTTTCACCTCGACGCTGCTCTGCGCTGTCTGCGGCTTCGGTGTCGCTTTCGCATCGACGGGCTTCTGTTGTTCACCGCGCAGCGGAAGCGACGGCGCGACGATCAGCGCCACGAGGACCACGAGCAGCGCGGCGCCGGCCACGAAGCGCGACGGCGCGTTCGGTGATTCGACGCGCGCTCCCGCCAGGCGGCGGATGCGGCCGATGAGCGAGCCGCCGTTCGCGGCGATGAAGGCCTGTGCATCGGCGACGCGCAGCTCTTCCAGACGGGTCAGCGCGCGTGCGTAAACAAGGGCGTTGCCGGTGACGGAGACGGCCACGTCATCGCAGCAATGCTCGCGCTCCACGCGGATGCGGTTCGAGATCCACCACACTGCCGGATGGTAGAAAAGCAGCGTCTCGACGACCGCCTGCATCAGGTTGACGAAGAAGTCGTTGCGGCGGACATGCGCCAGCTCGTGCGCAAGGATCATCTCCATCTGTTCGGTGGAAAGTCCCGTGAGCGTGGCCGCGGGAAGAAGGACGACGGGACGAAGCCATCCGATCACGGTCGGCACTTCGACAGCGGCCGACTCGAGAAGCTGTACGGCCCGGCGAAGGTTCAGCGCGTGCGCCAGACGCCGCGCGGCGCGCTGCCATTCCGGCGCAGCATCCGTGGCGTTGCGCTTCGCGATCGCATGCGCGCGCAGCCATCCGAAAAGAAGCCGCACGGACAGCAGCAGAACGCCGGTGAGCCAGATGAGGACGACTTTCGGGAGCTGGGCTTTGGCGAAGGTGGATAGCTCGAAGCGGGTGTCGGGTGTCGGGAGTCGGGTGTCGGAGCTGAGATCTCCCGAGGAAGCGTCGAGGTTCGCTGGGAGTGCGATGGTGCCGGTTTCGTTCCGACTCCCGACCCCCGAAACGCGACCCCCCTCGTACGACCGATACGCTGTCGCCGCGCCGAGAATCACGAGCAGGACCAGCGCGCCGCAGGAGGCGAGGTAGCGCGCGTTCGCGCTCTGCTTCGAAAGGAGTGCAAGCGTGGCGGCGAGGATGGCCGCGACGAGCAGGCCCTGCCAGAGAAGGTGAACCAGCGCCCAGCCGATCGCCTGCGCCAGAGGAGTGCCCAGTAGGTTGCCCAGTCCGTTCATCGTTTTTCTCCTTCCAGGGTGTCGAGCAAGTTGCGGATGGCAGTCAGCTCGTCGGCGCTTGCTTTGCGCCCCGAGAGTGCTTGCATCACGAGTTTGGTGGCGGAACCGCCGAAGGCTCGCTCGGCGAGATCGGCCAAGAGCTGGCGCTGCGTCTTCTGTTCGCCGTAGCGCGATTCGTAGACATGCGCGCGCTCGGTCTCGTCGCGAACGACCAGACCTTTCTCGGTCATGATCTGCAGAATCTTCAGGACGGTGGTGTAGCCGGTGGAGCCATCTTTATTCAGTGCGTCGTGGACGTCGCGGACGGTGCTCGGTCCGCGCTCCCAGAGCACGCCCAGGATGGCAAGCTCGGAGTCGGTCGGTCGTGGCGGTTGTCGGTCGGTCATGGTGGTTTCCTCTTGTACGCAAGCAATCATACGAAGTTTTTCGTGGATGTCAACGAAGAGTTTCGTAGTGAGGGTTTTGTCCGCAGATTACGCAGATGAAACGCAGATTCAATCTGTGTTGATCTGCGACATCTGCGGATCAGCTTTGCTGGGCATCAGGAACGTCCGCCGGGCCAGCTCCGAGTCGAGCGTGGCGCGGTCGTAGTAAACGTCCAGCACCGACGGCTTCCAGGTCAGCAGGTCGGCGTTGCTGCGCGCGAACGATTCGAAATCGTCCGCCGGCATCCGCTCCATCCGCTCGTGGATCAGCAGCAGGTAGGCCCAGGTGATCGTGGCGTGATAGAGCTCGGGACGTCCGTTGGCGGCGGCAAAGCGCTGGAGCGATGTCGTGAAGCGGTCGAGCGCTTCAAGCAGCGGCAGATCGCGCAGATAGATCCAGGCCAGGCGAACGTGATCGCGGTGATGAAAGCTGCCGTTGGGTAGCGTGCATGCCTCGAATGCATCGACGAAGTCACGGTCGTTCATAGGTCTCACTCTCTTGTTTCACGCGGAGACGCGGAGAACGCGGAGTGGTTTTCTCCGCGCCCTCCGCGGCTCCGCGTGAAACGGCTTTCGATCACGACCTGCGAACACGTTTCCGCGGGGAGGTCTCCTCGATCAGCTTGTGCGAATCAGCGGCGCTCAAAGTCAGCCCGTAGATCTTGCGAAGCTCCCCGATCTTCTTCAGCGACTCGCTCCCGAACGGCGCCTTCCCCTCGAAGGCATGCAGCACGATCCCCTCGATCAGGTCCCCCAGCGACATGTCATGCACCTCGGCCATCGCTTTGAGCACCTTGAGAATCCGCTTCTCGATACGTATCCCGGTCTGAACGCGTTCCACGGTGGTTGTTGTTGTCATGGGATAATGGTACCACGGTACATAGATAACGCGAAATGAAATTGACTTGCGAGTCTCACGGACAACCGTGATTCGTCAAAACGCGCTACCCTATTTCCATCCGACATGCCCCGAGCGCCTGAACAGGAAGCCCTCGAAAGGAAACGCGCACTGCGGTGCGAGCTGGCAGCGTTGCCGGTCGCGGAGAAGTTGCGGATGCTCGATGCGATGAGGGAGAGGGAACCCGCGATCCGTGCGGGCGCCACGCGAGCAAGAACGGGGCGCACGATCGAACCATCGCATCCTCCATCGCGATGACTGGCGACCGTTCACCGTGGCCGACGCGCGTGAAGAATTTGACGGCGAAGACGAGATGCTGCAGTCAGGCAGCGTGTTCGGACAGCAGTTGAGGAGCGTACATCCGCTGGATCACTTCCCTGGTGACGCCGAAACGGAGTACGAAGGGGTTTCGGGAACCGGATACGAGCCGCGCCGGTTTCTCCGATCACTCCCGGTCGTAAATCGTATCGATACCGGATTGGTTGTCCGTCTCGTCGAGATCGACGCTGTCGGGATCGAGCTCCATGAGCACACCATTCCGAACCACTACGAGCGCGGTTCCGGTCTGCCGGGCGATTTCGCGCGCCCGGCGCGCTGCGCGAAGAAGGGCACGCGGTGCGGCCTGCATGTCTGCGTTCGGGAGCTTCGATTCAAGGCTGGCGTTCATCGATTTGGACCTTCCTCCAAGAGCTGAGGTTCCGTATCACTATTGTCGAACCACTGCCAGTAGTCCACTCGATCTCTGTAGACCTCGAGGAAGTTTCGCATACCGCTGTGGAACCGTCGCCGGATGACGTCCGTTGGAACGCTGTGCCCTCCCTGTCGCACCCTCATCGCTACACGAGCGATTGCGTCCTCGGAAGAATTGAGCGAGAGGAAGATCAGCTCAACTGTATAGCCAGCCTCGCGCCAGCGTTCGATGCGACGGAGGTAGGTGTGCCCTGATAACGTCGTTTCGAACGCGAAGCTCCTCTCCGGCTGCGGCCTGTTGATCGATCTCAGTCAGCATCATGCGGCCTGCGCGTATCGCGGCGGCGGCCGGGTTGGACGGCGAGAGCTCGGCCGCGATGAGGTCGGCGTTGATGAAGGTTGGCAGTCCGGCGTCGACTGGCAGGAACTCCCGTGCGAAGGTTGTCTTCCCCGCGCCGTTGGGCCCGGCGATCATGATTATCTTCTTGTCAACGCTCATGCATCGACCTCACGTCGGTTTTCGGCACGAGATCGCAACTCATCCCCGCGCCGCTAACACGCGCCTCAGTATCTTCCCCGATGGCGACCGCGGAATTACGTCCGTGATCTCCACATGCCGCAGCTTCTTGTACGGCGCGACGCGCAGGGCCACGAATGACTGGATCTCTTCCGTCGTAACGCCGGAGCGAAGAACCACGAACGCCTTCGGCACCTGGCCCGCCTCTTCGTCGGCGATCGGGATCACGGCGGCGTCGGCGATGGCGGGGTGAGTCAGGAGCAGCGCTTCGAGCTCGGCGGGGGCGATCTGCATTCCTTTGTACTTGATCAGCTCTTTCACGCGGTCGACGATGAAGAAGCGGCCGCGGTCATCGGCGTACCCGACGTCGCCGGTGTGCAGCCACCCAGCAGCGTCGATCATCGCGGCGGTGGCGTCGGGGCGGTTGAGGTAGCCCTTCATCACCTGCAGGCCGCGAACGCAGATCTCGCCTTCTTCGTTCGGGCCCAGCTCCGCGCCGGTTTCCAGGTTGACGATTTTCGATTCGGTGTTCGGCATCGGTTCGCCAACACCCTCGGTCTGGCCCGCGCGTGTCGCATGCGTACACGGCGACGTCTCGGTCATCCCGTAGCCCTGCGTGAGCGAGCAGTGCAGGCGTTTGGTCGCTGCCGCGGCGACCTCGGGGCTGAGTGGTGCAGCGCCGGAGAAGAGCGTAGTCAACGCGCTGAGGTCGTAGTTGTCGACGAGCGGGCTTCGCGCGAACGCGAGAAAAATCGGCGGCACGAGGTAGGCATAGGTGATGCGGTATTTCTCGAGCGCCTGCAGACACTGCTCGAGATCGAAGCGCGGCATCGTCACGACGGTTGCTCCGACGTGGAAGCTGAGGTTCATGATCACGACCATGCCGTAGATGTGAAAGAAGGGGAGGACGCCGAGGGCCACGGCATCGCCGGAAAGGCTGAAGACCGCCTCGCATTGCAGGATGTTCGCGACGAGATTGCGATGGGTGAGCATCACGCCCTTCGGCAATCCGGTTGTGCCGCTGGAGTAGGGCATGACGACGATGTCGTTCTGCGGATCGATCGAGACGGACGGCACGTCGTCATCGCTGTCGAGAAGTGAATCGAACGGCGTCGCGCCTGCTGCCTCGCCGAAGACGAAGACTTCGCGAAGCGTGAGGCTCTTCGCAGATTCGAGCGCCTTGTCGAGACACGACGGTCCGGCGACAAGATAGCTCGCGCCGGCATCCTGCAACTGGCGGGTCAGCTCCTCGACGGTGTACATCGGATTGATCGTCGTGACGATGCCGCCGAGGAGCGAGACGGCGTGGAAGGCGATGGCATAGTCGGGACAGTTCGCGCTGTAGATCGCAAAGACGCCGCCTTTGCGCAGGCCGCGGCGCGCCAGCGACGTAGCGGCGCGGCGCACCGCATCGGCCCAACCGGCGTACGTGAGCACGCGGCCGTTCGTGCTGTCGATCATGGCCGTTTTGTCGCCCCACGACGCGGCGCGCTCCAGCAGAAACGGCGTGAGCGCGACGTCAGGGATGGCAACCGGAGATTCGGGAGCGCGGAAGATCATGGTGGTGCCTCCGTACGCGATTGCGATTCGTTTTGTGTTGTGCGGAGATCGTACAGGGGTTTGCACGATTCAGCGATAATGCGCGATCTTGGTCGTGGGTGGCTTATCGTGGTCGCCGAAGCCACGGCAACCACAGAGACACAGAGAACACGGAGAGGTCTCTGTGACCTCTGTGCCTCTGTGGTGATCGGTTTTCCAAATTGACCATTACCAGAATTTTGCGGAGGTGCAGCATGAGAATCCAATCCTCGTTCTTCCATCGCACGCTGATCGCAGCCGTCATCGCGGCGAGCGCCACTCTCACCCTGGCAACGCAGACCTTCGCCGCGGACGACTTCGCCGACGTCAAGCGCGAGATCGCGAAGCGTCACGACGAAGCGGTCAAACGGCTGCAGGATTGGATCGCGCTTCCATCGATCGCCGCCGAGGATCGCAACTATCCCGCCGGCGCGGAGTACATGGCCAAACTGGCGCTCGATGCAGGGTTCCAGAAGGCAACGGTCATCAGCACCGACGGCAAGCCCGGAGTCTTTGCCACGCTCGACGCCGGCGCGCCGAAGACGGTCGGCCTCTACTTCATGTACGACGTGAAGCAGTTCGATCCCGCGGAATGGACCTCGCCGCCGCTCGAAGCGCGGCTCGTCGACAAACCGAACGTCGGCAAGTCGGTCGTCGGCCGCGGTGCGGTGAATCAGAAGGGTCCGGAAGCGGCCTTCCTCGCAGCGCTGCACGCGATTCGCGGCTCGGGCCGGAAGATGCCGGTGAACCTCGTCCTGATCGCGGAGGGGGAGGAAGAGATCGGCTCGCCGCACATCGGCCAGCTCGTCCATCGTCCCGAGGTGGAGGTCGCGTTCCGCAAGACGACAGGTGTGTTCATGCCCGCCGCCTCGCAAGACCTCGACGGCATCGTCACCGTCAGCCTCGGCGCGAAAGGTGTCGTCGAGTTGGAACTGGTGTCGAGCGGCGAGAAGTGGGGACGTGGTCCGGCCAAGGACATTCACTCATCGCTGAAAGCAATGGTCGACAGCCCGGCCTGGCATCTGATCAAGGCGCTCGACACGCTCGTGTCGGCGGACGGCAACACGATTACGATCGACAACTATCCGCAGCCGCGGCCACTCAACGCCGATGAGAAGGCGATGATCACCAACGCGTCGAAGCTCCGCAGCGAAGCGCAATCAAAGAAGTCCCTCGGCGTGCAACACTGGATCGGCGATCTGCCGTGGGTCGAGGCGAACGAGCGGCTGGAGTCGCAGCCGACGGTGAACATCGAAGGCCTCGTCGGCGGCTACACCGGTCCGGGCGGCAAGACCATTCTCGCGCATCGCGCCGTGGCCAAGATCGACATGCGCCTCGTGCCCGACATGAAGAAAGACGATGCCGTCGCCGCGCTCAAAGCGCACCTTGCCAAACGCGGCTTCGGCGACATCGAAGTGAACGTCACCGGCGGCTACGATCCGACCAGCACCGCCGCCGCCGCGCCCCTGATCCAATCGCAGGTGGCCGTCCTGAAACGCGCCGGCATCGATCCCGTCCTCTGGCCGCGCAACGCCGGCTCGTACCCCGGCTACGTCTTCACCAATCCACCGCTCAGCCTCCCCAGCGGCCACTTCGGCCTCGGCCACGGCAGCGGCGCCCACGCCCCGGACGAGTACTACGTGATCGACTCGACAAACCCCAAAGTGCAAGGCTTCGACGGCGCAGTGATGTCATTCGTGGAGTACTTGTACGAGCTGGGAAAGTAGTGTCTTGAAACCTAATGCTCCCATCAGCGCGCGACTGGCGCGGGGCAAGTCACTTCGCGCGGACTTGCCGCGAGCGAAACAAGATTACTGGCAGCCTTCGTCCGACCGGCCTGACCCGATCGCCACTTTGCAGGCCGCGGACCGTGGCCGCGTCGCCGCGTTGCTGCCGATCAAGTACGGGCGGATGGCGGTATCGCCGTTCGGCTTCTTCCGCGGCGCCGCCCCGGTGATGGCGCGAGATCTGGCGGCGCTGCCGCGCACGGGGTTGCTCGTGCAGCTCTGTGGTGATGCGCACATCCGAAACCTCGGCGCGTTTGCGTCGGCCCAGGGAAACATCGTGTTCGATATCAACGACTTCGACGAGACCATCCGCGGTCCGTGGGAGTGGGACATGAAACGGTTGGCCACGAGCTTCGTCCTGGCCGGCCGGGAATCGGGAACAGCGGATCGCAGGTGTCGCGATGCGGTCGTGGTGCTGGTGGAGTCGTATCGCAGCGCTCTGTCGCGTTTTGCACGCACCCCATTTCTCGAATTGGCGCGACACCGCGTCGGACGCGAGCTCGAGGCAAGGCCCATCGACGCTCTTCTGAAAAAGGCCGAGCGCTCCACGCCGCTCCGGAACTTACAGAAGCTCACCACCCGCGAGGGCGGCGTCATCCACTTCGCCAACCGCCCGCCGCTGCTGCAACGCCTTACGGGAAAGGAAGCAGAGAATGTGCTGGCGTCGCTTCCCGCCTATCGCGAAATGCTCACTCCCGAGCGTCGCTTGATCTTCGACGCCTATCGTGCCACGGACGTGGCTCTGAAGGTCGCCGGTACCGGGAGCGTCGGAACGCGCGACTACGTCGTCCTCATGTTCGGATTTGGCGAGGATGATCCGCTCTTTCTCCAGGTCAAGCAGGAGATGCCCTCATGCTACGCGCCGTTTCTCGACGAACCGCCTGCCGCGCACGACGGCCAACGAGTCGCCGACGGTCAGTTGCGCACACAGATGACCTCCGATCCGCTCCTCGGCTGGACCACCATCGAAGGAACCCACTACCTCGTGCGCCAGCTCGCCGATCACAAGTCGTCTGTTGAGCCGCAGGATCTGAGCGGCTCCTCCATCGTCGAGTACGCGCGCGTCTGCGGCGAAGTCTTCGCCCACGCGCACGCCCGCACGGGCGACGCCGCGGCGCTCGCCGGATACTGCGGGAAGGTCGACTCGCTCGACCAGTCGCTGTCGCGCTTCGCCTCGGCCTACGCCGGCACAGCGACCGCCGACCACGCGGCCCTGCTGGCCGCGATCCGCTCCCGCCGCGTCGTCGCAGCGGCGGTGTGAGAGGCGATGGCGGCGATGTCATCGCCCGGCCGTCGAACGTTGACGGACGGTGCCGTTGCTGGCACGATTCCGTATCATCAAAAACGGGCGAGGCGGGCGCAGGCAAACGAGCCCGGGAAGTTGCCTGCGGTTCGAAAAAGAAGACTGTCGTTGGGGGTCGGCGCAACAATCGAGGAGGCATCGATGTCTGACACGCGGAAATCGGTTTGGGGCGGTTTGGTCGTCGCTGGGCTGGCTCTTTTATTGTCGAGCCAGTCGTTAGTCGCCGACGATGATCCTTTCGAATCCATTCACGTGGCGGCGAATCGGAGCCGGTACGCCGGCAGGGATTGTCCCGTGGACATTATCTATACGGCCACGATCGATCTCCGGCCGCGCCGGAGCGGTTTGGTCTTCAACTACCACTGGGAGCGGAGCGACGGAGCGAAGAGCGGTGTTCGAGTCGTGCGCCCGAGGCCTGGTCAGTCATCCGTGGTCGTTCGCGAGAGTTGGCGTCTCGGCGCTCCTGGCCACGACTACGATGCCTTCGTGAGGCTCTTCGTAAACTCCGGTAATACTCATCTGGAGCGGAGATCGCCCGTGGTCAGAGTCGTTTGCAGATAAGACGAGACTCTGCCACGGCCGGCCAGGCCTTCGAGTGATGTCCGCTTCTTGCTGTCGGTTACGTGGTCGGACGGGCGATGGCTGGGGCGTTGCAAGGAATCGCGTCGAATCTTCTCTCATGGTGATCATGGACTGCGTCGCGTGAGCAACCGTCCCCCGGAAGGATACCCGTCTGGAGATGCCGCGGTTCTGCGGCGGCTTCGGCTCCTTCGGCTGGTGTACATCATCGTTGCGATCGTGCTCGTCGTCGCCGCGGGTGACTTCTTCTATCCCATGCTCGATCGCCGCATCGGCTGGTTTCCCAGCGACCTGGTGGAAGCGGTGTTCGTCGGACTGATCCTCTGGACGGTCAGCGTTCCGCCAACGCGCGAGCTGAGCCGGTCGATCCGCGCTCTGGACGAGCTGCGGCAGCAGTTCTATCTGGAGTCGATCCACGATCCTCTGACCGGCTTGTTCAACCGGCGCTATTTCGGTGCGCGCCTGGCCGAGGAGTATGAGAGGTCGCGGCGCTACCAGCTGCCGCTATCGCTGATCGTCATTGACGCCGATCACTTCAAGCGGATCAATGACGAGCTGGGACA
>JADGNZ010000041.1 GCA_017883205.1 Thermoanaerobaculia bacterium | reverse complement strand
TCGACGTCGTTATTGTTTATTTGGAATCGTCATCCTGGATACCGGCACCGTCATTTTCTAATGGCTCGATGTCGACATCATTGATCTTCGTTCGAGTTTTGGCGGAGCGGGCACGCCAGGCGATTCCCTTCGCTCCTGACTGTTGCGGCGATGCCGCCGGATCGAGCGTTCGGCGAAACACCTTTTTCAACACGCGCTGAGTATCGAACATCGCCATCAGCCGTCCGATGTCCGGAACTTACATACATCGGCGCGCCCGGTCCCTCCTTTGCGGCAAGACGAACCAGTTTGTATGATGGACACCCATGCGACGGCTAGCGGTTGTCCTATTCTGCGTCGTCGTTCCGCTCACTGCATACGCGCAGCAAGCAAGACGGCGCTCATCCGTCGCACCTCCTTTGGAAGTAGGCGGCCCCATTCAAGGACTTCCTGCACCACTCCTCACAGCGTTCGGTACCGGCCTCTTGACGTTCACGTTCGACGAGACGCCCGCGACCGGGCTCGGGCCCGTCTACAATGAGACTTCGTGCTCGAAGTGTCACAACGCGCCGGCCGTGGGGGGCGGCGGCACACGAAATGTGACGCGATTCGCACGCCGCATCAATGGCGTCTTCGATCCGATGACGGATCTGGGCGGCACGCTCGTTCAGGATCACGCCATCGGAGGAGACGGAGACCCATCGGTTCATCGGTTCACACCCGAGACAGTGCCCGCCTCCGCAACGATTGTCGTGCAGCGGCGGACCACGCCTTTGTTCGGGCTTGGCCTGGTGGACTTCACTACGGATGCGGATCTCATCGCGCTTGCAGCAGCGGAAGCCGCGCGTGGAGACGGCGTTGCAGGCCGCGTCAACATCACGGACAACATCCGAACCGGCACGAAGACTGTGGGCCGGTTTGGCTGGAAAGCGCAAGTGCCGTCGCTGGGTCAGTTCGCCAGCGATGCGTGGCTGAACGAAATGGGCATCACGTCACTCGATTTTCCGAAGGAGAACTGTCCGCAGGGCAACTGTGCCGAGCTCGCGTTCAATCCTGCGCCACATTTCAACGCCCTGACTCCGGTCGACCTGCAAAACTACATGTGGTTGCTCGCGGCGCCGCCGCGCGGACCGCAAAGCGCCGATAGCCTCGAAGGGGAACAGATCTTTCAGAACATCGGATGCACCGGTTGCCACACCCCAACGTTGAATTCCGGCTCGAGCCCCATCGCCGCTCTCGATCACAAGACCTACCACGCCTACTCCGATTTTCTCCTCCACGACATGGGCTCCCTCGGCGACGATCTCGAGATGGGCAGCTCCACAGGCCGCGAAATGAGAACGGCCCCTTTGTGGGGTTTGCGGTTCATCACCCGCTATCTACACGACGGCCGCGCCACGACGCTCGATCAAGCCATTGCCGCACACGAGGGGCAGGGGGCCGCCTCGCGCGACCGCTTCACCGCTCTGACCGCGGATGCGAAGAACAAACTCCTCTCGTTTCTTCGATCGCTGTAGGGAATGAAGCCGGCGCTTGCGATCGCTCTCAGCCGTCCTTGTACAAAGCTTGCACACACTCACCGACGCTACGTGACAATGCCGGATGACGCCGTCCGCGCGGCGACGAGGTGGTTATTGGACCAACACGTTCGCGGCGGAGACCGTGGCGTTCGCACGGATCGAGCACCAAGGGGAGCACACGAACATGACACCAAAGAACACGATTTGTCTCTGGTTCGACAAAGACGCGGTCGAGGCGGCCCGCTTTTACGCCGCCACGTTTCCGGATAGCGAAGTGACTGCTGTTCACAAGGCGCCCGGCGACTACCCGGGCGGCAAGAAGGGCGATGTCCTGACGGTGGAGCTCACCGTTCTGGGCATTCCATGTCTCGGTCTCAACGGCGGCCCGGCGTTCAAGCACAGCGAGGCCTTTTCGTTCCAGATCGCGACGGACAATCAGGAAGAGACGGACCGCTACTGGAATGCGATCGTCAACAACGGAGGGGAGGAAACGCATGTGGCTGGTGCAAGGACCGTTGGGGCCTCTCCTGGCAGATCACCCCGCGCGCGCTGACCGACGCACTCGCGGCAGGTGGCGATGAGGCAAAGCGTGCATTCGCAGCGATGATGACCATGAAGAAAATCGACATTGCCACCATCGAGGCGGCTCGGAGAGGCTGACAGGAGTCCGCACGGGCGAACAAATGCCTGTTTGTTGCTCCTCGCCCACTCCGCGAACGTTCGCGCCGCGGTGCCCGTGACCTCGGCAACGGTCGTGGTGACGTAGGCGGGCAAGCCGGGCGCGGCGGACCAGGCATTGAGGAGCATGTCGATCGCAGCGCGACGAAATCCGAGCTCGCGTCGCGCATCGTCAGGAGTGATCTCTTCGAATCGCAGTGTTCTACCGATGACATCGCCGATCGTGATCACCTGTTCGCGCTGTGTGAGCGAATGCGGGCCCGTGATCATGTACTCACCGCCGCTGTTAGCGTCGTCGAACAGCGCGCGGACGGCGACCGCTGCGACATCGCGCTCATGGATCGGTGCCGTGGCAGCGGCGCCGTATGGCCATCGGATGACGTCCTGCTCGCGAATGCGCGCCGCCCACCAGAAACCGAGGTACTTCCTTCAGCGTAGACTTTTTTCTGATTATCGTTGATCGGCAACCGAAGAAACTAGACATCGAGCCAGCATCGGTGGATCGCGCCGCGTCTCAGCAGAGAAGCAGTGAACGCGTTCCTGAAGCGCTGAATGCAGTCCGCACCGTCCCCCCCCCCGGGGAAACTCCGCGACAGCGTCCGTCTTTCTATTCCGTAGATCACTACTTGCAAATCTCGAACAGAAGAGGACTTGCCCATGCGCCTGATCAGAAGCGGACTGCTCGCAATCGTTTTCTCCGCACTGGTTTCGACCAGCTCGCTTCACGCACAGCCATCGGATCTCACGCTGTTCACGAATGCCAGCGTCCAAAGCAAAGAGGGGAGCACGGCGTTTGCCGGTGAATCGCATCGCATCACCCCTACCGGGCCAGTCATTCTCGGTCAGGGATTCTCCCTTCTCTCTTACGCGCCGCGCGACAGCGCAGTTGTCGTCAACGGCACCACAGTCGAAGAACGGCCGGAACTGCTGCTGCACTACAACTTCGAGTTGATCGACAGCTACGAAGAGCTGTCGCAAAGCCTGCAGATCGATGCCGCGGCTTCCGCTCACTATCTGGCAGGTAGCGCCAGTGCCCGCATGAGTCTTCTCCAGTCGTCGAAAGTCACCAATCAGTCCGTGTACGTGCTGGTGAGCATGCGGGTCACGAACGTAATCAGGCAACTCAACACCTTCACCCTGACCAACGATGCCTTGCTTCGCGCCGCTAACGGGTCGGGACCCTTCTACTCGAACTATGGAGACGGGTTCATCCATCGCGTCGGATTTGGATCGGAACTCTACGCGTTGCTCGAAATCCAATCGAAAACTCAAAGGAGCCGGCAGGATGTCCGCGCCGAGGTCGAGGCGAGTTACGCCGCGTTCCAGGCGAATGGTTCCATCAGCAGCGCTATCGAACAGATTTCCAACAACAACCATGTCAAGGTGTATTACAGCCAGTCAGGCGCGAATGTCGGAGACGACGTGACGACCAGCGGAAGTCCACCTGTGTCCAGCGGAGGCGTCTTGGTTCTCAACGAGAACGAATTGATCCTTCGCGTCCGTAAGTTCACGAAGGAAGCGCGCGATAACCCGAAAAACGCCGAGCTCATATGGGCGGATGTGATCGACTACTCCGCGTGCCGGAACAAACCAACGACGTTCACTCCTTTCTCGACCGATTACGCGGTATGGACACTTTCAGATCTCGGCCATCTCTATCTTCAGATGAGGCAGCTCGCCGATTCGTGGGACGAATACCTGCAGAGTAAGAATAAATTCGCAGCTCCCTCCACCAACGCGCGGGTCCCCACGCCGGAAGACATCAGCCTCTTGCAGGATCTGATGAAGCGTCTGCAAAGAACCTCCTCGTACATCAGTGTCAACCCGGGGAAAGCGGCGACACCGGAGATCGAATCCATTCTCAAGTTGCGCGTTTTGACGGAGGCTGCGCGCAGGTTGGCGCAGGACCCTTCATCGGGTTCGCCGGGCACGGCTGCATTTCTTGCGGCTATCGATCATCGCGGGAGCCCAGCCGCGGTTCCCGAGGCAGTGCCCTCGTCATCCTGCCTCTCTCGCGATTCAGCGGTGACGCAGCTCGCCTGCCTGCTGCAGATCCAAACGCCCGTCTCTGTCGGCGAGGCCTTTGCGAGTGCCAATGTCCCGGCGAACGTTCACCGATTCAAGGATCCGGTCGTCGTCACCTTTCCGAACGACTTTGTCGATCCTACGCAGACTCCCGAAGTGTTCATCGATCTCAGCCCGCAGGACGGGACACAATTCGACTTCGGCCACAACGCACCTGTGGTCACTCCAACTGGTTTCACGTTTCAGATCTGCTTCCGCCCAGGCAACGTCGACAACCCCAATAATGATTGCCTGGACTACGGCGACGTGACTGTGAGGTGGGTTGCGCATCGCAAAGCGCATCCGTAAGTGCTCGCGGGGCGTCTCCGTCATCCTCTCGGCGCGCGGACAGTGTATTGGCAACCTACGCGGCGCGGCGCCGCTTGGCTGGGAGACAGGGAGTCGAACCCCGATTGAGCGGTTCAGAGCCGCTTGTCCTACCATTGAACGATCTCCCAGAATGGCGGGCGTGGATGCTACATGGCGGTGAACGCCATGGTCAACATCCGCATTCCGGGCGCGGTCGTGCGGCCTCGGGGCCTCGCAGTCTCGCTGGTCATGACCAGGCAAACTGCGAAACTGCGCTACCGCGAGACCGCGCACTCCCCGAGCCGCAACCGCGAGACCTTACGACCTCGCGACTGCGAGACCGCCGTCATTCGTGCGACAATTCGCAGGCGAGGATGCGATCGTGTTACCCGAGGTTTTCGAGTGTCCGCAGTGCCAGCGGCAGTTTGTCTTCGAGCTCGTCGAGAACACCGACGACCGCTCGATCTACTGCCCGCAGTGCAAGCGCTACCTCGGCGAAAAGGACCTCAACTTCGTCCTCGTCAGCGAGATCGAGGAGCTGGTCGAGCGCCTGCGCTTCGAGCGCGAACGCCTCGAGAAGGACGAAGCGGTCTACGCGATGTCCGACTGCGACGCCGAGTTGAAGGTTTACGGCACCGAGGTGCATAAGGTCGTCCATATCCTGCGCAAGGCTGTGGCGGAACTGGATGCGCTGAAGGAGCAGTACCGGTAGGGGAGTCGTGAGTCGTGAGTCGGGTGTCGGAGCAGAGGCCGCAATTGTCTCAGATACGGATGTTCTGACGGGACCGGAGCGCGAAGACCCGTGCTCTCTCCGACACCCGACCCCCGAAAACCGACCCCCGCAAATCACCCCAGCTTTACGAGGATTCTGGCCAGGTAAAGCCACACGCCTCCAGCTGTGATCAGGGCGAACCAGCGCGCTCCGTTTGTCGAGGCGATGATGATGACGGCGCTGACGACGAAGAGGTCCGAGAAGATTCGCAGATAGCCGTAGTCCTCCAGCCAGATCGTGTGCGGCAGGATTGAGGCCAGCGCCAGATAGCCCAGCCAGGCGAAACGCCATTCGAGTGGTGTGCGTGTCCGGCGCCACGTCAGCACGACGGTGAGGACGGTCGAAACGAGGAAGAGGCATTCCAGAAAGTAGAGGCGCTGCTGTTGAATGCGGCGTGGGACCGCTGCGGCGAAGAAGCGGGCGAACTCCACGAACGGTAACGCCATCGCCGGCGCGCCGGAGCGAAGCGGCGAAGTGCCCCATCTGGCGGTGAGAAAGACCTGCCACAGCACGTCGATGACGATCGGTGCGAGGAAGACCACGGGCGCAATCCTCCGTTCGCGGCGCAGCAGGCGCTCGATCAGCCACGCCCCGGCCAGCGCGAACGCGAGCAGGAGCGTCGGCTCGCGCGTGAGCGCTGCGCACGTCAGCAGGATCGCCGCAGTGCAATTACGCCGCGCGCTGATCGCCCAGATCGCTCCCATCGCGAACATCGAGGCCACGATCTCGGCGAGGTCGCGCGAAAGAGTCAGCAGGAATCCTGGATAGAGCGGCACGATGACGCCCCACAAGGCGTGGTAGCCGAGGCGGCGGGAGAAGGCGCCGCCGAACGCTGCCATGGCCGCCGCCGCCGCGATGTTCACGATCACGAGCAGCGCCGGGACCCAGCGGGCGTGGCCGAGCGAGAGCAGCCAGACGATGAAGGGATAGGCGATGCGCTGGTTGCGGTACGGAGGCGTGTCGAGCGTGATGCCGAACTCGGTCCGCGAGGCCGTGAACGGATCGAGCGCGAAGCGATAGAACGTGATGCCGTCGTATCCACCAATGTTCGGAATCACCGTGAGGTCCGCCGGCACTTTCCGCGCGTCGACGTTCACTCCGCCGGCGACGACGAAGAGCGAGATGTCGTTGTGGCGCGCGTGCAGGAGCAGCAGCGAAAAGACGGTGTACGCGATCGCGATCAGAACCGCGGGAGCGAGCGGGGTGTCGAGGCGTAGTCGGGTGCCGGACGTCGGGTGTCGAGGGTCGGAGAGATGTGCCGTCCGCGCTTCGCTCACGGTGCCATCCGGTGCCGGCACCACTCTTCCGAGACCAGCGCAATCAGTAACGGCCGTTGCATGGGGAAACTGTAGCGCACGGAATTTGAGAAAAGCGCCGCCTACCGTAACTTTTCCACCTTCCGGCGGTTTAATGAGCGATTCATGGATCGCGAAACGAATGACCGCGAGCGGCTGCTGATCGAAGCGGCACAGGCTGATCCCAGCCGGTTCGCGGAGCTGTACGAGAGTCACTTCGACCGCGTGTGGGCGTTCGTGATCCGGCGCGTACGCGAGCGCGCAGCCGCGCAGGACGTGACGTCCGAGGTGTTTCACAAGGCGCTGAAGAACCTGAAAAGCTACGAGATTCGCGACGTGCCGTTCGCCGCGTGGCTCTATCGGATCGCCGCAAATGCCGTGAACGATCATTTCAACAGGACCGCGAGAGAACAGAGTGAGCACCAACGTATCGTCGAAAGCGAAGCGCCGCACGACATCGAGCACATCGAACGGCGGGCATCGCTTTTCCGCTGCGTCGAACGGCTACCGGCCGATCAGCGCCGCGTCCTCGTGATGCGTTTCGGCGAAGAGCGAAGCATTCGCGAAGTCGCCTCAGCAATCGGCAAAAGCGAGGGCGCGGTCAAACAACTTCAATGGAGAGGCCTGCAGTCGTTGCGGGCACAGATGGGCGAAAACCATGGCTGAGCGCGACCTGATCGAACGGCTGGACGACGCGATCGAGGCCATCCTGGCCGGCCGCGACGCAGAATTGGCAGGCCTCGCGCTGGCCGATCCTGAGCTGGCCACGTTGCTCATGATCGCCGGCGATCTGCACGGCATGCCTGATCCAAGTTTCCGCTCGAAACTGAAGGCGGAGGTGATTCCGCAGATGGAGAATGAGATGACCACGATGACAGCCGAAGAAGTGAAGACTGATTTCCCATCGATCAGACCGTATCTGCTCGTTCCCGACGCCGATGGCCTGATCGCGTTCCTGCAGGAAACCCTCGATGCCGAGTTGCTGGGCCGATATCCCACGCCAGAGGGCAAAGTGATGCACGCGGCGCTGCGCGTTGGCGACTCGCTCATCGAGATGGGAGAGCCGGGAGGCGATTTCAAGCCGATGGCCATGGCGCTGCACATCTATCTCGACGACGTCGACGGCGCCTACAGCCGCGCGCTCGCCGCAGGAGCGACCTCGACGCACCCGCTGACCGATCAGGCATACGGCGACCGCGAAGGAGGAGTGAAGGATCGCTGGGGCAACGTCTGGTACTTCGCAACGCATCAGGAGAACGTGACGGAGGAAGAACTGCAACTGCGCTTTGCCGGCACGGGCGGCAAGCCGCGCAAAGAGCCGGGCGTTGGTCCGCGTCCGGCGGGGTATCACACGGTCACGCCGTTCCTGCATGCACGCGGCGCGCGAAGCCTGATCACCTTCCTCGAAAACGCGTTCGGCGCGAAAGTCGAGCACGTGACCGAGATGGGCGGCCGCGAGGTCGCGCATGCAGGCGTCCGCATCGGCGACTCGATGATCGAGCTCGGCGAGGCGCACGGTGAATCGCAACCGATGCCGGCGGCGATTCATCTCTTCGTCGATGATGTCGACGCCAGCTATGAGCGTGCCCTCCGCGCAGGAGCGACGTCCGTGGAGCCACCGGCAGACAAGCCGTACGGCGAGCGAGGAGCGTTCGTCATCGATCCGTTCGAGAATCAGTGGTTCATCGCGACGGCCAAGTGAGCAGCGAGGGCTGCGTCAGCTTTGCCATGTGAACCCGCAATTCGGACAGCGCGTCGGGCTCCTGCCTGCCAGCAGAGCGAGCAGACCGATTGGAAAGGCGCAGATTGCGACGATGATCGCCCACACGGGATAACTTCCCTGACTCGCGAGCGAGCTGCACTTCGGACAGGTTACTTGTGCCATGAACAACTCCTCATGTTCCCTAGACGTAAACCGCGGCCATTTTGCATAGCCACAAAGCAAGCAGTATCACCGTAAGACATCGGTTGGCCCACCATCGAAAGCGCGCCGCTCTTTGCGGGCCAACTCCTTCGATCGTCTCCACCAACGGGAGAACTCCGATCGATCCGAAATACGCGACGACGGCGATCCCAGCCCGATGGAGTTGCCATGAATCGGACAGGTGGCCGCTGAATAGCGCGAGCACACTTCGCGTGATGCCACAGCCCGGGCAGTCGATGCCGAGCAACAGTCGAAACAAACAGAATCCCTGAATGCCGGAGCCGGCGAAGAGGCGCGCTCCGATGATGAATGCGACAAAGCCGAGGCTCGGGATGAGCTCCCAGCCAATCCTCCGGAGTCGGGAAGCGTGAAAAGCGCGATTCACCACTTGAGAATACCAGCGGAGCTTCGCTGAAACTCGTACGATCAGCATTCGTAGCAACAGCGACAAATCAGGATCGAGGTGTGTTCATGCGCGTGACGAGAACAATGATGAGAATTGCGGTCTCGGTGTTCGTCCTTTTGCTGGCAGCCAGCGCCGGCTTTGCGCAGTCGAAAGAGCGGGCGGACATCCCCGAGGCGTCGAAGTGGAAGATCACGGACCTGTATGCCAGCGACGATGCCTGGCGGGTGGCTAAGGACAAACTCGCAGCCCGCATCCCCGAGGTGAAGAAGTTCAAAGGGACCCTCGGCACGTCGCCGCAGCAACTCGCGGCCGGGCTGGAGATGGTCAGCGATCTGAACAAGGACTTCACGCGCATCGCCATCTACGCGGGCCTCAGCTCCGATCAGGACACGCGCGTGGCGAAGTACCGGGCCATGAAGCAGGAGATGGATCAGCTCGGGTCGTCGTTCGGAGCCGATACCTCATTCGTCGAGCCCGAGATTCTGAAAATGGATCGCGCCACGATCGACGCGTTCATCGCTCGTGAACCGAAGCTTGTCCCCTACACCTTCTATCTGCACGATCTGCTGCGGCGTCAGGCGCATACGTTGTCGGAGCCGGAAGAGAAGATCATCGCGGACGCCGGTCTGATGTCCTCCGCACCGAGCGAGGTCTACAGCGTGTTCACGAACGCGGACTTCCCCTTCCCCACGGTCACGCTTGCGGATGGAACCACGCGCAAGCTGGATCTGGCCACGTTCGCGGTCTCGCGGACGCTTCCCAATCGCGAGGACCGTAAGAAGGTCTTCGACACGTTCTTCGGGGCTCTCGGCGACTATCGCGGCACGATCGGTACCGCTCTGAATGCCGAGGTCCAGAAAGACCTCTTCTACATGAAGGTGCGGAAGTATCCGACGAACCTCGACGCCGCGCTCGACACCGACACCATCCCCACCTCGGTCTACACAAAGCTGATCGAAGGCGTCAACGCGAATCTGCCGACGTTCCACCGCTATCTCAAGCTTCGCAAACGGATTCTCGGCATCAATGACCTGCACTACTACGACCTCTACGCACCGCTCGTCGCCAACGCGAAACTCGAGTACTCGCTCGAGGAGTCGAAGAAGAACATTCTCGGCGCGCTTGCGCCCCTCGGCACCGGCTACACCAGCGTGATCGAGCGCGCCTTCAATGACCGCTGGATCGATCTCTATCCGAATGCCGGCAAACGCACCGGCGCCTACTCCAGCGGCGGCGCGTACGACGTTCACCCGTACATGCTGATCAACTACAACGGCCGGTACGACGACATGAGCACCGTTGCGCACGAGCTCGGGCACACGATGCAGAGCTACTTCTCGAACAAGACGCAGCCGTATCCGACGGCCAGCTATCGGATATTCGTGGCCGAGGTGGCGTCGACGTTCAATGAGGCACTGCTGAACGAGTACATGCTCAAGCAGATCAAGGATCCGGCCACGCGCCTTTCGCTGCTCGGCAGCTACCTCGAGAACATGAAGGGGACGGTGTTCCGTCAGACGCAGTTCGCCGAGTTCGAGCTGCGTATTCACGAAGCAGCGGAGAAAGGCGAGCCGCTCACCGGCGACACGTTCGACAAGATCTATTACGACATCGTCAAGCGCTACTACGGCCACGACCAGGGCGTCTGCATTGTCGATGACGTCGTCAAGCACGAGTGGGCGTACATCCCCCATTTCTACCGCACGTACTACGTCTATCAGTACGCGACGTCGGGGACCGCCTCGGCCGCGCTGTCGGAGAAGGTGCTCTCCGGAGACGCAGCCGCCACGAAGCGTTACCTGGCGTTCCTCTCCGCCGGCGGATCGAAGTACCCGATCGACCTGCTGAAAGATGCCGGCGTCGACATGACGACCTCCGAGCCGCTCGACCTGACGATGAAGAAGCTCAACCGCGTCATGGACGAGATGGAAGCGATCCTCAAGCAGATGGGTAAGTGAATCTGCGCGGCCCTGGCGGGCCGCGCGTTGTCGGTTGTCGGTTAGTTGCGCTACGCGCGTTGGCGTGTAGCGCAGTAGCCCGTTCTCGGACAACTGCCAACGCGCGAAGCGCAATCAACCGAGAACGCGCGAAGCGCAATTGCGCAGCGCACTACCCAGGGAACCGTCCCCGCCCGCCCCTTCCGCCGCGGCCACCGCGAGTGCCGTTGCCACCGCGGTCTCCGCGATCGGGACGGTTGTTTGCGGCGATCTGCTGCTGGAGGGTCTGCCACTGTTGCTGCGTCAGGAGCGTTCGTTCCGCGGCGAACATCTGCACGCGCCGGTCGAAAAGCGCATCGCGGATTCCACGCATTCTCTGCCCCGCGGCGACGATGTCTGCGGTCGCCGGCTGACTGGCATCGAACGTCTCGCGCAACTCGCGCGCGGCGACCATGCTGTCGCGCTCGAGCTTTGCGATCTCCTCAGCCTGCTCGTGGCTGATGCGATCGAGCGACGCGATCTGATCGGCCGATAGCGCGACGGCAACGCTGATCTTCGGATCGCGCCACCAGTCGGCGGGCGGCATTGTGTCCAGGCCGTCGCCTGCGACCGCGCGCGCGAACCCGCCGGGGCGGCCGCCTTCGCCGGCGCCGGGATAACTGCGAGGGCCTCGGTCTCGATCGTCAGAGTCCGAAGTACAGCTCATGAAGACGATGGTAAGGAGTGTGAGGATGAGGGCGTGTGTGATGCGAATGCGTTTCATGCACCCAGCCTACGACCTCCGCTTCGATCTGTTGAGCCGTAGTCTGCCCTTTGTCTTAGAATCGTTGCAGTCCACAAATCCGGAAGAACGAGGTGTGTATGCGCTCGACGATCGTCGCGGTTCTCACGCTGTTCATCGCCAGCGCGGTGCTGGCTCAGGCTCAGTGGGAGCCGCCTAATGCACCCAAGGATCTGCCCGATACCGGCGGACCAGCGCGTGTCATCTTCGCCCATTCGTACTTCAGGGAAAATCCCGACAAGGCCGGTCTCGATGACCGGCTTTCCATCCACGTGCAGAATTTTTCGACGCTTCTGAAACAGGCGAACGGAAACTGCCAGGGCATCGTTCTTTTTCTCGAAGGAATGCCGATCAAAGGAGACAAACCCGAGTCGTGCGACGCGGTGCTCGGCCACGTACGATTCCGCCTGCTGCGTATTCCTGACGACGACGCCGCGTGGCATACCCTTCTCGGAAGTCCACGCAGCTACGCGCGTCAAGTTGACGTGAGTCTCGGCTCTGATTCCCAGTTCTCGATTCCGAGCACCGCAACGTTCCGGCTTGAAGTCATTCCCCGCCCTCAATTCTTCGCCTTCATCGGGCTCCTCGCTCTTGCATTGGGCGTCATGGTCCATCTCTGCCGCACCACAAGTCTCCTTCGCAGCGGCACGCATCCGGTCCCAAGCGAGCGCCCATACTCCCTCTCACTGTTCCAGATGGCGTTCTGGTTCTTCCTCGTCATCGCCGCCTATGTCTTCATGTGGCTGATCACCGACGAGCTGGACACGATCACGGACTCCATCCTCGCCCTCATCGGCATCGGCGCCGCCACAGCCCTCGGCGCAACGCTCATCGACCGGACCAAGACGGCGCCCGCGCCGGATGAGCCGGGCGGCAAAACCCGAGGCTTCATCAACGATGTGATCAGCGACCCGAACGGCGTCAGCCTGCACCGCTTTCAGATGTTCGTCTGGACGCTGGTCCTCGGCGTGATCTTCATCGGATCCGTTTACAAGGGTCTGGAGATGCCGCAGTTCAGCGCCACGCTGCTCGGCCTCATGGGAATCAGCTCCGGCACCTACCTCGGCTTCAAAGTTCCGGAGAAACAGGGCAGCGACACGACGCCAGGCGTGACGCCGGATGCGGAGACTGAGAAGCCGCCAGAGACGCCGCCGGCGGGTCCGTGAATTGGATCAGAGATCGGAGATCGGAGATCAGAGACTAGAGATCAGGAGACAGTCTTCCTGAACTCTGAACTCTGATCGCTTGTCTCTTGTCTCTGATCTACTCGTCGAGGATCCGCAGTATCGCCGTTAACTCGCGCTTCACTTCGCCGAGCGCCTTATCGACCTCTTTCGACGGCACTGGAGGTTTTGTCTCCGCCGCAGGTGCTGGCGACGCCATCTCGATCTCGAGCCGTTTCTTGGCCCCCGCGATCGTAAAGCCCTCCGAGTAGAGAAGCTGTTTGATGCGGAGGATGATGTCGATCTCGTGGCGGGTATAGAGACGCTGGCCTCCGCCGCTCTTGTTCGGCGCCAGCGGTGGAAACTCCGTCTCCCAGTACCGAAGCACGTACGGCTGCACCTCGGCGACTTTGCAAACCTCGCCGATCTTGTACAGCCGGTCGTCCTCATCCACAGCCATCCGAACGATTATAGGGCGCTACTCGGTGCCGAAGGCCACAGCGCCGGCGCCGTCGGTCTCAATCTTCCCATCGAGCTCGTTGAAAAGGCCGACCGCGGCGGCGAAAACGTCGTCGACGGTGATCTCGTTCATGCAGCCGTGGTGCATCAGCGGACAGTCGCGTTTGTAGCAGGGCTGGCAGGCGAACGGCTTCCGGACGACGCGCGAGGCGCCAGGAATCACGGTCCGGTCGGGATCCGTCGGCCCGAAGATCGACACGGATGGCACGGCCAGGGCGGTGGCCAGATGGAGCGGACCGCTGTCGTTCGTGACGACGACCGAACAATGCGAGATCGCAGCAGCCAGTTGCAGCACGTCGCCGTCGCCGCCGACGATGGGCAGGCCACGGGTCGTCGCGGAGATTGCTGCTGCCTGATGCTTCTCGCCGGGACTGGTCAGCAGAACGACCGAGAAGCCCGCAGCGCGCAGACGTTCCGCGAGTTGGCCGTACCGCTCGTCGCCCCAATGTTTGGCGCGTCCGTAAAGACCTCCCGCGTGCAGGCCGAATAGCGGGCCGTTGTCGAGCCGAACACCGGCATCGCGGAGCTGGCGGCCGGCCTGTTCGCGAAGATGGATTGGAATCGACATCGTCGGAATCTCATCGACGACGCGCGGGGCATTCATCGCCGCGAGGAGCGCCGAATAGTCATCGAGCTGATGTCCTCGCTCGGGATCGCGCTTCACGCCGTGAGTGAGCAGCATTCCGCGCACATCCGTCGAGTAGCCCCAACGTTCGCCGATCCCGGCCGCGAACGCCACCATCGCGGCACGGAACGAGTTCGGAAGGATCACGGCGCGGCGGAAGCGGCCGGCCTTCAGCAATCGGATGCGCTCACGCGTGTCGCCATTCCAGGCGATGACGTTACGGAAGATGCCAGCCGAGGCGAGGAGCGAGGCGATGTGCTTTGGCGCAGCGACCGTGATGCCGCCCTCGGCGCGATAGCGGTGGTACAGCGCGCGGTACGTGGGCAGAGCAAGGACATTGTCCCCAACCCAATTGAGTCCGACTACGACTGTCTCACTTGCCATCTGTTGCTTTGACTTCGATCTCACCCGAGGGGTTCCCCTTCCACCGGTCGTGCATCCACAACCATATCTCCGGACGAGCTGCGATGCGCCGGGAAATTACGTCGTTGATGCGCTTCGTCAGCGCTGCGGCGTTCTTCTCGTCATCGTCCAGTTGATCGATTCTGATCGCTTCCTCGAACTCCAGCCTGTGCCCGGCTTCGTCCGCAATGCAAAAAGCGAACACAATCGGCGATTGCTGACGTAATGCCAATTTCGCTGGTGCGTCGGTCGTCCATGCCGGACGGCCCAGAAACGGAACGAGAATCCCTTCGCGTGCTTGCACTGCCTGATCCGGAAGCAGGACGACGACCGCCTGCTGCGACAGCGCTTTGAGCAGCGAGCGTGCGGCGCGCTTGCGATCGACGACCTGCACGCCCGTGCGGGCTCGAATGAGAGCCAGATCGCGCTCGAGGAGCTCGTTGTCGAGCGGCCTGGCGACGGTATGCACATTCTTCACGAGCGCGATGATCGCCAGCCCGGCGATCTCCCACGCGCCGTAGTGCGCGCTGAGAAGGACGACGCCCCGTCCCTGCGCAATGGCCTCCTGGAGAAGGTGTTCGTTCACGAAGCGACAGTGCGACGGGATTTCCGCGATCGGGACATGCTGCATGCGAATGGCCGCCAGCGCCTCGCGGCCGAAATGCCGCCAGCACTCGTCGAGGATCTCTCTGCACTCCGCGATGCTCTTCTCCGGAAACGTCGAGACAAGATTGCGCATCGCCAGCCGGTCACGGCCTCGAAGGACGTAACGCGCCAGAGTGCCGAGGCGCGATCCCCAGCGGCGCAAGCCGGAGAGCGACGCCGAGCGGACGGCACCGGCGACGGTCCGATAAAGGAGATACTCGGCGCGCTGCAGAAGCGCGTTTTTTCGGCGGCGGCTCATGGTGGGTTGAATCAGAGATCTGTGGATCAGAGATCAGGGAATCAGAGATCAGAGATCAGGACGCAGGGACGATGATCTCACTCATCACCATCACCAATTCCCTGATCTCTGATCTCTAGTCTCTGCTATCTCTGCTTCCCAACCTCGCGACCGCCTCAATCACCCAGGGCTCGATGATCATTTCGGCGGCGATGGCGATGATGCCACGGTCGTCGATTTTGACCTTGTCTTTTTCCGTCGTCACGATGGCCTCGGCGCCTGCATCGAGCGCGGCCTTCTTGATCGCGGAGATATCCGCCGCCGTGTACCGGTGATGATCACGAAAGCCACGTGTCGCGACTACAGTGAGCCCGTTTTCGCGGAGCGCCGCGAAGAACTGATCGTTGTCGGCCAGACCGGCGAATGCAAAGACGCGCTGCGCAGCCAATTCCTGAGGTACGACAAGCCGGAGGTTGCGACGAATCACGAGACCGGCATCGGCAAGCGCGGAGCGCCCCTCGCGCATCACACCGTGCCCGGCATCGATCACGACGTCGAGGTCGCGCGCGAGTTGCAGGTGCTGGAAACCGTCGTCGAGGATGAATAAATCGCAATCATTATTAGTCAAAAATCGTATTGCATTGTCATATCGCTTTGAGCCGACGATTACGTGCACTGTTTGCAGCTTGCTTTTGATCAGCACCGGCTCGTCTCCGAATCGTCCGGCGTCGAGCGATGTCACGAGTCCCGCTTCGGTATCAGCTCGTCCATAGCCTCGCGTCAGGATTGTCACGGTCAGCCCACGCTCCGTGAGAGCGCGCGCAATGGCGATCACCGCCGGAGTCTTCCCCGCGCCTCCCGCAGCCAGGTTGCCGACGGAGATCACAGGCCGCGGCAAGCGCCGGCTCTTCAAAATGCCGCGCCGGTAGAGCGTACGCCGCAGCCGGTTCACGCCGCGCCAGAGCAACTCGAGCGGTTTGAGCAGGATCATCACGCCAGCATCTCAATGATGCGGGAGGCGGTCCGCTCCGCAGCGCCCCGGTTCTGCTCGACGGTGCGGCGCGCCCTCTCTCCCGCCGCGGCGCGCGCAGAGTCGTCATCGAACATCCGTCCCGCGAACGCGAGAACGTCGCCGGCGCTACGCGACTCCACCGCGCTTCCTTCGCGCAGAAAAATCTCGGCGATCTCCCTGAAGTTCGACATGTACGGGCCGAAGGTGACAGGCACGCCCGCCGCCGCAGGCTCAATCGGATTGTGACCGCCGGTGGGAAGGAGCAGGCTTCCGCCGATGAAGGACGCGGTGGCGTAGCGATAGATCTTCGCCAGCTCGCCGAAGGTGTCGAGGAGCAGAACATCAGCCGCGCCATCAGCCCATTCGCTGCGCCGTACGAAGCGGATCTTCGATGCAGTCAGCAGTGCCGCCACGACGTCGAATCGCTCCGGCTTTCGCGGCCCGATGATGACGAATGCGTTATGCGCCGCGATGAAGCGCTCCAACAGCGGCACGAACGCCTCATCCTCTCCCTCCATCGTCGAGCCCAGGATAAGCACCTTGCGGCCCGCGATGAGCGCTTCGAGTTGCGGGCCGATCTCGAGCGGGCGGCCGTCAAGGATGTAGTCGAACTTCACGTTGCCGCTCGTCTCGACGATGCTGGCGGGAGCGCCGATGGCGATGAAACGCTCGCGGTCCGTTTCCTCGCGGGCAAGGATGTGATCGTACTTTCGGAGAATCCGCCCGACGAGCCCCTTCATCAATCGATAGCGAGGAAAGGAGCGGTCCGAAATGCGCCCGTTGGCCAGCAGCATCCTCACTCCTCGCGCACGAGAGAGCCTCGTCACGTTCGGCCAGATCTCGGTCTCCATCGTGGCGAAGACGTGCGGTTGATGCTGTCTCAGAAAGCGCTTCACGCTCGCGGCGAAGTCGAACGGAAAGTACGTCACGGTGGCGTCGGGGAAAAGCTTACGCGCCTGCGCCTGCCCGGTGATCGTCGTCGTCGTGACGACAATCGTCGTCGCCGGCCGGCGCCGCAGCACCTCCTCGACGACAGGCCGCGCCGCCATCGTCTCCCCGACCGACACCGCATGGATCCATAGATCGTGCGCCGCCGCCGGAGTCCGATAGAACCCCATCCTCGCCGGAAAATTGGCGAGGTACTTCCCACGCAGCGCTCCCGTCAACAGGAAGTAGGGCAGCGCGAGAACGAATGCGAGGTACAGCAGTACCTCGTAGAGGACGAACATTTGTGAATCATAGGGTGTGGGGGGTGGGGTGTGGGGGGTGGCAGTGAATCGGGGGGTTGCGTGTCGGGAGTCGGGAGTCGGAGTCAGGTGTCGACTCAGCAACTCGGGACCCAGCAACCGAGCAACTCCGCAACCCGGCAACCAACCTTCAGCACCCCACCACTCACCGCACATCCACCGCCCGCTCCGCGCCGTAGATGACGGACGGAGGGCAGGTCCATGAGTGAAAACGACAACATCCAGAAATTAGAGAGTCTCTATGCTGCATTCGGGCGCGGCGATATCAACACCATCCTGGCCAACGTTTCGGACGCCGCCGACTGGGGCACCGATACTGTTGCCAAGGCTGTTCCCTGGTACGGCATCCGGCGCGGACGGGAAGGAGTGGCCGATTTCTTTGCCACGCTCGACCGCGAGGTCGAATTCACGACCTTCGAGCCCAAAGTCTTCGCCGCAACCGGCGATCAGGTCTTTGTCCACGTCGACATTGCCTACAAAGTGAAGAAGAACGGCCGTGCGACATCGACCGGCTCGGTCCACGAATTCACTCTGCGGGACACCGTGGTCATCCGCTTCCGCGCCTTCGAAGACACAGCTTCCGTGCGCGACGCCTGGAACGGATGAGACCTTACGTGGGGGTCGCGGGTCGGGTGTTGGGTGTCGGAGAAATCAAAGTCATCGTGGACGTCTTTGATAAGTGACCAGTCCGATCTGAATGCTCTGCGGCCTTTGCTCCGACACCCGACTCCCGAAAACCGACTCCCGCCGCCCGTAGTATCCTTTTTGAATGCCGCAGATCGACTTTGGTCCGAACGCGAAGGCGTCTGATGTATCGCCCTACTCACTCGGCGTATTGCGGGATGTCATGGCCGCGGCGAACGTCGCCAAGGTCATCATCTCCAGCACGCAGAGGAGTCCCGCCGATCAGGCCCGCGTGATGTTCAACAATCTTGAGACGCAGGGTGTCGAAGCTCAGCGGAGGCTGTACAAGGCGCCCGGACAGGCAGTCATCGATGTCTATGTCGCGGGAAAAGCCGCGAACGATACGGCCGATGCGATCAAGGCTGCGATGACAGCGAAGATCAACGAGCTCGGACCGGAAACGGTGTCGCATCACGCGGCCGACCCGAAGGTCTTGAACGTATTCGACGTCGCGCCATCGTCCGTGTCCGACGTCGACGCGTTCCAGACCGCGGCGAAGGCGGATGGCCGCGTATCGAAGTTCCTGACGCCGCCAAACGATCCTGGCCTGCACTTCGAAATTCCGCAGCCGCAAACCGTCACGTAGCCGGTTCAGGCGCGGTAGAGCGCCGCACCCCAGTGCAGGCCTGAGCCGAGGGCGGTGAAACAGACCAGCATGCCGGGCTTGATCCGGCCCTCGGTCACGCACTCGTGATACAGAATCGGCAGCGTGCCGGCGGTCGTGTTCGCATAGCGCTCGATGTTGTGCGGGACGCGATCCTGACTCATTCCGAGTTGTTTCGCCACACCTTCGACGATGCGAAGGTTGGCCTGATGAACGAGCAGAATGTCGATGTCCGACACGCTCTTCCCCGCCGCCGCGCAGACTTCGCGCACCGCTTCAGGCATCTTCGATAGCGCCTGCCGGAAGACCTCGCGGCCGTCCATGTCCGGGATGATGTCGCTGTCGTCGATCTGCTGATGCGTGACGAATGGGCGAAGCCTGAAGCCGACGCCGCGCGTATAAAGCGCCTCGAGATTCGAGCCGTTCGTGTACAGCTTCGACCCCAGGAACCCGCGGCTGTCATCGTCGACGGCTTCCACCACGACTGCACCCGCACCATCGCCGAACAACACGACCCGATCGCGAATCTTCGTGTTGGCCTCGCGCTCCGCGGCGGTCACTTCGCGATCCTCCAGACCGATCGTCGTCGCCCAGCCGTTCTGCCACGGCATGAACGGCGTATGGACGTCGGCTCCGATCAGGAGGATGCGCTTGTACTTGCCACTCAGGATCAGCGAGTCGGCCAGATCGAGGCCGAAGAGAAACCCGGAGCACTGCTGCCGGATATCGAACGCAGCCAGCGACTCGGGGAAGCCCATCTTCGCCTGAACAACCGGCCCGTTGCCCGGAAAGAAATAGTCCGGAGACATCGTGGCGAAGACAAGAGCGTCGATCTCCTCCCTGCTGCGTCCGGCAGTCTGGAGCGCCCCCTCGGCGGCCATCATGCCGAGGTCAGCAGAGGATTGGCCGGGATCGGCGTAGAACCGCTGCGCGATCCCACTGCGGGTTCGGATCCACTCGTCGGTCGTGTCCATGATGCGGGCGAGTTTTTCGTTCGTGACGAGATTCTTCGGAATGCCGATTCCGCTGCCGGTAATGACGCTTTTCATCGAATGGAGAGCATACACGTCCCCGGCGGCGCGAGGATTGCTTCGTCCCTCGGATATCGGAGGATTTATGAAACTCGCACTCACTTGCGCGATCGCGATGCTGGCGATGGCGTGCATGCAGAAGCAGGCCGACGGAACGTACACGGCAACCACCAGCACCGCAGCATCCGACGCAGCAAAGAAAGCACATGACGACGTCGTGAAGTCGGGCGAAGAGATCAAGAAGACGACGGAAGATATCGGCAAGTCGGACGCCGCGCAAAAGATCAAGAACGGATCCGTCGAGCTTGGACGTGGCGTAAAAGAAGGCCTCGGCCAGGTCGCGCAGAAAGCGGGCGAGGGACTGCAGAAGGCCGGCAAGAAGGCCGAAGACGACGTCAAGAAAACGGAAACGGCGGCGAAGCACTGATCGCGTTTCGATCTGAGTGCCACGAAGAAGTTCCTGTCAGCGAAAACGATGACGGCGATTGCGCAATACGGCGCGCCTCGCGATGGTCTATCCTTCCGCGCGATGGAAGCACAACTCGAACAGTTCGACGAGCGGGCCCCGTGGACGGTGGACGACGCATCGTCGTTGTACATGATCGACCGCTGGGGGACCGGCTATTTCGATGTGAATCCGGCCGGCGATCTCACCGTCGCGCCGCTGCAGGAAAGCGGCATCGCGGTGCCGATCATCGATGTCTTGCGCGAGGCGCAGGTGCTGAACCTGAACACTCCGCTGCTGATCCGTTTTCAGGACCTGCTGCGGCACCGCGTCGAAACGCTCAACAACGCCTTCAACAGCGCGATCACCGAGCATCAGTACCGCGGCAGCTATCGCGGCGTCTTCCCGATCAAGGTCAACCAGTTGCGCGAAGTCGTCGAAGAGATCCTCGACGCCGGCCGGCCGTTCAACTACGGCCTCGAAGTTGGCTCCAAGCCGGAGATGTTCGCGGGCCTGGCCATTCACAGTGATCCCGAGTCGCTGCTCGTCTGCAACGGCTACAAAGACACGACCTTCATCCGCATGGCACTTCTTGGCCGCAAGCTCGGCAAGAAAGTCATTCTGATCGCCGAGAAGTTGTCGGAAGTACGGGCAATCACGCGCATCGCCGCGGACATGGGTGTTGAGCCATGGATCGGGATGCGCGTCCGTCTGCTCTCGAAAGGCAAAGGCAAGTGGGCCACCTCGGGCGGCGAGCACGCCAAGTTCGGGTTGTCGACTGCTGAGATTCTCGAAGCCATCGACATTCTCCGCGAGGCGAAGATGGAGTCAGCGTTCAAGCTGCTCCACTTCCACATCGGCTCACAGATTCCGGACATCCTCACGATCAAACGCGCCGTTCGCGAAGCGGCCATGTACTACGCCAAGCTCCACAAGCTCGGGCATCCGCTCGAGTACCTCGACGTCGGCGGCGGACTGGCCATCGACTACGACGGCTCGCGCTCGGAGTTCCACTCGTCGATGAACTACACGCTCGAAGAGTACGCGAGCGACATCGTCTACAACATCATGGATGTCTGCGACGACGAGAAAGTGCCGCATCCGAACATCGTTTCGGAGTCCGGCCGCGCCATCGTCGCGCATCACTCCGTGCTCGTCGTGCAGGCGTTCGGGGCCATCGAGAAGACGCCGCTGGAGCCGCGCACCGTGCAGTCAACTGACCACAAGCTGACGCGCGAGATCCTCGACATCGATCAGAGCCTGAGCGACGAGAACGTGAACGAGGCATGGCACGACCTGCAGCAGATCAAGGAGCAGTCGCAGCAGATGTTCGAGCTCGGCCTCCTGACGCTCGACGTCAAGGCGCGCATCGAGACCCTTTACTGGGAGATCGCCGAGAAACTGCAGAGCATCATCCGGCACATGGATCCCGAAGAAGTGCCGGAGGATCTGCGCACGCTCAACATCGAGCTGGCCGATCAGCACATCTGCAACTTCTCCGTCTTCCAATCGCTGCTGGATCATTGGGCACTGGGACAGCTCTTTCCGATCGTTCCGATTCATCGCCTCAACGAACGGCCGCAGCTCGAATCGACGCTTGTCGACATCACCTGCGACTCGGATGGCAAAGTGTCGAAGTACATCGACCGCAACGACGTCCGGGAGACGCTTCCCCTCCACGAGTTGCGCGACGGCTCCCCCTACTACCTCGGCATCTTTCTCACCGGCGCCTACCAGGACATCATGGGCGACATCCACAACCTCTTCGGCCGCGTCAACGAAGTACATGTCTTCCTCGACGCCGATGAAGAGAGCGGCTTCTACATCGAGGAAGAGATCCCCGGCCAGACGATCGGCGAAGTACTTGCGATGACCCAGTACGACTGGCGCGATCTCGAGAAACGGATGAAGGCGCAGATCGACGCTGCCATCAAGCAGGACATCGTCCGCCCGAATGAAGGCATGCGCCTGCTCCAGGAGTTCGAGCGCGGACTCAAGGATCAGACCTATCTCACGATCGAGTAACGCGCGTGTGATTCAGCGCACGATCGAGGGTGCATCGTTCAAACAACGGTCACCTACACGCGTGTGTCATCCTGATACCTAACGGGAATACCACCCGGCCGCAAACCGGAAATCGGAGGCTGGACCGGGGCGTTAACTTGCGACGAACATTCAACCGACAGGAGAAGCAAATGCGTAAGACATTCGTGCTGTGTGCGCTGGCGCTCATCGTCGTGGCCGGTAACGCGTTCGCCCTCGGCGAAGCGCGCGTTCAGGGGAAAGTCACCGATGCAGCCACTCATAAACCGATCGAGAACGTAGTCATCACTCTCGACGCGGTAACCGGACACAGCTTTCACGCGCAGTACAAGACCGACAAAGACGGCGTCTACCGTTTCATCGTGCTCGACGGTACGCTCCTGTACAAAGTCACCTATTCCGCTCCCGGTTACTCTCCCATCGAGCAGCAGCAAGTCAAGTTCTCCCTCGGCGACATCAACACTCGTGACGTGATGCTCGCTGCTGGCGGAACGGCCGCGGGCGGAGCAAAGGATGCGCCCCCAGCCAAAGTCGATCCTGCCGTCCTCGCGTACAACCAGGGCGCGGAGCTGGCTAACGCGGGCAAACTGCCGGAGGCAATCGCCAAGCTGGAAGAGGCGGTCGCGGCCAAGCCTGATCTGACCGCCGGCTACGAAGCCCTCGCCAGGCTCTATCTGCGCACCAAGAACTACGACAAGGCCATCGACCGCGCGAACAAGGCTCTCGAAGTCGACAACGACAATCAGGATCTCTTCTCGGTGCTGGCTGAGTCGTACACCGCGAAGGGCGACAAGACGAAAGCCGCCGAGTACCGCAAGAAACTGCCGGCCGACGCGACGGCGATGTTCAACGACGCCGCCAAACTCATCAACAGCGGCAAGGATGCGGAAGCTGAACCGCTGCTCAAAGGCGCCATCGCCGCGAATGACAAGTTCGAGCAGGCATACTACGAGCTTGGAATGGTCGATGTTCGACTTCAGAAGAATGCCGAGGCGAAGGCAAATCTCCAGAAGTTCATTGATCTCATTGGCCCGATAGGTACGGCGACTGAGATCGAGACGAAGTGCAAGAGTGAAGGCGATACCACCACCTGCATCTCGAGAACGAAAAAGTATGGGGAAGAGGCCGCCACCGCCAAAGAGATGCTGAATTACGTGAAGTGAAACAACCCGACAGCTCGATTGTTAGATGATGACGGGGGGCGGAAACGCTCCCCGCATTTTTTTTGGAGACCATCATGCGAAATCTACTGATGATGACCGCGCTCCTGTCGTTCGCAGCCGGCTGTGCAAGCAGCGACGCGACCTCTTCGATCGAACCGGAAATCACGCTCGTGCAGCTCTCCCGTGTGGCCGAGGGGATGAGGAGCGACACGGGTCCGGTGTCGGTGCACTACGGGGTCGAAGTGAGAAACCCCACGGACGCGCCCATTCACCTTGACCGCGTGAGCGTGCAATCAATCGGGGGCGGAGCCTACGACCTGCCCGCACACTCGCAGGGCTTCGATGTGACGATTGCTCCGAAAGAGAGCAAGTCGGTCGACTTCTGGGCGCCCGCATACGTCGTCAATCCGGCCGCATCCGGCGCGAACGGCCCGGTGACGATCCGGGCGACGGTGGAGCTCGACGCGGCCGGGAAGAAGTTCCAGAAGATCAGCATGCAGAACATCAGCCCGGCGGGCGGGAACTGAGCGCTGATCCTTGCGTTAGGTTCCCGGTGGCGCATTCCCGAACCTCCTCTCGCTATTAGTTCAACCAGCCGCGCCTTGCAAAAGGGGTGCTCGAGAAACGGTCGGGACTTACACTCTCTCTTGATGTGAGTGTCATGCAATCAACTCCGAGTCTCATGCGAAGGACTCCGAGTCTCATGCGAAGGACTCCGAGTCTTATGCGAAGGACTCCGAGTCTCATGCGAAGGACTCCGAGTCTCATGCGAAGGACTCCCGGGTCTTTTGCGAAGGACTCCGGGTCTCATGCGAAAGACTCCGGCTCTCTCGCGAAAGACTTTGAGTCTGGCAAAAGCTAGCCCGGTGACTTTCCACGTGGAACGGCGACCGGCTGACGCAGAGCCGATAGCGGGCAGCCCTTGTTACGAGCTGATCGCCCTCGTTTCAACCAATCCCTCGAATACCTGCAACGCCAGGTCGACCCGGCCAAGCGGCGCTGAGACCTGCACGCCGGCCACGCGGTGGCGCACGCGCTCCAGCGTCTCGCGCGCGATGGTGACGCCTTCGCGCAGGCCGTGCTCCTTACTTTTCTCGCTGGCGATGCGCATCCGCTCCATCACTTCATCGGTCACGGAAACGCCGGGGACTTCGTTGTTCATGAACTGCGCGTTCCGGAGGCCGTGATTCATCAGGTTGGCCATGTTCGTGAGGCCGATCGAATCGATATCGAACACGGCGGTGGCATCGGGCTAGCTCAAGCTGCAGCTACGGCCTGCTCCACTTCCGCCTTCTTCGATTGACCCGTGGCCGTACGTGGCAACTCCACGATGAACGTAGCGCCTTCACCGAGGCCAGCGCTCTCCGCGCGAACCCTTCCGCCATGAAGTTCAACCAGACTCTTGACGATGGAGAGTCCGAGCCCCAGGCCACCGCTGCGCATCCCAGTCGCTTCTCCCTGCCGGAATCGGTCGAAGATGTACGGCAGCAAGTCAGGGGCGATGCCTGAGCCGCTGTCCGTGACGGTGATTTCCAATTGCGAGCCCGTGTCGAGGATTGCAACGCCGATCGAGCCATTGCGGGGCGTGAACTTGATGGCGTTCGAAAGGAGATTCCAGATGATCTGCTCCAAGCGAGTTGCGTCTGCAAGGAGAGTCTGTACGTGGCCGCTCACAAATCTGCGTATCGTGATGCCCTTCGCTTTCGCCGATGGCGCGACTGCCGCGATCGCCTGGTCGACGATGTCAACCGGGTCGCATTCCGCAACGCATAGGTGGAGCCGCCCGGCGATGACACGTGATGCGTCGAGCAGATCATCGACCAATTGAGACTGAACGCGCGCCGCCTGGGCAATGTTCGCGAGGCCTTCGTCCAACAGGTTGCCGCGCGATCTTTCATCGTTCAGCAATCCGCACCAGCCGAGGATCGATGTCAGCGGCGTTCGCAACTCATGCGATACCGTCGCGAGCAATTGCTCTTTCATCTGATCGGATTCCTGCGCACGTTCCCGGCCCGCGTGTTCCTCGCGAGCCTCAACCCGTAGCTGGTCACGCATCGCCTGCTCGCGTTTCAAGGTAACTGCGACCTGAAGCAGTAACATTGCGAACATGATCAAAGCGATGAAACACATGACGGCCGGCCCGTAGATCGCGAAGCGTTGAGCGGCTTCGGCGTGAGATGCCTGCAAACGAAAGTGGCCCAGTTCCTCGGACCGGATCTCTTCGAGGATCCCGTCGATCTCCCGGCTGACTTCAACTCCCTTCACCACGCTTAGCTCGATTTCCGATTGTGCCGCCTGCCCCTTCTTGAGAGAGATCTGCGTGCGGAGGAGGTCGAGGCGAGTGGCGATGAGCGCCTCGAGTGCCGCGAAAGATGCTCGCTCTCGTTCATCGATCGAAATGAGCGTTCTCAATTGTGCTGCCCGGCGTCCCATCGACCAGGCGGCTCGATCGAAATCGCGGCTGAAGTTGGGGGCACCGGTGATCACGTAGCCGCGCGCGCTCGACTCCGCTGCCGAGAGAGCGCCGCGAAGCTGGTCCACCTGTAGAAGTACCTCACGCGTGTGATTCAGCGAGTCAACCGATTGGGCCACGACACGCGTCGATCGATCGGAGATCCAGCCGATGGCGAGAAGGCTGACGATTGTCGTAACGCCGAACACGACAATTCGGTTCGGGAGCATTTCAATGTCATCGTAGGTGCATCACCTGCCATCGCGACAGTGCCTGTCATCACGCGGCGTTGTGAGCAAGCGATCACACCTTCCCCGACAGCTGCTGGGATCAGCCTGTATGCACCTGCGAAACGTCCCTGGGCATTCCTCAGGTGTGATCTCCTTCGTCGCGTTCCGCGTCGGCCTTCGTGACATGCACTGTGCCGTCGCGGTGCTGGGGCGGAGATCCATGAGCCTGCTCGCGATGCTTCACGCCGGCGACCCGCTGCCTCAACCATCCCCTCCACAGAGACCGGGGGGAACGGCTCCGGATCGGTCAGAGACGGTGCGCAATGGAACTTCCGACGGCGACCACTAGGAGCTGATCGCCCTCGTTTCAACCAATCCCTCGAATACCTGCAACGCCAGGTCGACACGGCCAAGCGGTGCAGAGACCTGCACGCCGGCCACGCGGTGGCGCACGCGCTCGAGCGTCTCGCGCGCAATGGCTACGCCTTCGCGCATGCCGTGCTCTTTGCTTTTCTCGCTGGCGATGCGCATCCGCTCCATCACCTCATCGGTCACGGAAACGCCCGGGACTTCGTTGTTCATGAACTGGGCGTTGCGGTACGAGAGCAGCGGCCAGATTCCGGCGATGACCGGCAGATGCATGCCCTCAATCTGCTCCAGGAACTTCTCCAGAACGGCGGCATCGAACACCGGCTGCGTGATGGCGTACTCGGCCCCGGCTTTCACTTTCCAGTCGAGGCGGCGCAGCTCGTAATCGAGATCGAGATGGCCGGGATTGACGCCGACGCCGATCGTGAACTTCGTCGGCTCGCCGAAGGGATTCCCGCCGAGGTCGAGGCCGTGATTCATCAGGTTGGCCATGTTCGTGAGACCGATCGAATCGATGTCGAACACGGCGGTGGCATCGGGATACGGACCCATCTTGGGAGGATCGCCGGTGATGAGCAGCAGATTGCGCAAGCCGAGCGCCGCACATCCGAGCATGTCGGAATGCATGCCGAGGAGGTTGCGGTCGCGGCAGCAGTAATGAAGCACGGTCTCGATGCCGACACGCTGCTGGAGCAGGACCGCCACGGCGATCGCCCCCATGCGGTTCTGCGCGCGCGGCCCGTCGGGAACGTTGACGGCATCGACGCCCGCCTCCCGGATCGCGTGAACGGAATCGATCATCTTGTCGGGGTTCGGTCCCTTCGGCGGCGTGATCTCGATCGTCGTGACGAACTCGCCGGCGGCGATCTTCTTTCCCCAGTTGGAGCGCTCGGCGAACGGCACGGCGGTCTTCGACTCGCTGTTCTTTCCATCGGCATCGTGCTCGATGACGACGAACGACCGGCGCGGCGACAGCGGCCGGACCGCATCGGCCATAACCTTGATGTGCTCCGGCGTCGTGCCGCAGCAGCCGCCGAGAAACTTCACGCCTTTCTGAATGAGCCGCTTCGCGTACTTGGCCATGTAGTCGGGCGAGGCCATGTACATCTGCCGTCCATTCACTTCGCGCGGCAGGCCGGCGTTCGGCTGCGCGGAGATCTTCTTGGCCGTGACCGCGGTGATCTCCTCGATGGCGTCGAGCATGACGTCCGGCCCGACCGAGCAGTTGAGACCGATGACGTCGGCTCCGGCGGCGTCGAGACGCTGGGCGATCGTTCGCGGCACGTCGCCGTAGATCGTCCGGCCGTCGTTGCCGATCGTCATCTGCGCCACGATCGGAAGCGAGCAGATATCGCGGATGGCCAGAATGCCCTGCTCGATCTCGGCGATGTTCGACATGGTCTCGAGCACGAAGAGGTCGACGCCGGCGTCGCGCAACGCAACGGCCTGCTCGCGGAAGTACTCGCGCGCCTCGTCGAGTGACGTCGGCCCGTAAGGCTCGATGCGGATTCCGAGAGGACCGATAGCGCCCGCGACGAAGACGGAATCGCCGGCGGCCTGGCGTGCGATGGCAGCACCGCGCTCGTTGATCTCGCGAAGGTCGTCCTCGATGCCGAAGCTGCGCAGCTTGATGCGGTTCGCGCCGTAGGTGTTCGTCTCCAGGATCTCGGCGCCGGCGCGGACGTATTGCTTGTGAACTTCGAGCACGATCTCCGGATTGCGGAGATTCAGCTCGTCGTAGCACTTGTTGATGAAGACACCCTTGGCGTAGAGCATCGTGCCCATGGCGCCGTCGAAGAGATAGACGTGCTCGTCTGCGATTGCCTGGATGAAGTCGCGCATAAAAAAGCCCCACGCCGCAATCGACGTGGGGCCAAATCGAAGAACGAATTCGAACTTGCCGGCTATTTAGCTTTTTTTACCCTGGTTGCAAGCGACCCCAAATCAATCCAGCGAGCTGCGAATGTAGGCGGTCACTGATTATTTGTCAAATCCCCGGTACGAGGCGGTGAAGCGCAGAACCCTTAACCACAGAGGCACAGAGGTCACAGAGAAACCTTTCTGATCTCTGCGATCTCTGTGTCTCTGTGGTTTGACTATTGCCCGAAGATTCTCCGCAACTTGTCCCACGCCCCCTCGACGTCCCGCCGGCTTCGGTCGACGTCGTTCGCCCACTTGCGGAATTGCTCCAGCGTAATCGCGGCGGGCTCGTCGAAGTTGTCGCGGTCGAAGAAGACGCGGCGGACGATGTTGCCGAAGAAGCCGGCAGGACACTTGTGCGTCGGCGCGGTTCCGTCGAGAAAAACTTCCTGAATCGGCGGCGGGCAGCCGTCCTGCCAGAGCATGCCGGTCTCGGAGTCGATCTCGCGGAAGGTCACGCCAGCAGGCGCTTTCGGCTCTGAATGGAGATGCGGAATGGAGCTCATGTACGCTCCCCAGATCGGAATGGCCGCTTCTCCCGATGAGAGCCGCAGCGGCGCGCCGTGGTCGAAGCCGACCCAGACGCTGGTGACCATGTCGGGAACGTAGCCGACGAACCAGGCATCGCGGTAGTCGCTGGTCGTGCCTGTTTTGCCGGCGACGTAGCCGAGGCCGTAGCGCTTTAGCCGCGAGGCGGTGCCGCGCTGGACGACGCCGCGTAACAAGGTGTGCAGGACATAGGTGGCGTCGGCGTTGGCCACGCGTTTCTGCTCGAGCTGATGAACGTAGAGTTGCTTCCCGGCACCGCTGCGCACTTCGCGAAGCAGGTACGGTTCGACACGCACGCCGAGGTTCGGAAACGGTGTGTACGCTGCGGTCAGCTCGCGCATCGACACCTCGGTCACGCCAAGCGGCAGCGCCGGAATCTTCGCGAACTTCTCCTCGAATCCGAACTTCTCGGCCGTGTCGATGACCTTCGAGACGCCGAGGTCCTCGGTCAGCCGGACGGTGGGAACGTTCAGCGAATGCTCGAACGACTCGCGCAGCGTGACGCGGCCTCGATACCGGCCATCGTAGTTGTGAGGCTGCCAGGTTTCGTTGCCACTGACCTCGATCGACACCGGCGCGTCGAGTAACAGCGAGGCGGTCGTCGCTTTCTTCGAGGCGATCGCAGCGAGGTAGGCGAACGTCTTGAACGCTGAGCCGGGCTGGCGGTGCATGGCCGAGGTTCGATCGAAAGGAGAGAGGTTGTAGTCGCTGCCGCCGACCAGCGCGCGAACGCCGCCGTTGCGCGGATCGATCGACAGAAGCGCAACCTGCAACGGTTCCGTCCGCGCCTGGGCCCGGAGCCAGGAGTGTGTTGCTTCGAGCTGCGCAGGCGCGTGGGCTGCAAGGCGCTCGGCGTTTCGCTGCGCGTCCGGATCCATCTCGCAGACGATCGTCAATCCGCCCTCGATGATCGGACTGACACCGATCTCTTTCACGATCTCGGCGCGGAGCGCGCGCAGGTAGAAGGGATACGGCGCGCGCGGAATCGTTCCGCCGCGGAACTCCACGCTGTGGCGCTTCGCGTCCGCAAACTGCGCATCGTTGATCCAGTCGTGATCGCGCATGACGCCGAGGATGGCGTCGCGCCGCGCGCGCACGATGTCCGGCCGCTTCTCGGGCGTGTCGCGATTCGGAGCGCGGATCATGCCCGCGAGGACGGCTGCTTCATCGACGCGCAGGTCCGAGGGACGCTTGTCGAAATAGAGGCGCGACGCCTCGTCGATCCCGAGCACCGGCTTGCCGCCGCTGTGCCCGAGGTAGACGTCGTTGAGGTAGATCTCGAGGATCTCGTTCTTCGACATCCTCGCGTCGAGCAGGACGGCCAGCACCACCTCGGTGATCTTCCGCCGCCACGTTCGCTCCTGCGAGAGGAAGCGCGACTTGATGATCTGCTGATCGATTGTCGAGCCGCCGGCGGCGATGCGGTGCGCGCGTATGTTCTCGAAGAGGGCGCGCGCGATGCCGATCGGATCGATGCCGAGGTGATGGTGAAAGCGAACATCCTCGGCGGCCAGGAACGCGCGCGATACGTGATCCGGTACCGCCGCGATCGTCACCGGCGGCGTCGTGCGCCAGTCCACGCCGTACAACGTCGCCACGCGCACGGGCGACTGATGCGCCATCGAGACGATGACGGTGGGTGCGCGCCACGAGTGGTTGACGAGCTCGCGCGTGAGGCGCCGATTGAGGATGAAGATGTAGATCGAGAACGCCGCGAAGGCGAGAAACAGGACGACGGCGATCGCAGCAATCGATCGAGTAAGCCATCGCGGGAGCTGATGCGTGCGTGACAATCGCGACATCTTCGTCTACATTGAAATTTGTGCAACGCTGTTGCCACGCAGCACAAATTTTCATTCAAACGTACGGCTCCCCATCCCGACAGTTTTGAATAGGAGAGATTCCATGGCTGCAAAGAAGTCTGCAAAGAAGTCGAAGAAGTCCGTGAAACCAGCGAAGAAGTCCGCAGCAAAGAAGGCCGCACCGAAGAAGGCGGCTCCGAAGAAAGCCGCCGCGAAGAAGTCTTCGGGCAAGAAGTCTTCCGGCAAGAAAGCCTCGGCGAAGAAAGTAGCCGCCAAGCGTCCCGCGCCGAAGAAAGCTGTCAAAAAAGCAGCGAAGAAGCCCGCCGCGAAAAAGGCCGCCCCGAAACGCGCCGCTGCTCCGAAGAAGGCAGCTGCGAAAAAAGCCGCTCCGAAAAAGGCTGCTCCGAAGAAGGCCGCCCCGAAGAAGCGCGCCCCGATCGCGCGCGCGAAGAGCGTGATCAGCAAGGTCGTCGAGACCGTGAAGAGCATCCCAGCCGACAGCGGACAGGCTGTCTCGAACGTGATGCCCAGCGGCGGCAACGGCGGATCCTCGAACGGTGGCGGCTCGAACGGTGGATCCAACGGCGGCGGGTCAACCGCCAGCTAGCAACCGTCAGCGAACAACGCGATCGAAGCGCGAACGTTTGTCACCACAGAGACGCAGAGGTCGCAGAGTGGTTTTCAACTCTGTGTCCTCAGTGTCTCTGTGGTTCATTTTTTGTCCGACCGTCCAAAGGCGGGCTTACGAACCGGCGGCCGCGCGGCTCAGCGATTCCACGGTGGACACGATGTCGTTTGCCACGATCTCAGAGTTCATGATGAACGTGTGCAGTGCCGGGACAAGCACGGGGACATTCGTCGGTGACAATACGGTCTCTGAAACGCTGAGAATGCCGTCGTTCACCTCATCCTCAAAAGGCGATCGCCTGCCCGTATGCCCCGCCGTGCCCGCATAAACCCTCACAGGCTCGGCGGGGATCGGCAGCGCCGCCATGAACGCGTCGTCGGAAAGCAGTTGACCGGCGTCACGCGTGAGAAGCCGGTACAGCGGATTCCGGCCGAAGAAGCGCGCCGCTCGCGGAACTCTGTTCGGAGGAGCCATCAGAAAGCACGCCGAAGGCTGCTGCCCGAGATGAGGCAGGGACGCTCGAATGAGGACACAACCGAGCGAATGACCGACCAGGACGAACGGCTCGTCACCGTCGAGCGCGTTGACTCTATCTACCAACCGCTTCAACGAAGTGGCAAAGGGTCTGAGAGTCGAGTACCCGAATAGATGGACGCGAATACCGGCCGAGCGAAGCCGCCTCGCAAGCACAAGCTGCGAAAGAGGAGAACGGCCCATCCCATGAACCAGAATTGCTCTCATGGCCAAGGACCATCGTCAGGACGCCGTCTTCGAACGTATCTCGAAAATGCGAACGCTGCCGCACTTGCCGCGTACGTTCAAAATGGGGTCAGGTCCATTCGACGTCAGATCGATCAAGGGCATGCCGACGGGGATAGTCTCTTTGAGACTAGCGCCGCTCCGGCTTTTCTGGTGTGCCAGACACGAGAAGTACTTCTCGGAATGCGCTGTTATCCACGAAACTGTCGACCGCGTTCGAGAGAACACGCTCGATCAGCGAGCGAAGAACCTCCACCGAACCGAAAACGCCGGCTTTCATCGTGACCATTGATCCTTCCACTTGGTTCGAGGAGGCAGGACGACTCAGGATCTCGCGCTTCGTGGTCCGATCGGCCACAGAAACGTGAAGTTGAACCGTGGCCTCTTTCCGGGCGTATTGGTCGCCGTCAAGTCTATCGATCCACCCCGATACAACGACCTGACCGTCGCTAGCGTAGAGACCACGTGCAATCAGCGCTTGGCGAAAGGCTTCCTTGACCAGCTCGGCGACTGGTTTGTCAGTTTCCAGTTTCTTGAGTGGGTTTCCATACCCACCTCGAATCGCACCAATCCACTGAGAAGGCTCATGTCGGTTATCGCTAAAGTCCCCAACGGAAACGTGAACGGCCGGCGCGACGGCTGGTTTCGCAGTACCGGCGCCGACATATGACAGCGTAACTGTGTTGGTCGTGCACCCGAACGAACACAACGCGGCCGTTGCCGCAATGAAAGCAACCACGATCTGTTTGCGCATGTTGTTCTCCCTCTCGTGTGGTTCAACTCCTGGCTACCCTGCACTTTCGAATACCTTTCGAATCCGCTTCGAAAAGTATTTCGCGGAGAGGCCGCCGTTCCAGCGTTTGAGCTGCTTGGCTTTGCGGAACGACTCCATCGCTTGAGTTTTGTAGGTGTCGTCGGCTTCGAAGGCGTATTGGGAGTATTGCGAGGCGCCGAGGAAGGCCCAGATCCAGGCGTTTTTGGGCATCTCCTGAGAGAGCGTCTTGAACTTCACGGACGAGTCGTCGAACTCACCGCGGAAGTAGCTTTCCAGCGCGTCGCGCACCCGGCGCGTCGGGTCAGCAAGTACGACCGCGCTTGCTTGTGCGGGACGCGTAGGAATGGTCGTGGGCGGCGGAGCAGGAGCGCCGGGAGCGGGCGCGAGGTCGGCGATCTGCGCGGCGTTTTGTGCGGCACCGATCGCGTTGGTCAGATCATCGTTGGATCGCGGGCTGGCGCTTCGTGTCAATGCTTCGGTCAGGAGTCGCGTTGCCTCGGCGTACTGCGGAGTATTCACCGCTCTCCGTTGCTGCGCGGCTGTGAGGCGCGTCCTTGCCTGATTGATTGCCGCCGCTGCCTGTTGGCGAAGCGCGGGATCGATCGATGGAGCGGCCGGTTGCACGGGCATCGGGACGGGCGCCGGCACAACGCGCGGCTGGGGGGCGACAGGCTGGGGCTGCGGTTGCGGCTCGGGCGTGTTGGCCGCCTCGAGTTTCGATTTCGCACGCCGCAGCAGATCGCCGAGCGGGCCGAGGTCGGCTTCGCCGGGTCCCTTGGTTTTGTCGAGGTCGGCAATTGCTTGCTCATATTTGCCGGTATTGAGATAGGCAACGCCGCGGTAGTAGTAAGGGTGATAGGTGATGAAGATCGCGCCGTACTCGCGTTCGTTGTCGCCTTCGTTCGGGTGACCGTTGATGGCCGCGGTCATCTTCTGAATGACGACGGACCACTGGCCCTTTCGCGCCGCAGCGATGCCTGCATCGTAGTCGTCGTACCACGACGCCAGCGCCGCAGTGGCCAATAACAAACCCAGCAATCCGATCGTGAAGGTGCGCGCAAATTTCATGGCTTGGCGACTTCCTTTTCCAGTTCGTCGAAGTTCACATCCTCCATCTTGATTACCTTCCGGTTCTGCTTCCCCGCCTCGATATTGACCGGGACGGTCTGCTTCGTTCCATTCGGTCCAGCCACCGTGACCGTGTAATGGCCCGGCTCGAGATCGATGCGCGTTGGCATGTCCTTCTTGTCGTCGGTCAGATCGATCGCCTTGCCCTTGTCGTCGAGGATCGTCTCCAGTTCGCCCGATGGTGACGCGAAGAGCAGGAGCGCGCCCTGGCCTGCCGCAATCGGCGCAGACGCTGGCGGCGCGGTGGCGGTAACGCTTGTGGTGCTGGGAACCGCGGTCGGCGCGGCGCTTTGTTTATTCTTCATGATGAAGAACCCGGCAACGCCGAGGACGATCACGACCGCTGCTGCGATGCCGATCATCATTCCGGCGTTGCTCTTTTTCGGCGCGAGCGATCCCGGCGTGATCTGGCGCTCAATCATCGTGGCCTCGGCGTTTCCGCCGCTCCACTTCTGTTCCGCCGCCGTCGGTGCTGCCTGCGACGTGAAGCGCTCCATCACCGTCGCTTCGTCGCTGCCGGCGCGCGTGCCGGGTGCGCCGGGCATCGTGCCACCTGTAAAACTGGCAGGCCCGAGGTTACGCTCCATCACGGTCGCTTCGTCGCTGCCGATCTTCGTGCCTGTCGGACCGGTCCGTGGCGCCTGCATCGATCCGGCCTGAGTCGCCTGCGTCGGCTGGCCTGTCATCGTCTGCTGCGTCGCCTGCTGACCGCTGAAGGTTCCGCTCGGTCCGGTCGTGAACTTCGGAAGCTCGGCCAGCGTCTGGGCGCCGGAGAGCGTGATCATTCGTTCGCCGAGGCCGTACTTGGCGTCGGGGGGAACGGTGTTGCGGATCGCTTCGAGCGCGTGCTCGAAATCGGCGGCCGTGGCGTAACGGTTGTCGCGGTTCTTTTCGAGCGAGCGCATGATCACCGACTCGACCTGCGCGGGCACCGTCACGGCCGGATTGATCTCGTGAATCGGTAGCGGTTTCTCGGTGACGTGTTTGAGGATGTAGCCGTGCGGGTTGGTGGCCTGGAACGGCGCACGGCCGGCCAGCATCTCGTACATGACGATGCCGAACGAATAGAGGTCGGAGCGGGGATCGAGGTGCTCACCTTCTTTGAGGAAGCCGGCCTGCTCGGGCGAGGCGTATTTCAGCTTGCCGAGGAACATGCCGGTCTGCGTGAGGCCCTGTCCGCCTTCGCCTTCCGCGAGCTGTTTGGCGATGCCGAAGTCGATGACCTTCACCAGCAGTTTCCCGTGATGGTCTTGCGACAGCATGATGTTCTCGGGCGAGATGTCGCGATGGATGAGGCCCATGGAGTGGAGATGATCGAGACCGCTGAGAGCCTGGATCGCGATCTCGATCGCCAGACGCGACGGCATCGCTCCGTTCTGCCCGATCCACTTCTGAATGTTGGTGCCGTCGATGAACTCCCACACCATGTAGTAGGAGCCGTCGTCGAGCTGGGCGAAGTCGTAGAGCATCGCCAGGTTCTTGTGCTTGATCATCGTCGACGTGCGGGCCTCCTGAAGGAAGCGCTGCATGCCCTGATCGTCGGCGGCGACGTTCGGCCGCATGATCTTGATGACGCGAAGCTCGTTGAGGTGGATGTGACGGACTTTGAAGATCTCGCCCATGCCGCCGACGCCGAGCCGGTCAAGGATCTGGTACTTGCCGTCGAGCAGCTTCGACGAATACGTCCGCTGGAACATCGTCACGCGCTCACCGCACGCGGGACACTGCTCCAGTTCCATATCGATCGGCTTTTTGCAGCGAAGGCAGTTGATTTGGCTCATGGTGTCTCCGGGTGGGGAGTGGGTGGTGGGGAGTGGGGGGTGGGAGGAAGCGCTAGTGCCCGAGCAGCTAGCCTTGTGTTCTCCCACTCCCCACTCCCCACCCCCCACTCCCAAGTATCACTGGCTCCTCAACACATAACTGCACGCCGGGTCGGCGCCGAACCGCACGACGTCTCCCGGCTTCAGCGCGATTTTCTCGACGCGCGTGTTGTTGACATACGTTCCGTTGGCGGACTTCAGATCTTCCAGCATGCATGACCCGCCGTTCATCGTGATACGGGCGTGGCGGCGGGAGACGGCCGGATGGGTGAGCACGACGGAGCAAGTGCGGTCGCGGCCGACCATGATGCTGTCGCCCTGCAGCGAATGTTTCTCGTTCGCCTCGGGCTTCACATGCACGAGCTGCCACTGTTGCGGAGCGGATGCCTTTCCGGCGGGCATCTGCGCCGCGGGCATCGGGCGGACGGTCGGTGTGTAGCCGGGGCGGAGGTTGTACTCCTCCAACGCTTCGAAAAACGCTCGCGCGGATTCGTAGCGCTGCTCCATGCGCGGATGCATGGCCCGCAACACAATCGCCTCGAGCTCGGCGTCGATCTCCGGCCGCAGCGCGCGCGGCGGCTGCTTTTCGCCGCGATAGATGGCGTCGATCAGCTTCGGCAGCGAGCGGCTGTTGAACGGCAGCGAGCCGGTCAGCATCTCGTACAAGACGACGCCGGTCGAGTAGACGTCGCTCTTCGCTCCCGCATCTTTCGGCTCGCGAATCTGTTCGGGCGACATGTAGTGAGGCGTGCCGAGGAGGAATCCGGACTTCGTCAAGACGGTCTGCGTGTTGCCGGTGCCGCCTTCCTTGATTTTGGCAATGCCGAAGTCGGTGACCTTGACGACGCCCGCGTTTTCGCGGATCAGATTGGCCGGTTTGATGTCACGGTGGACGATGCCTTTGCCGTGCGCGTAGACGAGCGCTTCGAGCAGACACTGCGCGGTACCGATGGCATCGGCGATCGGCAACGCGCCGCGCTCGGTCAGCAGCACGTCGACCGGAGTTCCCTCGACGAGCTCCATCACCAGAACGGCGCTGTCGGCGTTGTTGATGAACTCATAGAAACGGGTGATGTACCGATGCCGCAGCTTCTCGAGGATGTGGGCTTCTTTGACGAAGCGCTTCCGGGCCGTCACTTCGCCCGCCAGCTCTTCATTGATGACCTTCAAAACGACTTCATATCCCTCGGGCAGAATCTCGCTGCGGGCGACGGTCCGGCCGACGTAGACGTGGCTCATCCCGCCTTCGCCGAGCTCGCGCTCGATGCGGTAGTTGCCGACGACGTTGCCGATCATTTCAGGACACCCTCTTCATCCCAGTAGAACCCTTCTTCGCAGAGAGGCACGAAAAGGAACTTGTGCGAGCCGACGCGCACGGTGTCTTTCGCTACAAGGTCGCGGCGCGGCTCGATCTCCGCTTCGTTGACGTACGTCCCGTTGGTGGAGTTGTGGTCCATGAGAATGAACCGCCGCTCTTCGGGACGAAAGACGAGATCGGCGTGATGCGACGAAGCCTGATCGTCGTTGACGACGACGTCCGAGCGCCGGTCGCGGCCGAGAACGTTGCGGCCGATGCGCACGGGAAACGACTCGCCGCGCGCCGCCCCGTTCAGTCCGATCAGCCAGGCGACGACGTAGCGTTTCGGTTGTGCCGTCGGGTCGAGCTTCTGCACTGCAACCGTTCGATCCGCCGGCTCGGACTCGACCGCGACACCGGCGTCCACGCGCGCAATCGTTTTCGGCGCGGGCACGGCGGTCGGCCGGCGCGGCGGCTCGATGGGAATGGGAGCCGGACGCTGTCCTTCCTGCGCGCCGAACCGTGTTGGACGCACGACCGGCACTTCCGGCTCGGCATCATCCACCGGGCAGTACGGACAGAGATCCCAGCTCTCATCGATGAAATGCCCGTTCTCACACCGCTTATCAGCCACGTTCAGAGCCTCACGCGTGGAAAGCGATCGCAACCGCGTTGCGCCCGCCGAAATAGATGATGTCGCCGTCCTTCAGGAACCGCTTGTCGATCTTATGGTCGTTCACGTACGTGCCATTTGACGAGTTCCGGTCGATCAACAGCACTTTGCCGTCGATCGAGACCACTTCCGCATGTAGCCGGGAGACTTTCGGATTCTCCAATACGATCTCACACATCGCCGATTCCCGTCCGATGCGAATGCCCGAACCGCCGAGCCCGAGACGCTCGCCGGCGCGGGGGCCGTTGAGAATCGTGAGCTTGCCCAGCATCTGCGGTGCGCCGGGTGGCGCGCTGGAGGGCGAGACGACGCGCTCGGTGGTGACTTTGAGCATGTCCGCGGGGATGCGCGGACGGCGGATGCGGGGAAGAGTCAGGCCGAGGGCCAGAGCCGCGAGCGCGCCACCGGCGCCGGCAGTGGCGACGGGATGCTTGCGCCAGAGCGGCATCGACTGCAGCGCGCGCTCCGTGTCGTGCCGGAAGTGGATCAGATCGGGTGAGTTGGGGAAGAGACTGTTCGCGCTGGCCAGCTCGGTCGATGCCACGGTCCACTTGCCGTCCTGCGCGGCGTCGAGCGATGCGCGGTAATGCTTGTCGAACTCCCCTTGCAGGTTGATCGGGACCTTCGCCTCCGCAAGGAAACTCCTGGCGACGTTGATCGGAACGAGAAACTTGATCGCCTCCGCGTCGCTGCGGCCCCAGGTCGAGATGCCGACGACTTCGCCGTTCCGGTTCACGGCCGGCCCGCCCGAGTTGCCCTGATAAATGGCGACGTTCGACTGAAACACCGGCGTATTGGTGACGTTTCGTTTGATGGCGGTGATGATGCCGGGACTGAGCGTCGTCTCGAGGTCGCTGTCGCGAGAAAGCCAGCCACCGATGACATCGTCGGTGCTACTGGCCACAGCGGGATAGCCGAACGCCCAGATCGACTCGCTCACACGCGTGGAGTCGGAATCGCCGAGCGTCAGCACGGGCAAGTTCTTCCGTTTCACGTGCAGAAGGGCGAGGTCGGTCCCATGCTGCGCCAGCGCCGGTGAAAAGCGCTCGATCGTGAAGGGCAGTATCTCGCCGTTCGACAGATCGACTTCGTTGGTCACGGCGCGTGCCACGAGATGGCCGTTGGCAACGAGGGTCTCGATGTAGCGGTCGAGCGCACCGGTTCGATGAAGTTTGCGAAGCTCGTCGACCGGAAAGTGTTTGATCAGCGCTGCGATCGCCCCGTTGTGAAGGAGATCGTGATCGAGTGCGGCGGCGTCGCGCGTCGGTGCGACGACATGCCCGCTGGTGAGAATGAGGCCATCGGGATTGATGATGAAGCCGCTGCCGCTGCCGCCAGCTCCCGTTGGCACATCCATTTCGTTCTGGCCGAGATTCTGGGCCGCGACGCTGATGCCATCCTGCTTCAGCGCCGCTTCAATGGTCTTGATCGTCGACGGCGCGTAGCGGAATTGCGCCGTCGCAAACGCGCTGATGCGGACGACCGCCGGTTTCACCTCGTAGACCATCTTCCCGACGTCGTCGAGGTGCGCAACGTCGCCGCGGCAGCCGAGTGCCGTGAGAAACAGGAGGACGAAAAGGAGGCGGGACAGGGGTGCCATCGGGAGGTTACCGGCGTGAGGGAGCGGTGGTTTTGGAGGCGGCTCCTTGATGTTGGTTCCAGTAGACCCACGCGCCAGCGGCACCGAGCGCGAGAACGATGACGAGGAGCCAGCCGAGCAGCGAGCCCCGAGGGGCCGGCGCGGGATCGACGCGGATCGGGGTCTCGATCGTCTTGGCCGTAGCGTCGTGCAGGGCGTCGTCCGTTTCGACGGGCGTCTCGAGTGTGACGTCGGGCGTGACGGCATCGCCTTGTTCGAGCGGCACAGTGCCGGGCGCGGTCACCGGCTCTGCGGTCGACGCCGAATCCGGCGCCGCCGCTGGCGCGGCCTCCTCGGCCTTCGCAGCAATCGGCTCGGTCAGCGGCATGATGGGCGCGGTGTCGCGCTGTGTCTCATCGAACGGATGATCGGCCAGCGTCTCATCGGCATCGACCAGCGTCGCGTCGCCGGGGTCATCGGCAGGGACGATCTTCGCCACGATCACGGTGACGTTGTCCGGTGCTCCCCGCAACAGCGCCCGCTTCACGTACTCGGTGGCCGCCTGATCGATCGGAAGGGCGGCGATCTCTTTCAACTCCGGCTCTTTGACGAGACCGTGCAGACCGTCGCTGCAGAGAATGAAGACATCATCTTTCTGCACATCGAACGGACCGTTGACGTCGATGTCGACGTCCTCACTCACTCCCATCGAGCGTTGCAGGACGTTGCGGCGCGGATGCGTCTCAGCCTCTTTTGCGGTGAGCAGCCCCTCCCGCACCATCGAGGCGACGAGCGAGTGATCCTCGGTGATCTGGCGGATGTCATCGCCGCGGACGACGTAGATGCGGGAGTCGCCGACGTGTGCGAACCAGGCTTGGCTGTTCTTGACGACGAGCGCCGAGGTCGTCGTCCCCATCCCGCGCAAATCGGGATTCGCCTGCGCCTCCGAGAAGATCCTCGCGTTGGCCCGCGCCAGCGCCTCGCGCAACGCCTGGGAGATGTCGTAGGTCTCGCTGCCGAGGTATTGAGCCTTGACCGTCTCGCCGGCGAGCCGCGACGCCGTCGCGCCGCCGCGATGTCCGCCCATGCCGTCCGCAACGACGAGCAGCCTGCCGCCGGGATGACTGTGGCTCTCTTCACGCGGGGTGGTGTAGGTGCCGAAGTCCTGATTCTCCGAGCGCACCAGTCCCACGTCGGTGCGCAGGACTGCCTGAACACCGAGGCGCGGCGTGGGGACGACCGGCTGTTCTGCCGAGACGAGCTCGCTCATATGCGTGGAGACAGGCGGCGATTATACAGGGTTGAGGGGGAAGGGAATCGGGGTGTACGCGCCGGGGAGATAGAACCGTCTCACGCGGAGGCGCGGAGGGTTTTCTTTCGCGGTCTTCGCGCCTTCGCGTGAAACCGTAACCCTCCCTTAGGTCAGGCACGTGCTCCAGCGTGCCCAAGGTCACGCAACGTCAAGAGCCACCGCCGATGAGAGGATCTCGCGCTTCCGGAAGCGGTTGTCGCTGTGTTCGATCGCTTCGCGTTCGACGAGATCGACGTGACGCTGAAAGATTGCCTCGAGCTCCCGCTGCATCTGCAACCAGCTTGTAAGACTCCACGGCGCACCGGCGGCAAACTGCACCATCACGTCAACATCGCTGTCCGGGCCGAAGTTGCCCGTCACGACGCTGCCGAAAAGAGACAGCCCGGTGAGGTTCCATTGACGACAGAAGTCGCGCAGTTTGTCGTTGTCGACCTCGATCGCGATGTGGGGCATGTGGGAAAGTTTACGGGCTTTCCCGTCGTTCATCGAATGCATGAGGTGACGCGGCTTTCAGATCTGGACCCGTTTCAAATCATTGGAGCTATCAGGCCGAATCCAACCATCGAGGCGGGACGCCCCGATAGCCGCGGGCGAGACGCCCACACTCCTCAGTGCCGCGAGAAATGCATGTCTTAAGGAGTGCGGTCGTCTCGACCGCGGGCACTCGGGCGTCCTCGCCCGAGTGCTGTCAGGGCGGGGGTCGAAATTCGTCGATGTTCTTGCTTCCTGAAGTACGGCTTCGTAGTTCCTGTCACGCAGACTCGTAATGTTCGCGCAGGAACGCGGCTGATTGTGAGAGGTGAAATGAAAAGGCAGGATTTCGATGAACTCGTAGAAAGCGTGCGCGAAGCCGGGCAAATCCTTCGCGGAGACGCCCGGCCTGCACGCAAGTTCCTGTTCACTGCTGAAGAGATTCGTGCGATTCGCAAGAGCCCGGGCCCGGCAAAGAGGACCGCTCGGGTTCAGCGCCAGAAGTGAGCGCCCCCTCCCGTTCCAGCACCACGTCCAACTCTGCGAGCCTCCGCCCGTCCAGGTACTCGCCCGCCATCGCTTCGAAGAGCAGCTCGACTCCCGCGCGGTGCCGGCGAGCGAGGGCGGGAGGTGGGCTCAGGCCTCGTGCACGAAGGGCTCGTATCAGCGCGAGCGCTGGTGCGTCCCTCGGGAGATGTTGGGGGAGAACCAGCAGACCTGGCGAGAGCACCTCGGTGAAATCGCTGCGCGAATCGAGGATGCGCCGGCGCGTCCGGTTCTTCGACGCGACCGTTTCGACGACTCGGCTACGCGTTTCGGGCAAAAAGTAGATTGCGCGAACGGAGTCGCGCGTCTGGCCGATGCGGTGCGCGCGGCCGTTGCGTTGATCGAGCTTCACCGGGTTCCAGGGGATGTCGTAGTGAACTACTACGCCTGCCCGCTGCAGGTTCAGCCCTTCGGAAGCGAGATCGGTTGCGACGAGCCGGTCGAGCGATCCGCGGCGAAAAGCGTCGATCGCGCCGCGGCCGTCGCGCGCGGTTGCCAGTCCGCAACGGAGGCGCCGCGCCAGCGCGCGTGCCGTGGCCGCGGAGCCGGTGAAGATCAGCGTCGGATCATCGGTCAGCGCTAATTCGAGCAGCGACGCCTTCGCGTCGCCTGCTTGCTCGACGACGACGCGAATCTCTTCGAGAGCACGCAGCTCCTTTCGAATCGCGTCGAGGTCGATCCCCGATGCTGGCGCGAGGAGATCCCAGAAGAGGATCTGCTGGAAGGCATCCGCATCTTCGTCGGCGGCGAAGGCGAGACGGTAATCGCGGCGCGAAAGAGGGCGCCCGCTTTCGATGACGCGCTCGTAGAAGTGACGCTGGCGGCGTATGGATTCGAGCAGCGCCGCAGGACTCGACTCGAGTCGCCTTCCGAGAAACTGCCGCAGCAATGGCGCGTTGGCACTCAGCGGGAATTGCAGCGCGTCGATCGGCGCATCGACAACCGGATGGCGGATGACGCGGCGGTCGAGCGCGCCGAAGCGCAACTCCGGCGGCAGCACGTCGCGCTCGCGGCGGATGACGAGCTCGCGGACGATCACGTCGAGCGCCCTTGCGTCGCGGCTGGCGAACGCGTCATCGATCGAAGCGACGCCGCGGAGGCGCAGTGCGTCGTCCGCGGCGATGAGCGAGACGAGCGCGAGAAGGTCGTCCACGGAGTTGCAGATCGGCGTCGCCGTGACGAGCAGCAGCCGGGCGCAAACGGAGCGGCGCGCCAGCGCGCACCAACGTTGCGTGTGACGATTGCGGAACGCGTGGGCCTCGTCGACGACGATGAGCCGTTCGCCGTGGCCGACCAGCGGATCTCCCGCGAGCGCGTCGTGCGTGATGATCCGCGCCTCGACAGCGAAGTCGCGCAACGTCTCGCGCCATTGCACGGTCAGCGACGCGGGCACGATCATCTCCACGGCCGATCCGCCGCGCTGGAAATGTGCGGCCACGCTCGCTGCCACAAACGATTTACCGAGGCCGACCTCGTCCGCGAGAATCGCCCCGCCATAGCAGCCGATCAGCGACAGCGCGCGCGTAACGGCGGCGCACTGGTGCGGCGCCAGGTCAGGCATCGCCGGCCAGGCCAAGCCGCTTGCGAAGGAACGAAGCCAGCCGCTCGTGCTCCTCGTTGGAAACACCGTAGAGCACAGCCACGGTTCGATCGATGTCCTGCATCGCGGCTGGACTCTCCGCTGCGCGCCGGGCCGCGCGGAGCAACCGGCTCCAGGAAGCGCTCGTGTTGACGACGGCCGGAAGCGGCAGGCGCGCGACAGTGCGGCCGAAATAGCGAAAGTACGAGTCTTTGGCGCGCTCGGCGATGGCGATGGCCAGAACATTGACGATCGTCGAGTTCAACAGCGCTGCAATGACATGCGCCTCGTCGAGTGTGGCCGCATCGATCGCATACAACGTCTGGTTCGGAACGAGCGGGATGTTGCGATCGCCGAGACGAACGGAATCCTCGAGCACGGCCGCGCAAAGACCGCGCGAAAGGTCTTTCCAAACCACCTTGATACCGACGTGCTCGGGACGAACGTACGACAGCTGCAGCGAATCAACTTCGACACCGCGCGCTTCGGCAAAGCGCTCGACCCAACGCGGCGGATTCGGCCAGCCTCCCGCCGGCGGCCAGAGCATCCACATCGGCTCGCCGATCGTCCAGCGCCGCACATCGCGGCCGCGCACGCAACGGCAGACGGCGCTAAGCGGAACCTGGATGCCGTCGATGGTCTCGATGGTGTTCGCGCGGACGTGCCTGACATCGAGAAAAAACGAGCCGTTGTCGCCGGTCTTCACACCCATCACCGGCGCGCGGCCGAGTGTGTCACCGAGCGATGCATGCGATGCATGGATGCGCGCGACGATCGCGTGCACGTCGGGCGGCAGAAGCGACCATTCGGAGCCTTGCAATGTCAGGGCCTCGCGGGAAACAGCGAAGGACTCGCCTGCCACGGTCACGGAGATGTATGGCGACGGCGTCGCACCGTTCCGCCGCGCCAGCGTCATGCCCAGCGGGAACGTGTCGGCATCGAAGTGGCGCTTGGCATCGGAGGACCAATCGTCGAGCGCGACGAGGTTCGCTGCCGACGCCCGCCGCAACGGCGCCGCATAGCCTGCGTTGAGTAACTTGGCGGGCACGAGGAGCGAGACCACGCCTCCCGGCACCGCCAGCGAAAGCGCGCGCTCGACGAATGCGATCGAAAGATCGGGCTGATGAAACGCTGCCGTACCGCGCACGCCGTCGCCGTGAAAAAGAGGAAAGCGCTCCGCGTACATTCGCTTCACGCCGGGCTCGATGCGGCTGTTGCGAACCCAGGGCGGATTGCCGACGACCACGTCGAATCCGCCGCGAGCCATTACATGCGCGAAGTGGACGTCGAACGAGAAGAATCCGATCTCGCCGTCCTCGATCCGATCGAGCAGGCGGCGGTTTGCGCCGATGCGCTCGTACAGCTCGCGGCACCGCTCGATGTTCAGCGCACGAAGCCGGCCGAAGAGATCGCGCTGCGGCGCGCAGAGCTGCTCCTGCTCGCGCTCATCAAGGTCGATCGCCTTCGCCACGAGCTCCGCGGCGAGGCGTCCGTCATTCGCGCGGATGAGTCGCGCGACGGAGGCACGCTCGCGATGCGGCGCGTTGCGGTAACGGGTGATGAGATCCGACTGCGCCCGCAAGGCGTAGATCCATTCGCGATAGACGTCGCCTCGATTGTCACCGAGAAAATCGGTCGGGCTCAAGAGCGAGTTTCCCTGCAGGATGTTCCGGTCGAGATTCGGCAACGGCTGGATGCTGTCGGCGGACGCATCCGCCTGCGCGACGATGGCGAGCCACAGCCGCAATTCGCAGAGGCGCACCGCCTCCGGTTTCAGATCGACGCCGTACAGCGAGCGCTCGACGATGCGCCGGCGGAGGTCGCTAGGGGCATCCTGCTCGAGTGCGAGCGTGAGACGCTCGACGACGCGAAGCGCGCCGAGAAGGAACGCGCCGGAACCACAGGCCGGATCGAGGATGGCAACCGCTTGCAGACGCTGCGCGAGCGCACGGGCATTGCGCGGGCGACGCGCGGACTCGCCGCGAAGCGTGGTTTCCAGGAAGTCCTTCGCTGTAGCGTCGCCCTCGCTCAGCCACGCCACGATCGCACGCGCGGCCAGAACGTCGACGATGGCGCGTGGCGTATAGAAGCTGCCGGTGGACAGCCGCTCATCGTTCGCCATCAACGACTCGAATACTTTTCCGAGCATCTCCGGATCGATGTGCGTTCCGGCCGCATCCGACTCGTCGATCGAAAAGGCGAAGCTCTCGAACACTTCCTCGATCACGCGCCGCAGCAGTTCGTCCGGCAGATCGAGACCCGGGTTTCGCTCTTCGAAGGGAGACGGTTCGAAGAGACCGCCGTTGAGATACGGGATCCTGCCGAGCCCACGCGCGTCGTCGTCGCGCTCGCGAACGGCCGTGTTCAGGCAGCCGAAAAAGAGCGGCGTGAAAAGCGTCGCGTAAACGCCGCGGCGGTCGCGGATTGCGGTGTCGATGCGGTCGATCAGAAAGCGCCGCTCGCCATTGAGCCACCCTTTCTGCTGGATGAAATAGAGAAAAAGGAGACGCGAGAGAAGCAGCAACGCCTGACCATCGGCGGCGTCTTTCGCCTCATGCGCACGCACCTCAGCGATCGCCTGCGAGACCTCGCGCACAGCGCGGCGAAAGCGCTCGAAGAACTGGCGCGTCAACGACTCGCGGTCGAGCGCGCGGTCGAAGATGCGCGCCGGCTCGCGGCCGGAGGCGAGCAGGTTGAGCCTGTCGAGCGCGTGTGCCGACGGGCGTGCGAGGTCGATGTCGAGACGACGATGCTCGCGCCGCGATGAGAGATCGTGAATCTCCAGCCGCGCCGGCGCGGCGGAAGTCGCTGGTTGGGAGTCGGGTGTCGGAGATGGGTCTTCTTCCTCGCTCGCAACAACGGAGCAACCGAGTAACCCACAACCCACTCCGGCTCCTGACCCCCGGCGAGCGACTCCCCCGACTGCGACGACCACCGGCTTGACAAGCGCGTTGTACGACGTGAGCGAACGGAGGAACGCCCCGATCGCACCCGCCTCGGGCAGTGGATCGCCGCTGACGACGTAGAGATCGAGCTCCGGCGTGCGCGCGGCAAGATCGAGCGCGATGGCATCGCTCCATCCGATCGCGATCCCGGCCCGGCGCCACTCGTCCAGGGTAATGGCCACGGGCGCGACCTCGTAACCGAGCTCGCGGAAAAGCGCGAGCACCGCATCGCGCGACGTGCATTGCTGGATGCGCGCCGCCGTAATCACGCCGCACCTCCGCGCGATACACTGCGCACGCCGGCATGCCGATTCGTTGGGCGTATCTCAAGCGCGTACTCGCAGGTGCGATCTTCGGCCTCTACATCGCCAACCTTCTTTACTTTCTCAACCCGCAGATCGACATCACACCCGGTCGCCTGGCAACGGTCACGATCGTCTATGGCCTGATCTGCGGCCTGCTGGCCGGCACCGCCCTCTGGCTCCTCCGCGTCCTGCGCGTGCGCCTCCTCGGGAAACCGGAAACAGACCGCGACTACCGGCCACACGGCTTCGGCTTCGTCGTCCTGGCCGCGTTCGTGGCCACGGCGATCTACTGGATGCACCTCGAGGTGTTTCGCAACAACTACTTGCCGATTGGCGCGATCCGGGTGTTGTCGAAAGCGACGAACCTGATCACCGCGACCTCGTTCGCGCTCCTGCTGCTCTGGTTCGCCGAGCGCAACGCCAGCCGCCGCACCTCGCGCATCCTCTTCGTCTCCGGCGTGCTGCTGATCGCGATCTCGTCCGTCTTCCTCTACCAGCGCCGCGACAGTTACCGCACCGAGGCCCAGTCGGTGGTGGCGAATGTCGGGACGGTGGCCGGCCACCGTCCCGTGATCGTCGTCGCCATCCGCAATCTGCCGTACGACTGGATCCTCACGATGACCGGCGAGGGCTCGCTGCCGTTCTTCGAGCAGGCACGGACTCACGACTACGTCACGCGGCTCGAGCCCTTCCCCACGATCAGCCCGAAGTCTCTGTGGGCCTCGGTCGCGACCGGGAAGCTGCCGTTCCGCCACGGCGTCACCGGACGTCTCGGCTATCGCACGCCGCTCAATCGTCCCGGCGAACGATTCCTGATCATTCCGGGCGGTGTCGGCTTCAAAGTGTGGGGACTGATTCCGCCGGTCGAGCGCGTGGCCACGCCGCTTCCGTCCGGACTCTCTCTTCCGTTCTGGACGGTCTTTGAGCGGCTCGGCATTCGCTCCGCGGTAATCGGCTGGCCATGGTCGCAACCGGCGGGAGCGTCGCGACTCGTCACCGATCGCTACTTCGAAACCGCATCGCGAAAGGAGAGCGAAATCGTTCCTCCGCAGTTCGCCGCCAGCGTAGCGAGCTTCAAGGCCGTTCCGGCGGAAGCGGATACGCAGCGCTTCAACGGCACGGGCAACGCGCGCCAGCGGATCGTGAATAGTCTGGCCGACGACCTCACCTCGGTCGCCATCCTCCGCGCCTCGGCGCCGGCGTTTGCGCTCACGGTCTGCACGCTCGGTGGGTTGGAGCAGGCACAACGCGCCATTCACATTTTCAGCAACGAGCTTCCTCCTCGCTCGACCGTGAAAGGGATGGTCCTGCGCGCGTACGCGGAACAGATCGATAGGATGCTGGCGGCGCTGGCGCGCGACTATCCCAATCACACACTCGTGGTCGTGTCGCCATCCGGACCCGTCCCGCCGGAACTGCCTGCGACGCCCTACGCGCTGCTCCGCGATTTCGTCGATCCCGCCGACCCCAGCGCCGACGACGGCTTCGTGCTGATCCGCGGTCCCGGCATCGTCCGCAGCGACAAACCTCGCTCCGCAACCGCCTTCGACGTCGTGCCGACCGTTCTCTACATCGCCGGCCTCCCAGTCGCGCGCGACATGGACGGCAGCATCCTGTCCGACGCATTTTCCGAGGAGTCGTTGCGAACGAATCCACTGTCGGTGGTGCAGACCTACGAAGCGCGAAGACTCGTAGTGCGGCGCGGCGAAAACTAGCGCTGAGCGAGCGAGCCTCATCGCTCCTCCCACTTCTGCGTCCCGCTGTCGTAGCGCAGCAGCCGCACCTTTCCGCTGGCGCCAAACACGCGCACCGCGTAGAGCACGTCGATGCCGTCGCTGATATAGATCGTCCCCGGAGTGCCGCTTCCCATCGGCGAGAACGAGCAGATCGTCGAACGGCCGAATTGAAGAGCGGGATCGCTCGGAAGGAGCGGATCGCCGTCAGGATCACGCAAGGCTTTCGGCAACTGCGCGATCGCGGCGATGTGGTACAGCGGCATCGTCACCGCTGGACCGAAGTAGCGCCGGTCGACGCCGGAGGTGATGTCGGCATTGGCGATTCCGTTGCCGTTGCCGTCGTCGTACAGCGTATAGGTCCAGTTATTTCCCGTATGCACGAACTTCACGCCGGCATTCGCTCCTCGGGCGATTGCACGCGAACGGACAGCACGCAGGATGCTGCGCATTTCGTTGGCCGCCGCCGCGCATGAGGCGCGCCGCCGGTAGTTGGCGAACGAGGGGATCGCGCAAAGGGCGATGATTCCGATGATGGCGACGACGACCAGGATCTCGATCAGGCTGAAACCGCGTTGACGTTTGAGCACACGTTCTCCTTGTGATGAAGCAGGTGGTTTTTTTGGGGAGGTCAGTGAGCAGAGAGCAGCGATCGGTCTGACCGCTGATCTCTGGCCGCTGGCTTCTCCAAGGTGGCCGCCCCGCTTGCGCGAGGCGGCCTTTTGGAGGGGCGGCGCGTTATCGCGTCGCGGGGGAGGGCGATGAGGATGACTTCGCGGACTTGGTGCGCTTACCGCCGCCGATGCGGCCGGCGTGAACCTTCGCGGCCAGCGTCGTCTTGCCGTCGACCGAAAGGTAGCTGGCCAGACGCTCGTACGACTTCTCGCCGAAGCCCTTGACCTGCATCAGGTCCGAGGTCTTCTTGAAGCTGCCGTGCTCTTTGCGATAGTCGACGATGCGTTGCGCCGCTTTGACGCCGACGCGCGGCAGGAATGCGAGCTGCGCAACATCCGCGCTGTTGATGTTGACTACGCCCGTCGGCGCGGCCTGGGTCTGCTGTGTGTCGGCCGCCATGACCGCGGTCGACATCGAGATGATGAGAATTGCCGAGAGGACGATGAGGTGGGACTTCCGCATGGTCTCCTTCTCCTTATTTGTTGGTGGTTGATTGGTTGGTTGAACGTTGACGCGTTTCATTGTTTTGGCTGTTTCCCACACGAGGACCGTTGATCCTCTGCATCAAATGGAAATTCTTGGCTCCGTTTGGCACCACCTCCTTTCGCGGCTTCTTAGTGCGATCGGACGGCCAGCGCGCCTAAACGTGCAAGTCGTTGCGATAACGCGACTTACGCGAAAACGCGAAGCGACACAGCGTCAAGAAAGGCGCCGGAGAGCAAAGGATTTTTACGTGGAGGGACCGGTAGCGTTCAGGGCCGGCGAGGCAGAAGGTGCCCGTTAACTTCGAGCAGATGGAGCGCCCATGGGCGCATGCCGAAGTGTTTCGCAGTCTCGGACGGGTCGGCCAGCCATTTACGGATTGGCACTGTGAAGCCGGTTTTTTTCCGTTTCACAATGGCCTCAGGCAGAGGCTGACGCGGCGCTCGTGCCATCAACTCCTTGCCATTGCGCTTTCTTGTCGAGAAGACAGCGGGAGCGACCTTGCGGAGGAGGAACGCGTCGACGAGTGGCACGCGCACCTCCAGCGAATGCGCCATCGACGCCCAGTCGATGTCACGGAGGAGCTGGTTGCGCATGAAGAGCGCGGATTCGAGTGCCGCCACGCGGGCAAACGCTGTTCCCGGATCGGGGGTCATCGCCGCGCGGATGCGAGCCAGCATGTCGAGGCGCGCCAAACCTTCGCGCGCGACATCCTCACCGACGATTCCGGCCACCTCTTCCGGCAGGAAAAGCCCGCGTTTCATCAGATACGCACCAGCGTATGACGTGCAGTATTTCAACGTGTACGCCGTCTTCGGGCTGTAGCGGATGTCGTTCTTGAACATGCGCGGCTGCATTCGCCGGAACGCCGAGGCCAGACTGGGCATGTAGCGGAACGCGGCGAACAGCCGCACCATGCGAGGGATGATGCGGAAGGTTGAGTAGCCGCCGAAGAGCTCGTCGCCGCCTGTGCCGGAGAGCGCCACTTTCCAACGCAGCTCCGCTGCCGCTTTGCAGACAAAGTAGGAATTGAGTCCATCGAATGACGGCTGGTCCATCGCATCGAGTGCGGCGGCAAGGTGCGTCCGAAACACGTCTCCCGAAAGGGTCGATATGTCGTGCGACAGGCCGTACGACTTCGCCACCATCTGGGCGAGCGGCGCTTCATCCTTCGGCGTATCGGCGTATTCCTTGAACCGCAATGTCAGCGTCTGCAGAGGAATACCGGTCTCCGCCCCGAGCGCGACGATCGTGCCGGAGTCGAGTCCCGAGGATAGAAACGCGCCGACCGGCACATCGGAGACAAGGTGATAGCGGACGGATTCGCGGACGCCGTCGGCGATGATGGCGGCCCGCTCGTCGTCGCTGTAGTGGCGGCGCTCGTTCACGGCATCGCGCAGCACGTTTGCGATTGAAAAATAGGCGCAGGGCGGAGCCGGACCGTCAGCGGTAACCATCATCGAACTGCCGGCCGGCAGCTCGCGGATCGCCTCGTAGATCGTGAATGGCCCCTGGACGCTGCCGCGCAGAAGAAAACCGACGATGCCGGCCGGATCGCGCGCCGCTGATATTTTCCCACCCGCCATCAGCGCCTTCACTTGCGATGCGAAGCGGATGGTCTGCCCATCATTCGCGTAGTAGAGCGGCTTGACTCCGTAGGGGTCGCGCGCCAGAAACAGTGTCCTCGCACTCGAATCCCAGATGGCAAACGCGAACATGCCACGCAGTCGCGGCAACATCTCCCGGCCCCACTTTGCGTACATTCGCAGAACTACTTCCGTGTCGGACGCGGTATCGAACGTCTCGCCGCCGGCCTCGAGCTCCGAGCGAAGCTCCGTGTAGTTGTAGATCTCTCCGTTGAACGTCAACACCATCTGGCCATCGCGGCTGACCATCGGCTGATTGGCGCGGTCGCTGACGTCGATGATGGAGAGGCGCCGGTGACCGAAACCGGTACGTCCGTCGCTCGACATCCATGAACCGGCTGCGTCCGGACCGCGCGTGCGCATCGCCTCCCGTGTTCGCGTCAGCTCATCGAGGTCGACCAACGGTGCGCCGGCGCGAAAGGAGACAATCCCGTTGATTCCACACATGAAGGGGCGGCAGTCTCACACATCTGGCTTAAATCCCTCATGAAGAATGTGAAGCGGAGATCAGAAACAAGCGATCAGAGACAAGGGATCAGGGGTGGACCGGGCTTTCCTGATTCTGATCTGACGAGAGAAACAGGCGGGCAGAATCGGACGCTAGAGATCGAGTGTTAACGCCGCCCCTCCTGATCTCTTGTCTCTGGTCCTCTGATCTTTGCTCCACAGGCTTATACTCGACCCGCCGCCCATGAAGGAAAAGCGTGACATCTACCGCTTTTTGCACGTCACGCCGCGGCGCATCTACGAGCAGCTCGATCAATACGTCGTCGGCCAGAAGCACGCCAAAGAAGTGCTGGCCATCGCCGCGTACAACCATCTCAAGCGCATCGAGTACCTGAAGTTCGGCGGCGACGTCTCCATCCGCAAATCGAACATCCTGATGATCGGTCCTTCGGGATCGGGCAAGACCTACCTGGCCCGCACGCTGGCGAAGATCCTCGACGTTCCCTTTGCCTACAACGATGCTACTGCGTTCACCGAGGCTGGATATTACGGGGAGGATGTCGAGGTCGCGATCGGACGGTTGCTCTTTGCCACGAATCAGAATGTCGACGCTGCGGAGAACGGCATCGTCTTCATCGATGAGATCGACAAGATCGCGCGGCGCTCCGGCGGTACGCGCACCGGCTCCGGATCGCGCGACATCGGCGGCGAAGGCGTGCAGCAGTCGCTGCTCAAGATCCTCGAGGGCGAGAAGCTTTTCGTTCCGCTGAACGTGACTTCGCACTGGAACAAGTACGACTACGTCGAGATCGACATCGCCAACATTCTCTTCATCTGCGCCGGCGCGTTCAGCGACATCGACGACAGCAGCGACGCCAAGCCGATCGGTTTCTTCGGCGATGGCGACGTTCGGGCGAAAGACATCTCCACCGAAGAGCTGGTGAAGTACGGCTTCCTTCCCGAGCTCCTCGGGCGGCTGCCGGTCCACGTCGAGCTCGATTCCCTCACCGCCGACGACCTCGTCACCATCCTCACCGAGCCGCGCGAGGCGATGGTTCCGGAGTACCAGCGCCTCTGCGCGCTCGACCAGATCCAGCTCGAGTTCTCGGCCGGCGCGCTCTACGCGATCGCCGAGGCGGCGCTGAAGCAGAAGCTCGGCGCGCGGGCGTTGCGCGCCATCCTCGAGAAGGTGCTCCATCCGGTGCTTTTCACCGGCCCCGAGCGCGCCGGCGACCGCGTTGTCATCGAGCCGGAAGATGTGCGAAGAGTGATCGCGTAAACTCCTCCCGTGCAGACCATCGGCATCTCCGCGAAGACCACCTCGGAGGACGCACTCGCTTTCGCCGCGCGCGTAACCGCTGATCTTCGCGGGCGCGGCTACAACGTCTGTTTCGACTACGGCACCGCCGACAGGCTCGGCGACCGCGGCAAGTGCGTCGCAAAGAGTGACCTCGGCAAACACTCCGAGCTTCTGATCACGTTCGGCGGCGACGGCACGCTCCTCTCCGTGGCCCGCCACGCTCCGAAAGACGTTCCCATCCTCGGCGTAAACATGGGCACGCTCGGTTTCCTCACCGAGGTGCGCGTGGAGGACTTTCCTGAGGTAATGGAGCGGGTGCTCGCGGGTGATTTCGAAAGCGAGAAGCGCGTCACCTTCGATGTGGAGGTACGCGGACCGGGCCGCGATCATCGCAAATACCGCGTCCTCAACGACGCCACGATCAACAAGAGCGCACTGGCCCGCATCATCGAGATGCGCGTGACGGTCGGCGGCCAGTTCGTCTCCTCGTTCCGCGCCGACGGCCTGATCATCGCCACGCCAACCGGCTCTACTGCCTACAACCTCTCCGCCGGCGGCCCGATCATCTACGCCACGATGGGCGCCGTCGTCCTGACCCCGATCTGCCCGCACATGCTCTCCAACCGCCCGATCGTCCTGCCCGACGACCTGGAGATCGAGATCGGCATCGCCACCCCCAACCAGGAAATCTTCCTCACCCTCGACGGCCAGGAAGGCCTCCCCATCGCGCAAAACGACAAGGTCTGCATCAACAGGTCCCCCAACCCCGTGACTCTCGTCCGCACATCAAAGACGAGTTACTTCGATGTGCTGCGCACGAAGTTGAAGTGGGGGGAGGGGTGAGGGGGGGCGCACGAAAGACCGAGTTAGAACAGGCAGTGAGCGCTGAGCGTTAGCCCGAGTCTCGCTCAGCCGATCCCTCGACAATAGCTATCGCTCTGTTAACGTCGGACACTGGGGAGCGCGCGGTCCATTGCTGGAGTTTGTCATCGCCGGGGAAACCCCGCTGTGACGTGAAAACGTAATCCTTCGATTGCCAGAGCACCCTTGAATTAAGTTCAGCAACAATGTCGGGGCTGACAGCGCCCTTTCGCTGCAATCCATCACCATGTCGCGCAACAAGAGCAATAGAAGCGGACATTGGAAAACTCACCTCGACGGCAGGGTCATCCAACAATAGGGGAAAGTGTGTGCTTCTCTGGCCGTTCGGGACTCTAAAGCAAACAGGTGTGTCCGAGGAGATAAAGGGGTGGTCGGGCGTCGTGAAAAAGTACGACCAACTCAGTTTGAATAGCGTCTCTGAATCGGCATCAATCGCGGGCAGCATAATTGCGAAGATCACCCGTTTTTGCGCGTCCGCACTAAGTTCTCCAAACCACTCTGCGACACGTTCTGGATTGGGGTCCCGAAATTGCTTCCGCATCGCTACGGCGAACCCGGGCAGCTTATCGTGAAGGAGCCGCAATGTTGCGGCGCTTCCGAAAAGACCAGGCAAGAACTCCTTCAAGACGCGAGGCGGTCGGATCAACAGAAACGTGATGAAGTACGCCACGTCGGCGCGCTGCTGAGCAGTAAACGCGTGCTGCTCAAGGGTCACCCGCATCGCCGCGGCGAATCGCCCTTCGAACACGCTGAGCATCTTCTCGACCGAATCGTCGCGGCTTCCGTCGTCTCGGAAAATTGTATAGGGGCATCCGGGAATCGAGTGGTAAGAGAATGGTAACTGGCGAGTGGATGTAAGAGCGGACGGCCCCCACCATTCAATCGATGAAAGTGCTGAGGCGG
>JADGNZ010000040.1 GCA_017883205.1 Thermoanaerobaculia bacterium | reverse complement strand
TCGACGTCGTTATTGTTTATTTGGAATCGTCATCCTGGATACCGGCACCGTCATTTTCTAATGGCTCGATGTCGACATCATTGATCTTCGTTCGAGTTTGGTGGAGCCGGCACGCCAGGCGATTCCCTTTGCTAGTGATTGCTGCGGCGATGCCGCCGGATCGAGCGTTCGGCGATACACCTCTTTCAACACGGGCTGAACTTCTCCGCGGATGGCGTGTGCATGTGTCATCGGGATGACGGCGTGGATGACACCGAGACGGGTTCCACCGGGATCCGATGCGACGGGATCGGGAAGATCCGCCCACCAAATCTCCCCTCGCGCGATTTCAATCGGCCCAACTTCACCGAGCGGCTCTGGATACTCTGGAGGATCGGATCGGGCGCTGACGATTCAGTGGCGTATACCTCGCTCAACGTCGCCGTGATTAAACTAAGCAGGCTGAGACCCTTCACGGCGGCATTGTTTCCGCGACGATCGTCAACCCGGGCTTGTTTTCAGATCTGAGCCGCTTCAAAACATTGGAGCTATCAGGCCGCCGGATCCAACCACCGAGGCGGGACGCCCCGATGGCCGCGGGCGAGACGCCCACACTCCTCAGTGCCGGTCGAAAGGAGTGCGGTCGTCTCGACCGCGGGCACTCGGGCGTCCTCGCCCGAGTGCTGTCAGGGCGAGGTCGAAAATTCGTCGACGTTCTTGCTTGCGTGAAGTACGGCTTCGTAGTTCCTGCAGCGCAAACTCCCAGCCAATCGCTGTGATCGCGCGGCCGGCCCGGCCTGCTGTCATCCACGGCCCGGATACGATGCGCGCCAATGTTTCCGCTCCTCCTCTTCCTGGCCGTGACCGCACGTCACCCGTGCGACGCAGGGATCGTGCAACCATCGCGGCCGCTCACGATCAAGGGCAAGCCCGCCGTGTGTGCTCAATATGTGACGGCCGCTGTGGGCGATGCGAGCGTCGTCGTCTACGCGATCGAAGCGGTTGACCGGCCGAGGTCCAGCGACTTCCCGCATCGGGTGTTCGTCGCCTTCGGGAAGCGGCGTGCGGACAATACGTGGAGGCTGTCCGACCGGCACGATGTAACGGCCACTCTTCTCAGCAACGAAGACCCCGGAGACCTCATCGAGATGGACGCCCGCGTGGACCGATTCACGCTCGCCGGCGCCAGGTTTGTCGACGTCGGCGTGTCGACCACGATCAGCGGCAGCGGCGGAATCTCGGCCACGAAAGACCTGATGTTTCGAATCGAAGGTGGAAAGCTCCTCCCCGCCGCCACGCTCGAAACGGCGGGATATGCCCGCGGCGGCGTGACCTTCCTTCACCAGATCACTTCCGAGTTGCTCGTCGGCAAAGACGAGGTCGTGCTGGTCAAGCGCGATCGCCTCGCCCGAGGCAAGAGTCCGGAAAAGCCGCTGACCGTGCATTGCAAGGTGTCGCGCACGGTCTACAAGATCATCGACGGACGCCTGGAGCGATCGGGCGAGATCGACGCCAGCGAGCTTGAAAGACTGCGGCCCAGGCTCCGGCCGCTTCCGCGCTTCGATACCAGGGAGATCGTTCCTTGCTGCGCAGGGTGCTCAATTTCGAATTGATTCAGTTTGGTGTTCGGCGAACGGAAGTGGGGTCAGGTCTGAAGTATGGAGTGACGGACGACGGAACCTGGCCTCTTGCGACAATTCACCAAGGTCACTTCATACTTCAAACCTGACCCCACTTCACCGCGTCCTAGAGCGGGCAAGCCCGAAGTTGAGCCGTGATATCGGCCAAAGACCACAGATGAATGTCGGGTGAGTTCCGATCGGCAAAGGTTCGCGCTGCCTTTGTAAAACCGGAAGTCGTGATCAAGAGCGCACGACTCGCACGTTGATCTACAAGCACTCCAAGCAAACTGCGGGTTGTCTCGACCGTAATGTTGCGACCGCGGGCGTAGCGCTTACATTCAATTAGCCACTTGAAAGGTACACCGAGCACACGATTCTCTGCGACCACGTCGAAACCACCGTCGCGCGTCTGAGGTGTGAGCGACACGTCAAAACCGTTTTGCTGGAACACAAAAGCGATGAGCTGTTCGAACCCGCGCGGTGTCATGGCGAAGAGCCTATCTGGGTTCTTCCGCGCAGACCTCACTATAGCTTGATGCCCGCGAAGAACGCGACGTGGAAGGTATAAGCAGAGACCAGAGTAGGCGGATCGGGCACGCCGTGGAGTTATAAACGCAATAGCTTGACGAAGCGCGTCCCACTGGCCATAGCGCATATTCAAGCCGACTCGGTCTACTCCGCGTAGCACATCGTTGCAAAGTTCCGCAACGGTTGCGGCTTGCCGACGGGTAATAGCTGCTCGAAGTAACGTCAGCTTCTGCTCAAACTCTTTCAGGTCTGCGGGGTCGACGGGTACGTCGCCGACGGCAAGAAGCGGAGCGAACTGCTCCTTCCATCGTTCGAACGCTGACTGAAGTGACTTGCTCGCCAGGTTGATGACCTGCCATGCACGAGACTGCTTGGTCTTTAGTGCGTCCATTTGAAACCTGATGAGAATGATACTCCGTTCGGTTGCGCTCCGCCGGCGATTCAAAGCTTACCGGGGCGAGGCCGCGCTGGACAATCAGAAACCCTGCGAGCCGGGGTGAAGTTGGGTTGTCTCTCGATGGGCGAGCTAAGTTAGCGAGCGTTCTGAAGGCTGGTCGCGAGATCAAAACAGGACCGAAAGCGAGTGTCCGATTCGTTAACCAAACACACGATCGGCCACCGCTCGACGTACGACAGTCGAAGAAGATGTGGCTCCCAGGTTGGCACGCAGACTCGCGCCAGTAAGCCAAAGACGTGCTCTGTTCCAACCCTTAGGCCAGCGATGGCCGCCAAGTGCTTAGCCACGGCGATTGCATGAACGGCGACTCTCGATTCCGAGGCCGCGAAGTCGTCAGTAGTGATCTCGCCGTCGTCAGGAGCCACCAACACGGTTGCGTCTAACGCGATGATGCCGGGTTTGTTCTGAGCGGCGATCTGGCGTCCTGCATCACGAATTGTCTTGGTTAGATTGCGTTGAGAAGCGGGTCGCTTAGCAGCTATGCCTACTTGACCAACTGCCATTTCGACAACGATGTCAGGCTCTTCAAGCTCCAATTCATATCCGGCTGAGCGAAGCGCGGCAGCAACCACTAGTTCGAACTGAGTGTTTCGTGCATGGGTATTCTTCCCGTCTGAGGATCGAAAGAAGGAACCAGAGAGGACTTCGCGCGTTCGTCGCTCCCAGCCGAAGACCGCGGGCGGCCTTGACAGTTCGTGCTGAATCATTGATAGGTCGTTGACCTCGATCAGTAGACGGTGCCATCGCTTCAACTGATTCGCGTTCGGAGCGGATCGTGACCTAACCGCCTTTGCGAGCTCGAGCTGATACGCGCCAAAACGAGAAGTGGGATTGATCGACAGGTCCGCTTCGCCAAGTTCACGGATCAATAGGTTTACGCGCTCCAGCAGATCTGGAAACGTGGTTACCATTGGCTTCATAGAAGACGCTCCGGCCGGCCGACAACCGGCCGTCTAGACCACCGCACGACCACTCTTCGCCAACATCTTCTTCAAATACTCCCCCGTCGGCGTGCCGCGCGTTTTCGCAATCTGCTCGGGCGTGCCGGTCGCGATGATGTAGCCGCCGCCGTCGCCGCCTTCGGGGCCGAGGTCGATGACGTGATCTGCCGTTTTGATGACGTCGAGGTTGTGCTCGATGACGACGACGGTGTTGCCGCGGTCGACCAGGCCGTGCATCAGGTGGAGGAGCTTGGAGACATCGTCGAAGTGCAGGCCGGTCGTGGGCTCGTCGAGGATGTAGAGCGTTCTTCCCGTCGCGCGTTTGGCCAGCTCTTTGGCCAGCTTGACGCGCTGCGCTTCGCCGCCGGAGAGCGTCGTTGATGACTGGCCGAGCTTGATGTAGCCGAGGCCGACTTCATCGAGGGTGCGGAGGATGTTGGCGATTCTGGGGATGTTCTTGAACGTCTCCAGGCCTTGCTCGACGGTCATGTCGAGGATCTCGGCGATCGAACTGCCTTTGTACGTGACCTGCAGCGTTTCGCGGTTGTAGCGCTTGCCGCCGCAGACGTCGCAGGTGACGTAGATGTCGGGGAGGAAGTGCATTTCGATCTTGATCTGCCCGTCCCCTCGGCAGGCCTCGCAGCGGCCGCCCTTGACGTTGAAGGAGAAGCGGCCCGGGCCGTAGCCGCGCATTCTGGCTTCCGGCGTCTGCGCCATGAGGTTGCGCATCTCGGTGAAGAGCTGCGTGTAGGTGGCGGGATTGGAGCGCGGCGTGCGGCCGATCGGCGACTGATCGATGTCGATGATCTTGTCGATCTGCTCCAGGCCGTCGATGCGGTCGTGCTCGCCGGGCGTATCGAGGGCGTCGAAGAAGTGCCGTGATAGTGCTTTATAAAGAATGTCGTTGACGAGCGTCGATTTGCCCGAGCCGCTCACGCCGGTGACGGCGATGAAGATGCCGAGGGGGATGGTGACGTCGAGATTCTTGAGGTTGTTCTGCCGCGCGCCGCGGATGACGAGCTTGCCATTGCTGAGCGGCCGGCGTTGCGCGGGCACTGCGATCGACGCTTCGCCGCGCAGATACTTCGCCGTCAGCGACGACGGGAAGGTCTTGATCTCCGCGAGCGTCCCCTCGGCCACCACTTCGCCGCCGTGAACGCCCGCCCGGGGGCCGAGGTCGATGATGTGATCGGCGGTCTCGATCGTCTCCTCGTCGTGCTCGACGACGATCACCGTGTTGCCGAGGTCGCGGAGCTCGAGGAGAGAGTCGATGAGCTTGCGGTTGTCGCGCTGGTGAAGGCCGATCGACGGCTCGTCGAGAACGTAGAGGACGCCCATCAGCTTGGAGCCGATCTGCGTGGCCAGGCGGATGCGCTGTCCTTCGCCGCCGGAGAGCGTGGCCGCGCTGCGGTCGAGCATCAGGTAGCCGACGCCGACGGCGCAGAGGAAGCCGAGGCGGTCGCGCACTTCCTTGAGGATCTTGCCGGCGATCTTCTCCTCGCGTGGCGTGAGATCGATCGTGGCGAAGAAGTTCTCGGCGTCTTTGAGCTGGAGGCCGACGACCTCATCGATCGGCTGCCCTGCCACGGTCACCGCCAGCGCCTCGGGTTTCAGACGCCGCCCTTTGCAATCGGGACAATCCATCGGCGTCATGAAGCGCTCGATCTCCTCGCGGATGTCGTCGTTGTCCGATTCTTTGTAGCGCCGCGTCAGCATCGGCACGAGGCCTTCGTACGTTCCGCTGTAGGAATACGTGCTCTCCGCGCCGCTGAACTGGAACTTGATCTTCTCCTCGGAGCCCTGAAGGATGACGCTGCGCGCTTTCTCCGGCAGCGACTTCCACGGCACGTCGAGCTTGAACTTGTAGTGCTTGGCAAGCGTGTGAATCTGGCGAAGACGCCAGTTCTCGGCACCCTCTTTCCAAATGGAGATGGCGCCGTCTTCGATCGATTTCAGCGTGTCGGGGATGATCTTCTTCTCGTCGACTTCGAGCAGGACGCCGAGGCCGGAGCAGCGCGGGCAGGCGCCGTACGGCGAGTTGAAGGAGAAGAGGCGCGGCGTGATCTCGCCGATGGAGACGCCGCAATCGGGGCAGGCGTAACTCTGCGAGAGGAGCTCTTCGCGGTTGCCTTCCTGATAAAGAATCTTGACGAGACCCTTGGTCACGCGCGTGGCGGTCTCGAGCGAATCGGCAAGGCGCTGCTCGATTCCCTCCTTGACGACGAGGCGGTCGATGACGATGTCGATGGTGTGCTTCTTCTGCTTGTCGAGCACGGGCGGATCGGCCAGCTCGATCATCGTGCCGTTGACGACGGCGCGCGTGAAGCCTTCCTTCACCATCTGCAGCATCTGCTTGCGGTACTCGCCCTTCTTGCCGCGGATGTAGGGCGCGAGGATGGTGAACTTCGTGCCCGTCTTGAGCGTCATGAGACGGTCGACCATCTGCTGGATCGTCTGCGGGCGGATCTCGTTGCCGCAGCTCGTGCAGTGGGGCACGCCGACCGAGGCGTAGAGGAGGCGGAGGTAGTCGTAGATCTCGGTGACGGTGCCGACCGTCGAACGGGGATTGCGCGAGGTCGTGCGCTGCTCGATGGAGATGGCCGGCGACAGCCCTTCGATCGAGTCGACGTCGGGCTTCTCCATCTGCTCGAGGAATTGCCGGGCGTAGGCGCTGAGCGATTCGACGTAGCGCCGCTGGCCCTCGGCGAAGATGGTGTCGAACGCGAGCGATGACTTGCCCGATCCGGAAACGCCGGTGATGACGACAAACTTGTTGCGCGGAACGACGACGTCGATGTTCTTGAGGTTGTGCTCGCGGGCACCGCGAATGACGATGGATTCCATAGGGTCGGATCAACTCTAACTCCGCAGCGGCAACCCCTCTTCCCACGCTACGGGAGGTAGAGAATTTGACAAATGGGGCGTAGTAGTCGATCGGGCTGACCTCATCTCGCTAGTTACCACCGCCGGGCAGGGACGCCCGGCGGGAGCAGGCAAGAATGCCTGCGCTACATGTGCCGGATACTTGACGCTCACGCTGCTTGCGCGTATAGCTCCGCGGCTTGGCGGCCATCCTTCTCTATCTCGCGACGACCGTAGCGGTGATCGCGCTGTGGCAGCGATTCGTGCAGCCGATCTCGCGCGCCGCTGCCCTCGTCCTGATCCTTCTGCCGATGTGCTTTACGGGACGGGCTCTGCTCACCGGACGGGTGTACGCGCCGATCGATCTGCCCTTCATGTCGGAGCCGCTGAATGCATACGCGGCGGAGTTCAACGTGCCGAAGGTGCACAACGGCACGCTCTCCGATCTCTACTGCCAGATCATTCCGTGGCGCAACGCGGTGCGGACGGCAATCTTCAGCGGCCAATGGCCTTTGCTCAATCCGTTCATGCTCTGCGGCGACATCCTGGCGGCGGCTGCGCAACCGGCACCGTACGATCCCTTCAACCTCCTCGGCCTGGTGATTCCGATGCCGCCGAGCCTGACGTTCGCGGCGGCGATGACGTTCTTCCTGGCCGGCTTCGGCGCGTTTGCGTTCGCGCGCGCGCTCGGCTGCGGGGAACTGGCCGCGCTCGTCGCCGCGGCCGGGTGGATGTTCAGCGCCAACATCGCCTTCTTCGTCGGATGGCCGCTGTCGCGATCGTGGGCGTATCTGCCGCTGATTCTCTTCGCCGTACACCGGCTGGTGAACGAAGCGAGCGTGCGTGCCGGTGTGCTGCTGATGATCGCGCTGACGTTGTTGATCCTCGCCGGCCATCCGGAGTCGTTGCTGCACGTTACCGCGGTCGGTGCTGCGTATGGCCTGTTCGAGATTGCGACGACGCGAAAACGGGTCGGACGGGTGCTCGCGCTCGCCGTGGGCGCCGGCATCGTGGCGTTGCTGTTGACGGCGATCTTCCTGCTGCCGTTCCTTGAGGCGTCGCAACAAACGCTCGAGCTTCACAACCGGCTCGGTTGGCGCTCGATGTCGTTTCCCTTCATGCCGGAGATGATTCAGCGCCGCGCAGCCAACACTGTCTTCCCGTTCTGGGGCGGCCAGCCGTGGCGCGATTCGTTTACGGCGGAATGGGATCCGCAGACCGCGCGAACCGGCAGCATCGTGCTGGCCCTGGCGCTGACCGCGCTGATCGTGGCCAGGAAGCGCAAAGAGACGTGGTTCTTCTTCGGGCTGGCGCTGGTTTGTCTCTGCGCCGGTTTCGACGCGCCGCCGATGGCTAACCTACTGCACAAACTGCCGCTGTTCGATGTGGCGCTCAACGAACGGCTGGCGTACGCGGCGTCGTGTGCGTTGGCGATTCTTGCAGCGCTTGCGGTGGATGCGTTGGCAACCGACGTTGCCAGCTCTACACGTCGTAGGGTGGCGGCCGTCTTGGCTGGTGTGATCGCAATCGCGCTCGGCGTCGGGACGTGGCTGGTCTGGGCGCACGAGATCAAAGTTGGCGTCGATCCGAATGTCATCCGCGTCAACGCCCTCGGCGATCTGATTCCGCTGGTGATCGTCGCCATCCTCCTCGCCTCGCGCACCCCGCTTCGCATCGCCCTCCCGCTCGTTCTCGTTCTCCTTCTCGGCGCACGCATCATCGTCGACGGATCGATCTATCCCTCGCTGCCGCAGCACGATTTCTATCCGAAGATCCCGATCATCCGCGCCATCCCTGAGAACACCGCGGAGCCGTTCCGCGTGGCCGGCGAACATTTCGTGCTCATCCCCGATTCGGCGGCGATCTATCAGCTCGAAGATCCGCGCGGCTACGAAGCGATGACGTTCGAGCGTCTCGCGGACACCTATCCGGTCTGGTCGATTCCGCTGCCCGTGTCGTTCAACGCCATCGGCGATCTTCAACCGCCGTTCCTCTCGTTCCTCAACATCAAGTACGCGATCGTGCCGATCAGCGTGAACCTGACCCCGGGCTGGCGGGAGTTGATGAAGGACCGCAGCGCAAAGCTGTTCGAGAACACGCATGTGCTGCCGCGCGCATTCGTGCCGCGCCGCATCCGCTACGAGCGAGATGGCGTTCTGGCGCTGAAGGGGATGAGGACGGCAAAGGATTTTTCGGACATGGCCTGGATCGAGGTGCCGGAGGACAAGCCTCACGAGATCGCGAACGGACCGGGCACGCTGACGGTTCACCGCGACGGTTTCGGCCTCGACATCGACGCCACGATGGCCGCTGACGGCTGGGTGGTGGCGTCGCAGTCAGCATGGAAAGGGTGGCGCGCCTACATCGACGGCCGCCGCGTGCAGATGCGCTTTGCCAATCACGCCTTCCTCGGCGTCTTCGTTCCCGCCGGACGCCATCACGTCAAGCTGCAGTACCTGCCGGAATCGTTCACGCGCGGACGGGCGATTTCGTTCGCCACGCTCGGCGTTCTGATTCTCGCAGCCGGTGTGAGTGCATGGCGCGGTCGGCGAAAATTGACAATGGACAATTGACAATTGACAACGACAAACCAACCGGACAACTGACAGCCGGATTGTTGATGGGTTGGCGTTGTCAATTGTCAATTATCAACCGTCCAGCCACGCTCCGTAAGCGTCGGACGTGGACCCCACCGGCAGCACGAGGAACTCCGCGACCTCGTACGGATGCCGCGCCAGCAGCTCGTTGCGTAGAGCATCGACGTTCGCTTCGAGGGTCTTGATGACGAGGAGTTGTTCGCCTTCCTCCTCGACCTGACCTTTCCAGCGATAGATCGACGTCACGCCGGCGACGATGTTCACGCAGGCAGCGAGGCGCTGTTCGACGAGAGCGCGCGCGAGCGGGCGGGCGTCGAAATCGGCGGCGACAGTGGTGAGAACGATGACTGGGGCCATGACCGCGCATCATAGAATCGGCCGGCATGTTTCGCCGCATCCTGCTGATCGCCTTCGTCGCCGTGATTCTATTTGTTGGCTACGAATGGATCACGTTTCCTGACGTGAGCGCGTTGGCGGGGAGTCCTCCTGCGACGACCGCGTTCATGGAACAGCGCAAAGCGGAACTGCGGGCGGCCGGCAAGTCTGATGCGATCGACTACCGATGGGTCCCGTACGTGCGGATCTCGCCGTACCTGCGGCGCGCTGTGTTGGTCGCCGAGGACGATTCGTTCTTCGAGCACGACGCGGTGGACGTGAAGGGATTGCAGGAGGCCATCGAGAAAGACTGGGCGCACAAGAAGCTGACGCACGGCGGCTCGACGATCACGCAGCAACTGGCGAAGAACCTCTACCTTTCGCCGTCGCGCAATCCGTTTCGCAAAGTGAAGGAGTACTTCATCGCCCGCTCGCTCGAGAGCCATCTGACGAAGAAACGGATCCTGGAGATCTACATCAACGTCGTGGAGATGGGCGAGCGCGTTTATGGCGCCGAGGCGGCCGCGCAATCGTATTTCCACTCAGCGGCAGCATCGCTTTCGCCGTCGCAGGCCGCGCTCCTCGCCGCATGTCTTCCCAATCCTCGGGTCATGAATCCGGCCAGTCCGAACAAACGCCTGCGCTGGCGTCAGCGAATGGTGCTCTCGCGGATGCGCCGTTGGGGTTACCTGTTCGAGAAGGAAGTGCTGACCGAGAAGAAGCCGGCGCCATCCGCACCGGTAACCGACACCACAGCGACGGTCGATACGGCGTTGCAGCAGGTTCCGGCAACGGACACCGCGACGCCGGAGCCGCCCACGGAGACGACGAGCACGGAGACTGTGCACCCGACGGAGACGGTGCCGAAGACGGAGACGGTCCCGCCGCCGACAACGACAACAACGAGCCCGCCCTGAGGAGTGCGGTCGTCTCGACCGCGGGCACTCGGGCGTCCTCGCCCGAGTGCTGGCAGGGCGGAGGTCGAAATTCGCCGACGTTCTTGATTCGTTAGTTTCTGCCGCGCAAACTCCGAGTGCCAGTAAGTTCGTCGTCACGCTGAAGGCTGCGTCGACAAAGGAATGCGGGCGTCTTGATCGGCAGTAAGTCCGAGGCGATGCGGTAGAGAAAGCAAGGCATCGCGCTACACACGCCGAGGCGGGGACGCCTCGCCGCCGCAGGCGAGACGCCTGCACTCCTTGTAAAAAAATGTGGCGCTGATCGGCCGGATTTGACGCCGCTTCGCGAGCGGTCAGCACGCAAAGCATTGCAGCGCTGTCACTTCGCGGTTTTCCGCCCGCGGCGTGCCGTTTGAGTCCCTGCCGATCCCGATGGAAGACCTCGAGTTCATTCAGGAACGGCAGGAAGAGACCTGCATCAAGGTTGTTGGTGCGCTGACGGGTTGGGAAACGGTCGTGTTTCAGGTGGAAGATGTGCCGCCGGAGGAGTGAGCGGCGGCGGGGTCGCTCTCCTGCACTGCTTCGTTGGCGCCTTTGAAGCCGATCTTCGAATGGGTGCCGTCGCAGAACGGCTTCATCGTCGAACCGCCGCAGCGGCAGAGCGCCGCTTTCTTCACCTCGACCGGATTGCCCTGGGCGTCGGTGAGGGTGAACTCGCCTTCGACGAGGTAGGGTCCGTTGTCGCGGATCTTGATATTGATGGGCATGAGGGTCCTTTTAGAAAATGGGGTTGTTCGCGGAGTGCGTGATGTGCCACTGGTAGGTGTAGCCGGGGAACGCGATAGGGACGGTGTAGTTGACGGTGACTGTGATCTCGCCGTTCGCGCGCACGATGTTGATGTCTTCTTCGGTGAGGGGCAAGGAGTCCTCGCGCGCTTTTGCCATGATCGCTGCCTTGATGCGCTCATCATTATGCGTGCCAGCGGATTTGGCCTCGTCGACGACGGTCTGCCGCATCTCGGCCGCTTTTACTTTCACCGGGATCATCTTCCAGGCTACGAAGATGGCGATTCCGAGCAGGATCAACCCGAGGAGACATCCGAACTGACTCTCACCGCGCTCGCGACGACTCTTGCGCATAAAAACCTCCGTCGGCGTTGAGTATACCTATTGGATGAGTTTGAAGAGGCGGTCGATGCGCGAGGGGGTGGGGAGTGGGGAGTGGGGTGTGGGGGAAGGAGTCGCTGCTACGACTCCCGACTCCCGACTTCCGACCGGCGCTTCCGACGACCAGAGAATCAATCGGGCACGGCCGAGCACGTCCGCGCGGGGGAGAAGACCCCAACTACGGCTGTCGAGCGAGTCGGTGCGGTTGTCGCCGAGGACGAAGTAGGAGTCTGCGGGGATGAGCTGGGGCGGGATGAGGCCGGTGCTGGCCTGGGCGGCAAGGTAGGACTCCGCGAGTGCGTGACCGCGAACGATGACGCGCCCTTCGCGCGTCTCCACGAGATCGCCGGGCGTGCCGATCACCCGCTTGACCATCAACTCTCCGGCGGCATGGGGCGATCGGAAGACGATGACGTCGCCAGCCTGCGGCTCACTGCGGAACCGGTACGGTGTGACGACGATGTGGTCGCCGGCCATCAGCGTCGGGGCCATCGAGAACGAGGGAATCACGTAGATTCTGATCGTCGCGCGCACGAGAAACGCCAGAGCGATGGCGATGGCCAGTGGCTCGATGATGAGGCGGATCGCGGATTTGGATTGCACTGGTTTCTTCAACGAGGGAGGTGGCGTGGGCATTTCGTTTTGCGGGGGTCGCTGATCGGGGGTCGGGGGTCGGAGTTGGCTCATCGCGGCTGCGCCGCGATCGCTCGCTCAGCACAGGATGGCCAGCTACCGGTTTCTCTCCGACCCCCGACCCCCGAAACGCGACCCCCGCAACACGGCCAACCCAATTCTTGACGTGCTTCCTCCGCGCGCATACTGTTCGCGGACATGCCGATCGAGCCGCGACAGCCGCAGGGACTTGTCGACATCCTCGACAAGATCCTGGACAAGGGTCTCGTCGTTGCCGGGGACATCAAAGTCTCGCTCGCGAATGTCGAGCTCCTGACGATCCAGCTCCGGCTCGTCATTTGCTCCATCGACAAGGCGGAGGCGATCGGCATCAATTGGTGGCGCTCGGACCGGTTCTACTCTGCCGCTCCCAACGTTGCCGGCAGCGAGGAGTACGACGCTTTGAAGGCTCGCGTGCACGAGCTCGAGCAGAAGCTCGAAGCGCGGGAGCTTCCGCAATCCACGCAGAAAAAGACAGACGAGAGGAAAGGCAGGTAAGTCATGGCAGTCGAACGCGCACCAGGCGGCACCAGTCTCATTGACGTACTCGACCGGATTCTCGACAAAGGTATCGTCGTCGATGCGTGGGTCAGGATCTCGCTCGTCGGCATCGACCTGATCACGGTTGAAGCGCGCGTCGTCATCGCTTCGATCGATACCTATCTGAAGTACGCCGAAGCGGTCGGTATCACCTCGACCGTTGCCCGACCGGCCCTCGGTCCGGGCGAAGGCGGCTCAGGCGGCGGAACCGGCAGCATGACGCCGGCTTCAGGCACCGGCCGCGCGTAACCAGGCCCACTCTCGTCGAGCAACAACGCCTGCCGCGCAGAGCGCACGGCAGGCGTTTTCGTTTCGCTCTCAGTGGTGCCGGTCGTAGCCGATTCCGCGCTCGGTTTCGGCGATGGCATCGTTGGTCAGCCTGAGGGCCCTTTCGCGGTGACCGCCTTTGTCGCGATCGGCCTTTTCCAATTCCACTTTGGCCAGACGCAGATGCTCGAGCGCTGACTGCATGTGGGGTTGGTCGGCGATGGCGTGTCCGGCGACGAATCCCGAGGCGATGGCGGTGACGATGAGAAGGGCGATAACGAGACGATTCAGTTTCATGGGTCTCCTCCTTGTCGATAATCGACGCGGCATGCGTCGAGGCGTTTACGAGTGGGGTCCCCCTGTGGATTAATAGATTAGTGGATCAGTCGATGAGTGGCCACTGATCAGCAAAAACAGTGCCTGAGTAATGACTACCTACTGCGCTTCACTGATCCATGAACTACTTCAGCCACTGATCGAACCAGTCACCCACCGTCTGGTACCAGAGCTTCGAGTTCTGCGGCTTCAGCACCCAGTGTCCTTCGTCGGGGAAAACGACCATTTTTGATGGGACGCCGCGCCGCTGCAGGGCTGTGAACAGCTCCAGTCCCTGATTGATCGGCACGCGGAAATCGAGCTCGCCATGCATGACCAGCGTCGGCGTCTTGAAGTTCTTCACGAAGTTGTCGGGCGACCAGCGCTGGTACAGCTCGGGGTTGTCCCACGGGTTGCCCTTGAACTCCCACTCGGGAAACCACAGCTCCTCGGTCACGCCATACTCCGACTTCAGATCGTAGACGCCGGCGTGTGAGACGAGCGCTTTGAAGCGGTCGGTGTGGCCGAGGATCCAGTCGATCATGTAGCCGCCGTAGGAGCCGCCGGCGGCGCCGATGCGCGTTCCGTCGACGTACGGCAACGCTGCCAGCATGTCGACGCCGTTCATGATGTCGATGTAGGCCTTGCCACCCCAGTCGCCGGAGATCTCTTCGACGAACTTCTGACCGAAGCCGCTGGAGCCGCGCGGGTTGGGCAGCAACACCACATAGCCGCGCGCTGCGAAAATCTCCGGATTCCAGCGATACGACCACGAATCGCTCCACGCGCCCTGCGGTCCGCCGTGAATGAGCACGATGGCCGGATACTTCTTCGTCTGGTCGAAGCCGGGCGGCGTCATGAGAAACCCCTCGATGCGCGCACCTTCGGCACCGGTCCAGTAAACGCTGTGCGTAAAACCGATCTGATAACTGGTGAGCAGCGCATCGTTCTCGTGCGTCAGGCGCTCGACAGCGGACGTACGCTTGTTAACCGCGTAGATTTCGGTCGGTCCGGTCAGTCCCGAGCGTGCGCAGTAGAGCGTCTTGTCGTCATTGGAAACCGCGAGGGCGCTCGTCGATCCGTAGCCCTCGATCGGCGAGAACTTGCCGTCGAGTGTCACTTCGTAGACCATATCGCGGCCGTGACTCGGCGCGATGACGAACAACGATTTCGAATCGTGCGACCACTGCACAGACTCGACCCAATCGTTGAAGTCGGCGCCGATGCGGTGCGCGGTTCCAGTCGTCCGGTCGTAAAGCCACAGCTCCCATAGATCGGATTCGTAGCCGGCGCGCGCCTGCGAGCGGTACGCGATCCAGCGGCCGTCGGGCGAATAGTGCGGCGACGTGTCGGCGCCGGCGCGGGTCGTGATCCGCTTCGCGCCCGCGGCAGGAACGCCGGCGATCGGGACGATGAAGAGATCGGCGTTGGTGGAGAGCTCCGGATGGTCGGACGTGTCGCGGGCGTAGACGAGCTCTTTGCCATCGGGGGAGACATCGAACTCGTCGCCACCGCCAAGAGAAAACGGCGGAGCGTCGAACGCCCCAGGCGTAAGGTCGCGTGGCGCGCCGCCGCCGAGCGGTACATAGACGATGTGACTGCGGGTTGGCTCCTGCCACGCTTTCCAGTGACGATAGAGGAGACTGGTCATGACGTGCGCTTTCGTCGGCGCGGCTGCCTCGGCGGTGGTCTTGTCCTTGATGCAGGCGGGATCGACGCCGCAGTCGGGGTAGATATCGGAAACGGCAAGCAGGCCCGAACCATCCGGTATCCATTTCACGCTGCCGGCGCCGCCAGCCAGATCGCTCACCTTCCTCGAGGTGCCCGCTACGACGTCGTAGAGATAAATCTGATGCGCGCCGCCGTCGCGGTTCGAGACAAAGGCGATCGTCTTCCCGTCAGGCGACCATGCCGGCCCGTTGTCCTGATGCTTGACGTCACTGATCAACTTTGCCGCGCCACCCGCCGATGGCCTGACGTAAACCGCGCTGGTGCTCTTGTTCGCCGCAAGATCGGGCGTCGAGACGTCGTATGCGAGCCACTTTCCGTCGGGCGAAAGCTGCGGGCCCCCGATCCGATGGATGGACACGAGATCCTCAAACATCATCGTGCGTTGCGCCATGGCCGTCGAGGCCAGAGCGAGAAGTGCCAGGGTGAGTGTGAAACGCCTCATGTTTGAAACCTCCGTGTTTGAAAGGATGAAGGCAGAAGGCCGTGTTTGAAAGGATGAAGGCAGAAGGATGAAGGATGAAGGCCGCCAAACCGGGTCACCCTTCATCCTTCATCCTTCATCCTTTTGCCTTCTGCCTTCATCCTTCTGCTTTCATCTTTTCATCGTATGTATCCAAGCGACCGCAGATTCTCGTAATATTCCTCATTCATTTTCGTCGATTGCTGCCGCGAGACGCGTGAGCCGTAGCTGGAGATGCGCGGTTTCTCGCTGCCGGCCAGCGTGCGGCCCGACATCTCGTTCGATGGTGGGAAGCCGATGAGCGAACAGAGGGTCGGCGCGACGTCGAACGGTGTCGTCGTGGGTCCGAGCGCGAACGTCGACGCCAGCACCGCCTGACCGGCCTGATGATCGCCGGGCATTCCGACGACGATCACATCGAAGCCGCGCGCGCGGAGCGCCTCGACCGCGGCAACAACGCCATCGAGTGCGTGAACGGATGCGGTCAACCGGGCCGACGGATCGATGGCCAGCCGATTGAGAATCACATCGAGCGCGGGGAGGTAAACAGTTGCAAAGCGGGGCTTCTCGGCGTCGAGCGCATGCAACAGCCGCTTCATCGATAACTCGTCGACGCGAAGCGCAACCATCTCCGGTGCTCCGCCACCGGATGCCGCCGCGGCAAAGACCGGCATCTGGCCGATGGAGTCGAGCGCGCCGGCATGCGCATCATCGGCCGTCCACCAATTCACGGCCACGCTCGGCACTCCTCGGGCCGCGAAAATCTCCCAGACGAAATCGCGCCGTCGCACCGTCGGCGGAAGCGGTTCCCGCTTCGCCAGCCCCACCGCACCGCCAAGACCGCGAAGCACGATGTCGCGCTGCGAAATCGATTGCAGGAGGTGACCGCCGTTCCACAATCGGACGCCTTCGACCGACCGCACGCCGTGGAGAACCGTTTTCACGCCGGTGCCGAGCGAGGCCCAACGCTCCGTGGTGGAACCGCCGCGCAGCGGTGCGACGGCGTAGGTCGCGGGAAGCGCTGTGACGAGGTCCGGGCGGGAAGCGAGGATGTCTGAGGTCAGGCCGTCGACGGCGATCAGCGCGATGCGGCGCGTGCTCGGCGTCGTGACGACTTGCAGCGGCGGCTCGGCCGCACCTTTGTCCTGACTCGCGTACGTCGGAAGGAAGAGAACCGCGATGAGGAAGATGGCGGCCATCGTCATCGGCATCGTTCGCGGTTTCCGATGAATGGCAGGGATGCGTTGCAGCTCGTAGATCGAAAACGACAGCAGTGCGGCGGAGATGGCGACGCTGCTGAAGAGGAAAAGCGCGACGATCAGTGCCAGCCCCAGCAGCAGTTCGGGCCACGACGGCGGTGCATCGAAGCCGTACCACCAGATCGCGATCGCGCCTGAGGGGATGGCGCTTGCAGCAAACGAGATCGCCAGCAGGGCTCGCGGCGTATCGATCGCGATCGCCGGCCGGAGCTTGAGAACGAGAGCCACAAGAATGAGAAGGGCGAAGGAAATCGCGAATCCTGTCAGTCCATAGAGAAGGGACAGCAAGAGGGTCTCGCCCGCGGACAGCGGATGGTTGCGAAAAACCATGATGGCGACGAGAGGGACGATCGCGAACAAGGCGATGAGGAGAGAGGCTTTGGCCGCGACCGTGGTCAGCTCCCGCCAGAACGCGCGGGAGGAGCGCCCGGCGGTAAAGGGATCGTGCGCGAACCACCGCTCGATGCCGTGCGAGAGGTACCCGCGATCCCGCAACTCGCGACGCAAATCGTCGACGGACGGCACCGGCACGGCGCGGAATATAGCACCGGGCCGGGCGTTCTATCGCCCGACTCTTCAATGGATTCCGGCGCAGTTACCCCTGGCAATGCGATCGAACATGAGGCGCTGCCCCAGCCGCCGCACGATGACCTGCCGAAGCGCCATCCGCTGACGAAATTCCTGTCCGGCGCCGCCATCACCATCGGCTTTGTCCTCATCAAACTGAAGGCGCTCGTCCTGGTCGTCTTCGATTTCTTCCGCGGGTATGCCGTCAACCCGTTCGAAGGCTTCGGTCTCATGCAGTTTTCCGTCGCCGGCGGAACGATGGCCCTCTCGATCTGGGCGATGGCGACAAAAGCGCCGCTGCCCCTCGTCGTCGGTTTCGTCGGGATCATCCTCGTCCATGAGATCGGCCACGCCGTCGCCATCCGGGCGAAGGGCCTTCACGCCGGGTTGATGGTGTTCATCCCGTTCATCGGCGGCGCCGTCACGTTGAAGGATCAGCCTCGTTCCGCATATGACGATGCGCAGATCGGCCTGGCCGGTCCTGTGGCCGGCACCTTCGCATCGCTCATCGTTCTGCAGGTTTACAAGTGGAACGACCAGCCGCTGTACCTCGCCATCGCCGCCGCGGGGTTCGCCGTGAACCTGATCAATCTTCTGCCGATCGGGATGCTCGATGGCGGCCGGATCTCAGCCGCCGTCACCAAGTGGATGTGGGTCTTCGGCGGCGGCGTGCTCATCTACAAGGTAGTCAAGCAGCCGAATCCGCTGATGCTGATCATCCTCGTCCTGGCGGCCTTCCAGGTATACCTGTCGATCATGCGCGAGAAGGACGACAAGTCGTTCTATGACGTGACGCTTTCGCAGCGCGTCTTTGTAGCCGTGGCCTACTTCGGCCTCGTCATCTTCCTCGGGCACCAGACCTACATGTCGCTGAACCGTCTGGCGGCGCTGTCGGCACCGTTGGTGAAGTAGGGCGGCGCTTCCAATCAAAAGAGGCTACTCACGCGGAGACGCGGAGGACGCGAAAAGTGCTACTCCGCGATCTCCGCGTCTCCGCGTGAAACCAGAAAGAGTGGCCATTCACGCATCACGGAATGCCATCCCCACGATTTCGTTTTGATACGCTTACGCTCGCTGGCATGAACCTCTATCTCCTCTTCGCAATCGCGCTTGGCGCAATCTCCGGGACGGCCGAACCGACCGTCGCGCGGCCGCGCTTTGCGAATGTGGCCGCCGAGTGCGGAGTCATGACGTGCGAGCAGGCGATTGCCTCGCCGCGAAGCACGCTCCATCACGCCCGTTCGGAATCGACCGCGCCCCGCGTCGTCGAGAGCGCTCCTGCCCGCATCGATGCACCGCTTTCCGGCGCTGCCACTCCGCGCGCCCCTGCAACCAACTGCTGAGCCGTTTTCTCTCGCTCGCGGTTCGTTTGTTGCTGGGAAGGAAAGCACCATGATCAACAAGATACTCACCACGATTTTCGGCTCGAAGCATGAGCGCGACGTCAAGAAGATGCTGCCAACGGTGGCGCAGATCAACGCTCTCGAGCCGGAGGTCAGCGCTCTGAGCGACGATGGGTTGCGCGAAAAGACGGACGAGTTTCGCGCGCGCCTCCGACCCGCCGTCGAGGCGCTCGAAACGGCGAAGAAAGAGATTCCTCGGGACGAAGTCGTCGTCCGAACAGCCAAAGAAGATCTCCAGGCCGCGCTCAACGAGATCCTCCCCGAGGCGTTTGCAGTAGCCCGAGAAGCAGGCAAGCGCGTTCTCAACATGCGCCATTTCGACGTCCAGCTCATGGGCGGCATCGTCCTGCACAGCGGCAAGATCTCGGAGATGAAGACCGGCGAAGGGAAAACGCTGGTGGCCACGCTGCCGGTCTACCTCAATGCCCTGACCGGGCGCGGCGTGCACGTCGTCACGGTCAACGATTACCTGGCCCGCCGCGACTCCGAGTGGATGGGTCGCCTCTACAAGTTCCTCGGCCTCACCGTCGGCGTGATCCAGAACCACCACGGCGACCGCGAGCGGCAGGAAGCGTACGGCTGCGACGTCACCTACGGCACGAACAACGAATACGGCTTCGACTACCTGCGCGACAACATGAAGTTCGACCTCGAGTCGATGGTGCAGCGCGATCACGTTTACGCCATCGTCGACGAGGTCGACTCCATCCTCATTGACGAAGCGCGCACGCCGCTCATCATCAGCGGCCCTTCCGAGGAGCGGCCCGACAAGTACTACGCCGTCGACCGCATCATTCCGCGCCTGGTCAAGGAGACGGACTACCAGGTCGACGAGAAGCAGCACACGGCTGTACTGACCGAAGAGGGCGTCCTGCACGCCGAAAAGCTCCTCAGCGTCAACAATCTCTACGACCCCGACAACATGGACACGCTTCACGCCGTGCAGCAGGCCCTGCGTGCCCACACGCTCTACAAGCTCGACGTCGAATACGTCGTCAAGGACGGTGAAGTCCTCATCGTCGACGAGTTCACCGGACGCCTGATGCCGGGCCGGCGCTGGAGCGACGGTCTTCACCAGGCGGTCGAAGCCAAAGAGGGCGTCAAGATCGAGGCCGAGAACCAGACCCTGGCCACGATCACATTCCAGAACCTTTTCCGGATGTACGAGAAGCTCGCCGGCATGACCGGCACAGCGGACACCGAAGCGGCGGAGTTCGACAAGATCTACAAGCTCGAGGTCGTCGTCATCCCGCCGAACCGGCAGATGGTGCGCAAAGATCAGGCGGACCTCGTCTATCGAACCGAGCGCGAGAAATTCAACGCCATCGTCGAAGAGATCAAGGTGCTCAACGAGAAAGGGCAGCCTGCGCTCGTCGGTACGATCTCGATCGAGAAGTCGGAAGCGCTGGCGTCCGCACTGAAACGAAAAGGCGTGCCGCACGTCGTTCTCAACGCCAAGTACCACGAGAAGGAAGCAGAGATCGTGGCGCAGGCCGGACGCAAAGGCGCAGTCACGATCGCCACGAACATGGCCGGCCGCGGCACCGACATTCTCCTCGGCGGCAACCCCGAGTTCGCCGCCGCGCAGAAGAACCGAGACGTGGCCGACCCTGTCGAACGGAAACGAATCGAGGAAGAGATTCAGGAGCAGTGGAAGCTCGATCACGATGAGGTCGTCGGCCTCGGCGGGCTGTACATCGTCGGCACCGAGCGCCACGAATCACGCCGCATCGACAACCAGCTCCGCGGCCGTTCGGGACGTCAGGGCGATCCCGGCGCTTCTCGTTTCTATCTGTCGCTCGAAGACGATCTGATGCGCATCTTCGGCGGCGACCGGCTCATGAACTGGATGGAGAAGCTGGGGATGGAAGAGGGCGTCCCGATCGAGCATGGGATGGTCTCCCGCTCGATCGAGCGGGCGCAGAAGCAGGTCGAGGGCCGCAACTTCGAGGCCCGCAAACACCTGCTCGAGTACGACGACGTCATGAACAAGCAGCGTGAGTCGGTCTACACGCTGCGCCGCTCGATTCTCGAAGGCCGCGAAGGGAAGGATTACATCCTCAACGCCGCCGACGAGATCGTCGACTACCTGATCGAAACGCACATCCCCGAGGATGCGCGCGAGACTCCGAACGAGGCGGAGTTGAACGCCGAGCTGTACGACTTCTTCGGCATCGACCTGCGAGCAGCGAACATCGATCTTTCGTCCACGCCGCGCGCGGCTGTGAAGGACCTCGTAATCGAAGTCGTCAATCGACGCTACGAGGAGAAGGAAGCATCGATCGGCACGGAGATGATGAGTCTCCACCTCAAGTACATCCTGCTCCAGGTCATCGATCAGCTCTGGAAGGATCACCTCCTGAACGTCGATCACCTCAAGGAAGGTATCGGCCTGCGCGGCTACGGCCAGCGCGATCCGCTCATCGAGTACAAGAAGGAGTCGTACGAGATCTTCCAGGAAATGATGGAGCTGATCCAGGACCGCGTCGTCAAATATCTCTGGAAAACCGAGGTGGTCGTGGAGCGGGAAGGGGAACGCCAGGACGAAGTGCAGCGCGTCCAGCGCGCCATGCCGCCACCGAAACCGAAGGCGCCGCCGATGGTCTTCTCCGGCGCCGGCGGAGTCTCCGGCCCGGCGCAGGTTCAGCGCAAAGAACCAAAGATCGGCCGCAACGACCCCTGCTGGTGCGGCAGCGGCAAGAAGTACAAGAAGTGCCACGGGAACGCGGCGTAGGGGCGTAGGAGGGAACCCGAATGCGCGCCAGGAGCCGCCTAGTACTCACGCTGTTTGTCGGCTTCACTGCTCTGACGGTACGCCTTGCCGCGCAGCCCGCACTCACGTCGTGGAAGCTGAACACGACCGGCGAGACCGGAACGTACACGCTGCAGAACGGGACGAAAGGTACCCTCCCGGCGAACGTGCAACTGGTCCAGTACGACGCGATCTACGCGTACGTGAGTGCGAGCGGGATTCCGTCATACGACATCGGTCCGTTCCCGGGAAACCCCAACATCCCGGCAAACCAGCATTACATCGCAGCGATCCCTCGCACGCCGGCCGTGCCGGCGACGAAGGCCGCGACCCAGCTCGGCGTCAATGGCCTGTATGTGAACGGCGTCGCAATGTTCAACGCTGACGACGGCAACTCCTGGCGAAACTCCAGCCGCACCGAGTCGCCGCAGGGAGACGGGATCTGGCACCGCAATGGAGGAACCGTCGAGGCGGTCGGGTTCGACCCGTGCGAAGGACACCCGCAGCAGCAGGGCGTCTATCATCATCACGAGTACTCTCCCTGTCTCGGAGCGCAGCTCGGCGCGACGACCACCTCGCATTCGCCACTGCTCGGCTTTGCTCTCGACGGCTTTCCGATGTACGGCCCATACGGCTACTCGTCGCCGCTCGACCCTTCCAGCGGCGTGCGAAGGATCGTGAGCGGCTACCGCCTCCGTTCGATCACGCAGCGTCACACGCTTCCCGACGGCACCATTCTCACGCCAGCGCAATACGGTCCCGACGTCGATTCCACCTTCCTCCTGGGCCGCTACCTCGAGGACTTCGAGTGGCTCGCCGGCCTCGGCGATCTGGACCCGCACAACGGCCGCTTCTGCGTGACGCCGGATTACCCCGCCGGCACGTATGCCTACTTCCTTACGCTCGACGAGCAGGGCGAGGCTGCGTTCCCGTACACGATCGGTTCGACGTTTTACGGAACGCCGAGCATCGGAACGCGAGCGACGATCCCGCTCACAGGTGTGACGACCCTCCCGCCCCTCGCCATCGCAGCCTTCACGCCGGCGTCAGGCGGATCAGGGAGCAGGGTCGTCATCACCGGGAAAGGTTTCGCAGGAGTGAAAGCGGTCTACTTCAACGAGCTGCAGGCGCCGAGCTTCAGCATCGATGGCGACACGCAGATCACCGCGACCGTCCCGGGTGGCGCCGCCGCCGGACGCATCCGGATCGACCGCGCGGACGCGTACGCGCGGAGCACCACCGACTTCCAGCCCTCGCAGCCGAGACGCCGCGCTGCCGGCAAGTGAGGTAGTCCGTGAAGCCCGGAGATCAGAGACCAGAGACCGGAGACCAGAGACCAGAGACCAGAGATCTCTGATCTCTCTTGTCTCTTGTCTCTTATCTCTGCCTCACCGCTTCTTCGCGACCCGTCTTCCGTCCTTCGACGCGCCGTACGGAGTCACGTACTCGCGCTCGATGACCGGAGCACTCTTGTCGTCACCGGGTTCGCGCACCGCGGGCAGGATGATTCGCGGAATGGGATCGGTCGACGCGGCGAACATTCCTTTCCGGCTGCTGAAGTTTCCGGCGAACGTCGCCACGATGAGGTCGAGCTCCGGGACCACCGTCACCGTCTGCCCGCCGGCGCCGCGTGCGGAGAAGGTGTGTACCGTCCGGTTCTTGTATGGGTAGTCTTCGCCCCACCACAGATAGCCGTAATAGATGTTCCGCAGGTGGTAGAGCGGCGCGCTGGCGCGTGCGACAAACTCCTTGCTGACGATCTGGCGGCCTTCCCATGTTCCGCCGTTGAGCATCAACTGGCCGAGCTTGACGAAGTCGCGCAGAAGAAGGGCCATTCCGCCGCCGCCGTACGGATGTCCTGCCGGATCCAGCGCCCACTCGTAGCGGCGGATCTTCATCGGCCCGCCGATCAGACGATCGAAGAGCGATATCGGGTCCTCGTGCGCGGCGCGGCCGAGCATGCCGAGGGCGAGATTGGGGCTGGCGCTGCAATAGACGGCGTTTTCTCCTGGCGGTGTCACCATCGGAACCTTCATCGTGTAGCGATAGAAATCAGGCTCCGCTTCCTGATCCCACATCTTGTCTTCGTTGCCGGGCGCGTCGTCGTTCGTGTCGTCGCAGAAGTAGCCGGACGACATCGTGAGGAGGTGCTCGAGCGTCATGGAGCGCTTCTGTGGCTCAAGGTCCGGCGGAAACGTGCCGCCGTTCATGACTTGATAGACGGGGCTGGAGAGCTTCAGCGGGACGCCTGCACGCATTGCGGCGCCAACGAGGAGTGAGGTCAGACTCTTGGAAGCGGAGCGAGTGTTGTGGAGTCTGTCGCGATCCTCTTCGTGAAAGTACTCCTCCAGGACCAGCTTTCCGTGCCGGGCGATGAGAAGGCCGTGAACCTGCGGCGCGTCGGGAGAATCCATCGGCATGTCGAGAATGCTCTGGACGAACTTCTCCATCGTGGCGCGATCGATGTCCGCAGCATCGAGCGTGCTCACCGGCCAGCCGTCGTCGCGCGCGAGCGGAGGGCGGTACGTGTAGCGGCCGGGTTGCTTGCCGCGCGGGTAGAACGCGCTCTCGTCGCTGTCGCGGATGAAGTCGTAACTTCCGCCGCGATTCGGAAACGCGAAGGTGATCACCGCATTCTCCGCGTCGTACGTCCCGCTTGCGACCACCTGCTCTTTTCCGCCCCGCTTCCCGATCAGTTTCAACGCGTTGCCGTCGCGGGTGAGCCGTTCCACGCCTTGCTGCGTGCCGATGTCGCGCTCCGGATTGCGCAGAACGGCCCGGCGCGAGCCATCCGGCTGGGGTTGGAGGAGGAGATAGAAAGTGAATGTGTCCTCGACCGGATCGACGTTACCGCGCCAGCGATTCTGACCGTCCGGCTGCAACACGACGGGAGATGCGCTGACTGGTGTTGATCGCCAATACACTTGCGTTCCGGGGCGCAGCCAATGGCCGCGGATCACGCCCTGATCGTCGCGTCGTCCGCGGAACGTCCCGCCGTTGTCCGGCAACGTGAACGTGAGCTCGCCTTTGGCGCTACTCACAGGGACAATCCGGCCGGCCATGTCGGCGGTCCATGCGCTCCCGCTCCGTTGCAACACGAGCGTGCCGCGCGCGTCGGGACCGAATCGCTTTTTCGCCTTCCAGAGTCCCGCCAGCTCGTTCGCGGCGCCGGTGGTCTCGGCCAGCAGCGGATTCGACGCAATCACGAACAACAGGACGAGCACGATCGCTACGATGCGGACGGGCCAACCGTTGCGAAGGATCGGCGAAGCGTGTTTCATCGTTCCAGGACGGAGACGCGGCGGATACGCAGTTGCGGTCAGCGCCGAGGCGGGAAGCTCGACGCGCCGCAACAGCGTGCCGAACGGTGCGTCGGGAACATTCATCTGCGCCTTGCGCGCAAGACGCGCCACGAGGGGGAATGTCGCATTCGAGGAGACCGGATCGAACTGCAGCGTCACCGGCGCGACGGTCGGTCCTGTGATCGCTGGCTTCATCTCGCTGCAATGTTAGACGGCGTTGAGACGATGACGTTAGTAGAACGGGGGGGAAACCTAAGAATGAGATCCCGCCAGGGCAGGTTGGGACGCTCGTGGGGCTTGACCGCCGGTCGCTTATCAACTAATCCTCCTGCAGATGGCTTCAACGTATGCGTGGAATCGCTTTTGGTGCCCCCGTGAAGGCAACTACAGCCTCACGAGTGACGGGTTTCTTCGCGAGCCGCACAAGAGGTATCGAGTCGGCGACGTCAAGGCGTTCGCGGAGATCGCAGAGATTCCTGTATTGCTTCTTTTAGGCGAGCCGGGGATCGGGAAGACGTTCGCGATCACGGCCGAGCGTGAATCGATCCGCGCGGCAGTTGCGCAACGATGCGAGCAAATTCTCTGGCCTGATCTTCAGGAGGTCAGTACAGCCGAGCGCTTCCAGCATATCGTCGTGGACACCCCTGAGTTTCAGGCATGGCTCAAGGGTGAATCCGTTCTCCACCTCTACCTCGATGCGCTCGACGAGTGCATGTTGCGCGTCAGAACACTCGGACGACTTCTTGTTAACGCGCTGAAGAATGGTCCAACCGAACGGATGCGGCTGCGCCTTACATGCCGTACCGCTGAGTGGAGCAACGAGCTCGAGACAGATTTGAAGCGTCTCATCGGCGAGAGCCGCGTGGCGGCATTCGAGCTGCTGCCGCTTACGAGAGCCGACGTTTCTCGGGCCGTCCTAGCCAACGGAATCGACGAGCCGGCCTTCTTTGACTACGTCGATCGGACGAGCGCCTCCGCACTTGCGAGTCGGCCGGTTCCCCTCGACTTTCTCATCCGGTGCTTCCGCCGCGGTGAACTGCCGGCCACGCAGGTGGATCTCTACGAACGTGGTTGCCTCACGCTCTGTGAAGAGTCGGAGCACCGTATCGAAACGGGCCTACAGCCGGGTTTCACCCCTACGCAACGTCTCGCGATCGCCAAACGCATGGCGGCCTGCACAATCTTCAGCACGCGCTCCGTTCTTCTCTTCGGACACGACGACGCCGACGTCTCCGCAGATGTGCTCCGGATCTGTGACTTGGCTGGAGGGCACGAGCGCATCGGCGCCTCAACGTTCGATGTTACTGAAGCCGCTGTTCGGAGCGCGCTCGACACCGGGCTCTTCACCTCGCGTGGCGCGAAGGTTCTCGGCTGGGCGCATCACACCTACGAGGAGTACCTCGCCGCGCGATACGTGAGCGACAGCGATCTCTCAGCCGAACAGATCCTGCCTCTGATTGTTCATCCGGATGACTCCGACCGTAAGCTCACACCGCAACTTCACGGTGTCGCCGCCTGGCTAGCCGTTCTTCAACCGGCAATCTTCAAGTACGTAGCCGAGCACGAGCCTGAATTGATCCTGTTGAGCGACGTAGTTATCGAGCGCGACGAGGACCGCGCGCTGGTGGTTGGCGAACTGCTGCGACGGAAACGGGACCAGCAGCTCGCGCGCATCGACGTCATGCCGTATCCGAGATTCCGCAAGCTGGGGCATCATTGCATTACCGAACAGCTTCGACCCGTGTTGATGAACACGGACGAGCCCGAGGAACTGCGAGAGTTCGCAGCCGACATAGCTAAGCACACTGAGTGTTTGAAACTCATCCCGGAACTCACGCTACTGGCTCTTGACACGACGCAGCCGGTTAATCTCCGCGTGGACGCCGCGAGCGCCGTTTCACGGCACGGCGACGAAGCGCAACGTGCTGCTCTGAAGCCATTGCTCGACGGGCCGACGGACTCGCGCCAGGAGCGCTGGCTGATTCGTTTAGCGCTCAAAGCGGCGTGGCCGCATTCGCTATCAGCCGATGACCTCTTCGCGTTACTGGGCCCGAGGCGGCGACGACTCGGTATGATTGGTGACGACTACGCGCTAGTCGAACATATCGGAGAGACACTTACAAACGAGCACCTCCGCCCGGCGCTGAAGTGGGTGCTTCGACGCATCCAGGCACTGCCGGATGGGCCCACGATCAAACTGCGTGACTCGCTCCAGCGGCTCGAGGACCGCATCATCACTCTCGCATGGCGATCAGTTGACGATGCGATGACCGCTGCGCTCGCACAAGTGGCTGCGGAGAAGATTCGTCGCTATGAGCCACTCGTTTCCCGGGACGATCTCGAAGATGAGGATGTAAGGGACGAGCATCTCACCAGCGATATTCCGCGTCGGCACAGGTTTCTCAGCTTTCTTCTGCCGGCACTCGCCGCGAGTGCGAAGGCTCCTTCGCCATGGCTGATCTTCGCGAAAACGCGATACCTTCAACCGGACGACCTCGTCTGGCTTGCTGAGCGGCAGGCCACCGTGGCGCACCGTGCAGAAGAGTGGGCGCTGGAAACGGATCTTCTGCTCCGGCTTGCAAACCTCACCGTGCCATCGACGCTTGACATCGTCCTGAACGCTGCGGCGCACAATCCCGTCCTGGCCGAGCGCGTAAAAAGCATCTTTGCTGCCGTTCCACTCAACTCAGAAGACGCACGACAAGCGAGGCTGTACCACGCGGAGATGCGGGAGTCTGAACGTCAGGCGACGCGTCAAGCGAAGCGCAGAAGACGTATTCCGAACACTCCCGCGCGCATCAGGCAGTGGCTCAAAGAAACCGAGGAGCAGCCGTGCGCACATTGGGTGCTTCTGGAGGAGATGGCGCGCACACCAGATGACGATTACGCCAACTCGATGAATCTTAACGTGCAGAGCTTTCCTGGCTGGATCTCCTCCGACGACGAAACGCGAGCGGAGACGATCGCGACAGCTGAGCGATTCCTTCGAGAGTGCGATCCTGACACGGAGTCGTGGTTTGGAACGGGGCAATGGGCGCTGTCAGCGATGGGCGGCGTTCGCGCGTTAACACTACTCAAGACTGCTGCACCCCAACGCTTTGCGTCGCTGGAGACCGACATCTGGAAAAAGTGGACTCCGGCACTCCTCGGCATTCCAAACAATGATCCAACCGTGCCACTGCTAGCGAACGCGTATCACCAAGCTCCTGACGAGGTGATTCGCAGACTTCAGCAACTCGTCCGCGCCAAAGATGCATATGTCGTCCACAAGCTTTCTGACATCTTGGACGATACGCTCGTCGGTGCCCTCCTGGCCGTCGCCTGCGAGGGAGAGCTCCCCGACGAGACTCTGACGCGGCTGCTCGAGCCTCTCCTCCAGAACGCGGACGCAAGGCGCTTCGCGGAAGCGCTGGTTCGAGATAGCCTCAGCGCCGGATCGCGGGACCGAGCCGTAGCTGTTGCGGCTACGTTGCTACTTCAAGTGCCGAACGAATCGTGGGCCACGATTTGGCCGCTCATGACGGCAGACGCGACGTTCGGGCGTGCATTGATCGAGCTCGCGGTGAATCGCGATCACTTCGAGGCGGCACCGGTGTACGTGCTCGACGAGGTTCACGTTGCCGATCTGTACCTATGGCTCGCTCGCGAATATCCCCGGCAAGACGATCCAGAGCATGAGGACGCCTTCACTCCCGACACCCGCGACAAAGTCTCCTCCTGGCGCTCGAGATGCTTAGACAGCCTGAAGCGGCGTGGTACACGAGCAGCGTGCGACTCGCTGCGACGGCTCGCAGCAGAACTTCCCGAACAAACGTACCTGCTGGCACTCGTCGTCGAAGCTGAATCGGCGCGTCGTCAGAAATCATGGCAATCCACACCTGTCGCCGTGCTTCGGGAGCTCCTGAGTGATCGCACCCGCCGTCAGGTCCGCAGCGAAACTGAGCTGGTCGAGGTCATCGTTGAGTCGTTGGGACGGCTTGAGGAAAAACTTCAAGGTGAAACGTCTGCGGCTTTCGATCTCTGGAACACGAAGCCTTACAAGCCGAAAAGCGAAAACGAGTTTTCGAACTACGTCGCCCGCCACCTCCGAGACGAGCTGAAAGGGCGTGGCATCATCATCGCGCGTGAGGTTGAGATTCGACCATCCGCATCGCGAGGCAGCGGCGAGAGCACTGACATTCATGTGGACGTTGCCGCCGATCTTCAAGGCCGAAACCAGCCGTTCAGCGTCATCGTCGAAGCTAAAGGTTGCTGGAACCGAGGTCTCCACAGCGCCATGACCGAACAACTCGCGCGGCGTTATCTTCGCGACAACGCGACTCGTACGGGTGTTTTTCTAGTCGGCTTGTTTCGATGCTCGATATGGGACTCGTCGGATTATCGGAAAAGGGACTGCAAGGATGATTCTGTCGAGCTTGCGTCCGCACTTGCGAAAGAGGCAGCCGCATTACGAGCGGACGGATTCGATATCCGGCCGATTTTTCTGAACTGTTCGCTTCGGTAGGGAACACTTCGTAGCACGTCGAGGAAGAACACCGCCGCCGACCAGCTCGATCGAAACGGCCTCCCGCTGCAGCGACGGCGGCTGGACGTTGGACGGGACGACGCTGCGCTTCGGCCGCGAGATCGCGACCGCCGCGCCGGACAGGTCCATGCCGCTGATGCTGCGAGCCAAGGGAATCCGATCACGGCACAGCCTGTCAGCGCCGTCGGCCGCGCCGGCCGCGGTTCGTACGATAATGTGCGCTCACGTTTGAAACGGAGGAGTGCCGCAATGATCTCTCGCAAAGGATTGACGATCTTCTCGTCCACAGCTTTCTTGATTCTCCTCGTTGCGACGTTCGCAACCGCGCAGCAGCCGCAGGCGCAATACAGACCCATCTATCCCAGCCAGAAAGCCAGCGTGGCGCAGACGATCGGCGTCACCGACGTGACGATTACCTACTATCGTCCCGCGATCAAAGGCCGCACCATCTTTGCCGATGCGCCGCCCGAAATGGAGACGCGCGCGAAGGGCGAGGCCACGCTCGACAATCAGAACGAGCGAAAGGCCGGCGAGCCGATCGTTCCGTACAACCATGTGTGGCGCGCCGGCGCGAATGACGCGACGGTCTTTCAGGTCACCGACGATGTCCTGATCAACGGTCAGCCGCTGAAAGCCGGCACTTACAGCTTGTCAACGATCCCCGGCAAAGACGAGTGGACGATCATCTTCAACAACGATTACGGACAGTGGGGCGCGTTCAGCTATGACGCGAAAAAGGACGCGCTCCGCGTGAAGGCGAAGCCGCAGCCGGCTCCGCAGAGTCAGGAATTGCTGGCGTACAACTTCGACCCGGTGACCGCGAATACGGCCACGGCCAATCTGCGCTGGGAGAAGGTGAACGTGCCGTTCACCGTCGAAGTGAAGGATGTGAAGGCGCTGTGGCGCGCGAAGACCGACGCGCTGATCGCCGCAAATCCGGCGAACGAAGTCTTTCCACTCCAGGCGGCGAATACGTTCGTAGCCGACAAGAATTGGGACGAGGCGCTGAAGTACGTCGATCAGTCGATCAAAACCAAGCCGACGTTCCGAGGCCTCTCCGCCAAAGCCAACATTCTGCACAACGCGGGCAGGAAGGACGAAGCGCTGGCCGCCGCCGATCAGGCAATCGCCAAAGGCAAAGCCGACGGCGTTGACACGACGGCGTTCGAGAAGCGCGTAGCCGGCTGGAAGAGCGGGACGTAGAGCGGGACGTAAAGCCGATGTCGAGATCGCACGCGCCCGCTCATGGTGGGCGCGTGCTTATCGCCCGGCCTTCGCAATCATTGGCGCGAAGAACCCTTCGTACCACTCGGGTGAGCCGGCCTTCATGTGCTCGATGAACTGAGTTGCCACATGTTCGAGGTTCCGGTAGAGCATCGTATTCTTCTGGGCCACGCGCACTTCGGGCAGGAGGATCCGGATCTTCTCCCAGACGAACAGCATCTCCGCGTTCGATGAATAGAAGAGCTCCGCGTTCAGCACGTCGCTGGCGACGAGCGAGGCCACCATCTCCCAATACGTCACGACCATCCGGTACGAAGCGTTCTCTTCGCTCCCGGGCGGGCAACACTTCAGCCACTCTTCCCTCGATTGAAACTGCGGTGCGCCGCCGAACCATTTGCGAGCGTCGCGGAGCCGCGGCTCGCGGCGGAGGTCGTAGAGTTTCAGAATGAGATTCGCGTCGTCGTACGTTGCCGGATTCTTCATAGCTCGCGAACTCTACCGCGAGCAGTCACCACTGCAAAGTGAACGGTGACCGGACCGGGCAATCATCAAACGCCTCGGCCGGCCATGAAACTCCGGGGCCGGCTTGCGCCGGCCCCGGTTTACTGCCACTGCTACGCCGATTACCTCCGGCGCTTGTTGCACGGTTGTTGGACGGGCACGGTCACCACGACCGTTGACCCGAGGTGTTTGAGCGCTTCACGGACCGTGATGGAACGGCTCGTGCGCGTGTTGCGGCCGGAGATGGCGATGATGAGGCTTGTCAATTGCGTTGTCTTCCGCATTGCGTCACCTCGCTCAGCCGACCGGCAGCTTCGGTTCCATCTCCACCTGCTCGTCCGGCTCGGTGTCGGCCGCCAACTGATCCTTCCCTGCCTTGAAGGTTTCCGTGACTTCGCCTGGCTTGATGGTTGCCGTGACTTCGTCGAGCGTTGTCAGGAAGACGCGCAGTACGGCGCGCCAAGTGGCCGGGATCAGCGGAATTGCCGCCAGGCCGAGAAGGATGGGACGGGCCACGGCGTAGGCCCTGGACAGACGATCCGCGCGGCTGGCCTGCACCACTCCCGGCGCCGTGAATGCCGTCAACTCAAATGATTGAATGTGGCGGTCGATGATGTCGAAGGTGATGTGATTCTTTTGATTGTGCTCGTAACCAGTGCTCATGATGAATACTCGTCTTTCTGCCGCGCGGGGCGCGGCGATTGAAGGTTTGTTGAAAGGTTGTTTGAAAGGTTGAATGGAGCGTTGACCATGGCCATTACTCCTCCGTCGATGAGTGGCCGGCGAACAACGCCTTCCGGCCGAAACCGGCAGACCGCAGCAGCGACGCCGGCAACAGCAGTCCCACCCGCGCCCACGCGTCGTAGATCACCCTCTGCACGTTGCCGCCGATGCCGTACATCTCACCGGCGACGATGACCGTGGCCTCGGCGAAGTATTGGAAACCGGCCTCCGGGAAAAGCCTTGACGTCGCGGTGCGGTACCAGATCCGCCCGCCGATTTCCCAGGCGAATCCTCGAAGGTCGATTGCGGTGTAATAGAAGGCGTGGTTCGGTATCCCCGAGTTGATGTGGACGCCGCCGTCATCGTCGGGAAAGTCCATGTAGCGGCGCATGTGCGACGGCTGCGGATCTTTGCCGAGCACAGGATCGTCGTACGCGGTACCCGGCGCTTTCATCGAGCGCAGGCCTACGCCGCGTACGGCGGGCCCGAACACTCCCTTGCCGATCACCCAATCGGACCGCATAGCCGTTAAGCCCAGACGCCACTGCTTGGTCAGGATTCCGATCACGTCGGAGATGTGCTCATTCAGTGCGCCCGGCTGGCCGCAGTACAGGAGCCCGGAGTCGTGCTCCGTCATACCGTGAATGTGCTCGTGAGCGACGACGTCGACTGGGGCCGTGAAACGGTTGTACAACTGGCCGTCTCCGTCGCCGTAGACCATCTGCCGCCCGTCCCAGAAGGCGTTCTCGAAATGCGTACCGTAGTGGACGGTCGAGTCGAGCCGCATGCCGCGGTTGTCGATGGAGTGGCGCAGGAAGACACTACCGAGGAAGTCGTAAACGGCTCCTGAGCCGTCGAACGCCTCCCTCACTTCGATATCGCTGGCGGTAGGCCGGCCCTCGGTCATCACCAGCGTGCCGGGCAAAATCAGTTGACGGCCGGCATCGTAAACGTGGCGTTTCTTCTCGGCTGGCCGGTGAACCGGCGGACCGATCAGCGCGGCGACACGCTCGCAGGAGCGTGGCACCGCGGTGTGTGCCAGCGTCGCGGCAGCGCGTTTGCGCTGTTCGCGGTTGCCGTGCTCTGCCACATGATTCTGGATATGTGGAGGGATGACACAGCAGATCCTTTGCGTTATGTTTCGCAAGACACTTCTCCTTTCTCTCAAGGTTGGGGGTTGATGTCGAAGGCACGGCCGCGCGCAAACGCGGCCGTGCTGTTTTTCACGAAATTGTCAGGTCGTGCCACCTCCTTTCGCCGTTGGGTCAGGCGTGCCCGGCTCCGGCTGCGCCGTCGGCTTCGCCGTCTGTCCACGCTTGGGACGCGCCAGCTCGGCCTTGAGATTCTCCACGTGCACCTTCACGTGCGTGTTGTTGGGGTTCAGCGCCACGCGCTGGGCGATGTTGTAGATCGCAAGCGCGCTTTTTCCTGCCCTTCCTTCCTTCACCCGTCTCATCAAGTCGAGACGCCGGGCCGTGCCGAAGAGCAGATCGGTGAGCGACTGGATCCCCTGCGAGAACTGCAGTGTGTCGCGGCACTCGGTCGTGTCGAGCTGATTGACGCCCTGCAGTTCGCTGCTGGACTCCACAGCCGCCACCGTCATGCCGATGAATTTCGCTGTCACGCGACGGCGAAGGTTCTTGGGAACATCGGACAGATCATCGTTGTAGCCCGGGATCTGCTCGACAGTGTTTTGGATCGCGGCACCGAGTTGTTCCGCGATCTTCTCGTACGGCGTGATAACCGGATCCGGCACGGGCGCCGGATCGGCGACAGCCTTCCGCTGTCTGGAAATGCGTTTCTTCATATCCTTTCCTTTCTAGTTAGACGAGCCAGAACCTACGAGGTTTCCTGTCCCGTTTTTGGGTTACCCGAGCCCCCTCGCGAAGGGAACTTACGGGCGTTCGGCACATAGTCGACTTGCCGCTTACGAACCTAGGCCCGGTCTTATGGAGTGTCAAGGGGGGTATGCCTTTAGAGCATAGATTTCTGGACCATATTTCACGCAAATAGGCAATTAAATGTTGTAACAGCATCGCAGCGAGCGGCGATCCGAGCGCAGGACGGACGGAATTCCCAGCAGTTGTCCGTCTAAGGCAACCATCAATGTTGCATGGTGCGCTTCGGGCCTCCGGCGGCGCGAATCACACAACGCCCGCAAGGGTGTCGTTGTCGAAGCGGTCTCGCCGGGCGAAGAGTTCGAGAGCAGCGCGGCAGAACGATGCGCAGCAGCACCGGCGCAGCTCAGAGCTTGTCCGAAACTTCCGAAACAGACACGCATGAGAGGCTTCTTCGCGAATTCTCCAGCCCACGCCGCCTATAGGTGTCGTTTCAAGCCGGAGGTAGGGAATTCCGTGCGAGACGACACTCCTAGTACGGAGCCACGGAGAGTCACGCGATTGGAGCGACGACACAGAACACCCCTGGCCGCCGTGCTGGCCGCTCTCGGGTTGAAGCCGGTTCACGTCGTGCAGACCGCGAATCGCATCGCGGCGGAGATGGGGTTTCGCCGCGCGATCAGCCGCCAGCACTTCATCAAGCTGCGTACCGGCGAACGGCGCGCCACCGAGGAAAAGATTCTGCTTCTGGTGATGGCGTTCCGCGAGCTGAGCGGATACGCGGTCCGCGCGAGCGACCTCTTCGCCCTGGAGCCGGCCGGCGCAGCAGGCGGAGAGCCCCTCTTGATGCCCGACTTCTTGGCGCATGGCGGCAACCCATTCGTTCCTATATCCTCGCCGGGCGCTGGTTTTCGCGCACGGAGGATTTCCGTGTCTGACCAAACCGGTACTTCCGGTGACGATGCGTTCGAGGAGTTGTACGCCGAGTACGGCTTACTGCTCCGCAGCATCGCCATGCGGAGGTACGGGATCCCCCCCGACGACGCAGAGGCACTCACCCACGACACATTTGTGGCCTATCTCCAACGGCACACGAAGATCCACGATCTGAAGCCGTGGCTGATGGGTGCGGTTTGCAACGCATGCAAGCACTACTGGCGCGATCGGAAACGGGAAGCGCCGCTTCCCGAGGATTTCGAGCAGACGATCGACCCCACCGCGAACTGCTCGGCGGATAGCTGGGCGTGGAGGATTACGGTTGCTGGTCTCGTGGCGCGTCTCGGAGCTCAGTGCCGGGAGACGCTGCAGCGCTACTACTGGGCGGATGAATCGAAGGAGAAGATCGCCGCCACGCTTTCGCTGTCGCCCGGCTACGTGCTCCACCTGTTGTCGTCGTGCAGGCAGCGCATCCGCGAGATGCTGAAAAGGAGGGCTTCATGACGCATCCTGACGAAGCGGTGCTGAGCGCATTCAGCCTCGACGCGGAGTCTGTGACCGATCGTGAAGCTGTTGCCGCGCACGTTGCGGACTGCGAGATCTGCCAGCAGGCCGTCGCGGCATACCGGCAGGTCGACGGCGCGCTGCGGCATGCGGAGACCTGGGAGAACCTCGCCGCCTTGCAGTCGCCGGGCGACCGGCTGGCCCAGTTTCAGGACGTGCGGCGACGCGTGCAGAGGGAGGATGAGGAAGCGTCGCGCGTCCTCGAGCCGCTCCTGAATTCGCCGCTGCGGTTCAGAAACGCGAAGCTCGAGAACAAGCCGCGCTGGCATACGGAAGGAATGGTGCGCATGTTGTGCGCCGCCGCGAACGAGCGTCATGAAAGCCGTCCGACGTTCAGCCTGGAGCTGACGGTGACGGCATGCACGATCGCGAAAGCCCTCCCCCAGACAACCGGCGCCGGCCGGCGTCTGAGCATGGGCATGGCCCTTCGCGAACGTGCGAACGCTCTCCGCTACCTCGGCAAGTTCAAAGACGCACTGGTGGCGCTCGAGTACGCGGAGCGGTTCTTCGATACGTCGCCGGGAGCGGATGACTTCGACCTGGCCCTTGTTTGGCTGCTTCGCGCCACCGTGTTCATGAAGAGCGATCGTCTTCCCGAAGGAATCGTTGTGGCGCGGGATGCCTCGCGCGTCTTTCGCGACTACGGCGACCGGGATCGCGAACTGACTTCGGTCATGGTGGAGGCGTGCTGCTTGTTGCTCTCCGGACACGCACAAGAGGCGGCGGAGGCCTTTGGCCGCGTCTCTGAGCTAGCACGCGAACGTGGCAACACCCGCGTGCTTGCGAGCGCCTTGCAGAATGGCGCTGCTGCGTTGGTCGACTTGCGGGAGCTCGACCGCGCGGAGCGCATCTACAGCGAAGCGCTGGTGCTTTACGACGAGCTGGGCGCTTCGACAGAAAAGGCGCGAACGATGTGGGCACTCGGCTCCTTGGTCGTCGCGCGCGGGCAACTCGAAGAAGGGGCGGCCAGACTGGACCACAGCAGGGCGGAACTTGCACGGCTCGGGCTGACGAACGATGCGGCGCAGGCGACGCTGGAGTGGGCTGAGGCGCGACTGGCGCTAAACAAACCCGAAGGGGTGGCTGCGGCCTGCCGGAAGATCGTGGTCGTTTTCAGCTCCGAAGGCATGCAACACCACGCGAAGGAAGCCCTCGCTGCGCTCCACGAAGGGCTCCGTGCCGGCAAAGCGACGCCCGAGCTCGTCCGCAGTGTTAGGGTCTACCTCGAACAGTTGCCGGCGAACCCAACGCAGCCCTTCGTGATGGCGTCGTAGGAAAAATCTCATAGTTTGCCGCGCCGATGGCACCTCTTCGTGAGGGCGCCCTCCCAACCGCTGACCGGCGCTGTGCCGGACAGCCCAAGGAGGGTGTATGCAAAGGATTCGCTTTTATGTGGCCGTGGTGTCTCTGTTCGCGATGCTTGGCCTCACCGGCAGTGGAATCGCGGCGCAGCAGAAGAACGATAATCCGCCGGTCCGAGCTAGGCAGAGCCACGTGCAGAAGCAATTGAAGGCCCCGCGGAAGGGCTGGATCGCGAAGATCCTTGACGATCTCGAGAACAAGCTCTCGATCCCCCCGGCTTAGTCGATTCTGCGGTTGGTAGCCGGAGGCTGTGTGCGCAGAGTGCGCAGGTGTGGCAGTGGTGTCTCTGTTCGCGATGCTGGGCCTCGCTGGCAGCGCAATCGCCACAAGTCTAACGACGATGGTCAGCGTGTCCAAGACACGCAGAGCCAGGTGCAGAAGCCGCTGGAGCCCAAGCCGAAGGGATGGATCGCACCATCCTGGACAACTACCCATTCCCACCGGCTGAACGGATCAAGCGCGAAGATGCCCAGAATGTCAGAAGTGGGATCGTCTCCACACGTCAATCATTCACTAAGAACGTTGACATGCAGCGGGCTCGCCGCTAGTATCTCTGGCCATAGAACATTCTTGGTGGCGCGCGCGGGTCATTACCCCAGAGCGCGACACGATGGAGGACTCAACCATGCGAAAGCTATATGCCCTTTGGCTTACAGTCGTCGTCTTCCTTGTGCCGCAGCTCGCCTCCGCCTACTGCTCTACATACACGGTCATTCTTTCTCAAACCACCCTCTTCGGTGACGGCTCAGTCTCGGTCTTAATTACAGGCTGGGACACTTATGACGTCTGCGATGCGGGCGGCGGCGGGGCCGACGGCGGACCCGACGGCGGGGGCAGCGGCGGGGGCACCGGAAGTGTCACTAGCCCAATCCCGCCGTATATCACTCTCGTAAACATTGACACAACTGACCCGTATCAGCCAATCGTGACAGCAGACGTCGCCACGAATGATCCGGATGATCCGGTGAATAGAATAAGCCTTGACGTAAACGGAACGACCGTAGACTCCAGCTACAGCAGCGGAACTCCTTTTGCTCGATATCAGCTGCACCTTCCCGCGATCATCTACTTCCCGGACGGTACGACAAGCCTCACCGCGAAGGCGTGTTCAGCCGCTTTAGTCTGCGCGCAGGTGTCAGCGAACATGTATCGGACCACTCCGTCGCCTAATAAAGCGAGCGTGGATATGTTCGCAACATGGCTGGAAATGGACGAGGCAGGGACTGGGCCACTTGAGGGTCCCATACCAGTGTCGATGAGTGCCTATTTTGGCCACGGCCTACGACAGATGTATACGACAACGCTCTTTGGCGGCCCGGAGGTCGGCGAAAACTCCCACTACCTGATCCGGGACTCGCTGGTAACTGTCTCTGGTGTCCTTCCGCTGCCCGACTGGAAAGGCGCTGTCAGGGCCAGTGGCACTATTGGTTGGTGGAATTCCTGGGACTTGTTCACTTCAGCGAATCCGGTCGACTGCACTTTTCCAGTGCGTTGCTCGTCAAAGTCAGGAGGCGTCTCAGGAGCCTTCGGTTATGCCCCGTCAGTTAGCGATCAAATCTCCTCAGTTCTCATGGACGGGCAGCCAGTTCTTGTTACCAATACCTCGTTGAGCATCAGCTTCCCATGATTCCTCGCAGCATGATCGCTTTGATCATAAGTGGCTCGCTCCCGGTCTTGTTCGCGCTTGCCGCAGATAACGCCAACCCCGACCGGGTGATTGCGCAGAGTGAAATTGGGGCCGTGCACTACAGAGTAGTCGAGTGCATCGATCCCGCTCTGAGCGCAATGGAGTGTCACGCGCGCGAGCAGCGGCAACTCACAAGGCGTCTCCAAGAGCAGTGGATTACTGCGGCGGCGAAGACTTATACCGTCGTGCTCACGGACGAAGAGCAGGCAATGGTAACCCGTCAGGTAGCGTCGGAGAAGGATCACTTCGCTGGTGCGGCGCTACATTTTCATGCTCTGGCGGTGGCTGCGTTGGAGGTTCGGCGCGGTAAGGATCCCGGGCTGGTTGTGCCCGAGCTGGCGAAAGACGGTGTAACGGCAAAGGAACTTGAATGGGAACTGGCCCACTTTCCGACGATCAGAGATGCCGAAAGGGCAGCCGCGATCGATTATTTTGCCACAAGTGAGGAGTCAGGCCGGGTCTACCTGACCCGTCGATTTATCCTGCAACACCTGCAAACGATCGTCACAAAGCGTTCCGCGAATGAGCACGTCTCCTTCGATGTTGCCGAGGAAAGGTTCTGGTCCGAGATCGCAGGGGCGATACACATGCGAATTATCGACTCCGCTTTCGAGATGCCGGAGAAGAAAGGAATTCTGGTAAACCCATGAGACAACAATTATCGATACTTCTATCACTCGTCGTCATGTCAGGTGGTGTTGCTCCGGCTATTGCCTCGTCGACGGCTTCGAGATCGGTTGTGACGCCCGCGAGCTCGGCCGAGGCGCAGCTCGCGCAGGCTTCACGGCTCTGGCAGCAATTGGAGCGTACACCGCCGCCGCAGAAGCAGGATCTGATCGCAGAGGCGATGGGCAATCTGGTCATCGTCCGCAAGTTATGGCCGAATGACAAACGTGCTGTGGTGAGAAGCGGAATCATGCAAGCTGACCTCCTCGCGGAGTTTGGGGGCCTTCCTCTGGCGATCAACGGCCTATTGGAGGCCTTGCCGGCAGCGAGCAAGACGGACCAGGAGCCGGGCGTGGAGTTGCGGCTCGGAAAAGCGTACGACCAGTCAGGTAACCCGGTCGAAGCCGAAAGACACTTTCTCAACGCTGAACGAACGATGCGCTCCTCACATCTGAATCGACTCGAGTCGCATGAGATTCTCAACAGCGTGGGGCTGTTTTACTCGCGTCAAGATAACCCCGCGGAGGCGATCCAGCGTTTTCATGAGGCGCAACTGCTTCCGGGTCTGGATGTGGTGGCTAAGGCGAACCTCCAACTGTCCGTCGTGAAAGAAGCCATAAAATTGCCGAAGGAACAGTGGACGAGGGAATTTGCAACGTTTGACTCGCTCATCGCTGAAGGGCGTCGTACGACTCTAAGTCCCGGCGATGCGGCTGCAATCGAAAACTTGCAGAAACACGCGATGAAGGTGCGCGAAAAGACAAAACAATGAAGATGCGCTTGCGGTCGTACGTCCGCCCGTGCAGATCGACGCGGACGCCGGCGCGTCGCGCTCGGCCCGGCGAGATGCGGCGGAAGTAGCAGTTGCCTCTTTCTCCCGGGAGATTGGCGCTGGAATCGCGAAAGCGGACACCGATCGCTCAGCGCGTGAACTGATCTCGCCCGTCCACCGATGCTTCAAGACCGAGCGCCGATAGCCGCAAGTCGGCAAAGCCGCAGCCGGTTGCGCGCAACCTATTGGCGACTGCTTTCCCGTGAGGTAGGACTGCAAACACATTTCCGCTCTCCTTCAATGTGGGCGTGTCTCTCGACGACCTCGCCGTGGCGCGAGTGCGGCAGTTCTTTTGCGAACGTGTAGCTGTGAGCCTCCGTGACGCAGCGCTGATCACGCGCTCCGACCCGGCGTGGGTGCTCACACAAATCGAGAATCCGGAGCGCGCTGTCGCCGGCGGCGCAATCCCATGGCCGGAGGTTGCCGCGATCGTCCAGCGGACATGGACGCCCGCCGATCTCGATGCGGCCGCGGGCACGATCGAAGGATTTCCGAGGCTGCTCCGCGTGTCGCTCGTGCACTGGCGTCTCCCTGCGTACCTGCTGATCGCGCTGGAGCACATCGTCGCCGCGATGCGCGCGGACTCTCCCGAGCGGGACATGGAAGGGGTCACACCTTTGGTCTCCGCGTGTTCGCGAAACGATCGACCAGGCGGACGAAAGACCGGTTTTGCATTGCAGAAGGGACCGATGAGAGTCGCAAAGAGAGTTCGCTCGGCGAGCTTTATGCGGCAATCGTATCGAGGAAGGCGAAAATCGGCGTGATGGAATTCTCTATTGACAATAGCCGCACGCGGCACTAAGTTAGGCGGACACCTTAAGGGAGGATAGAATGCGTAGAATTCGAACCGTAAAACGGCTCCTTGGGCTCATTGCGTTCCTCGCGCTGGCCATTCCGGTCACGTCGGGAATCGTTGGAACCGCAAATGCCGTAGGCTGCACAGATCCACCTTGTGGCACGTGTCGCAGCGGTACATGGAATGCGTCCGCAATGACGTGCTGCGGAAGCGCGGCGGACTGCTCAAGCTGCACTGCCTGCGCGAATTGATGGTCGCGGTTCGCCTTGAAATTGGTATGCGTATGCGGACAATCGCGTCATTCGCAGCTGTGCTGTCGATCGCGGTGTCCGCGTACGCTAACCAGTGCCGGACCATAAAATTCAATCCGGCGCCGCGCATCTTCAACAGACCGGCGTGGAACGCTTCAGGCGACCACCTTCTTCTCGTCGACGTTGTGGCGGGGGAGATCGAATCCTACTCGCTCTCGGGTGACCGTGAACGGTCCATCATCAGGCCTGGCCAGGACCAACTCGATTTTTCGAGGCCGAACGCAATCGTTTCGACTCCCTCCGGCTACGTGATCATGGACGGAGGGAGTCGATTCGTCCTTCTCAACCAAGCTCTGGCGCCAACCCGGGCGTTCAATATTGGCGGAGACCCTCCCCTCGCATGGGATGCCGCTCCTTTTAACTGGGCTCCAACCGAGGGCGGCCTCGTTGCCTACGGCGATCTTCGCGCACCGAACGCGCCGTGGAAGACTGGTCTTTTCAGAGTTTCCTGGGGCGATCCGCTGAAGTTCGAATTCCTCAAGGAGATGCCAGGCGGCGCGGCAAGGGAGCCATATCTTCTCGAAAGCGATTACGTGGTGAGGGCCGGTCAGCGCACGTACTTCTTGGCATTTGAGCCTTCCTACGGAGTCTTCGAGGTCGACGGACGGCGACTGCGACTTCTGCAGGGACTGCCCCCCGGTTTCGGTCGCCTACCACCTCTGCCGGAGAGTCATGGCCGAAGTTCGATGGCGATCCTGTACGCGGCATTGGCACGGACAAAGAGCGTCTCCGGATTACTTGTGGCAGGCGACCGCCTCTACGTGCTGCTTCGCGACGTAGCGGCCGGGCGGCGGAGGTGGCTGCTCGCGGAATACGATCCCCTGCAGCAAAAGACCGTTGCGATTCTCAATCTGCCGACGTCCTCGGAGCACGTGGAGGTGGCTGCGGGAAACAAGTGGCTCGCCATCGTGGAGAAGGGGCCGTTCCTCGCAGACGAGCGTTTTGCACCCGGCAATGTCATTCTCGTGCCGGTCACTGCCTTGAACGCGCTACACGCCGCCGGCGGCAGCGTGGAATCTCCCAAAGAGCTATGCGCCCGCTGATTTGCCTTGTCTCAGGCACGTTTCTAATGCTCTTGTCCGGAGCATGTCAAGGGAGCGCGCCGGACGCACGCGCTGGAGTTTTTCCGTCTTGCCGCGATCTTGCTCTGAACCAAAGTCGATGGTCTGGCGCATCGATGGTAGTGATGTACTGGCCTCAGGTCAGTGGCTGCGTTCCTTGTGAGCTGCCGGCTTTGCGCTCCCTTTCACAAGCATCCATTGACAGCCCGGATATTCAACTGGTGCTGGTTTTGCCTGATGGCGCTGACAACGTCGCGCAGAAGCTCGATGTCGCATGGCCCGGGTCAGTCGTGCACCTGGACCGGCCGTCTTACCAGCAGCAGCTTACTCTGACTCCGCTTCCCCGTATCGAAGCATGGGATCGCGGCGGCCGGCTCCTGCTGTTGAAGACAGTTCCGCCGAACCTTATTCAGGCTGCTAACCTCGGCGAAGAAGTGCGTTGGGCAAAGGCGCGCGCCTTGGCTGCGAAAAGATAGGAGGACGTTCGAATGCTGCCTGCCGTCTCAATCGCGTTAGCCCTCCTCTTCAGCATTCACCCAGCCGCGCCCCCCTCGGGCCTCCGGGTACTCGACGCGACCGATCATGCAGTCGCGAATGCCGTCGTACGTGTCTGGATGCCTCCTTCCGGGCCGAACGATTTAGCGAGTCGCCTGGTTCCGCTATGCGAAGCCAGAACTTCGGAAAAGGGATGGGCAAACTGTTCAGTTCCGAGACTCGCCGGTGCGCTCGTCACGGTTGATGCGCGGCAATTCGAGCCGCTGCTCCAAGAGCTCGATGGCAGTCCCTTGAAGCAGGTGGTCCTGCGATCGGGATTGTCCGTAAGGGGTCATATCGCATCGCCCCGGCACCTAACGCCGGAGGTAATGAAGCAAGCAACAGTGCATGCCACCGCGGCGATCGACTTGACGAATAGAAAACAGACCTTCCGCTTCGAACGCGACGGTGCTGTAAATGAGAACGGCGACTTCACCATCGGTGGCCTGCCCGCGTCTGAGGTTTCTGTGCGCCTCGACGTGGACGGCTTCCTTCCATGGACGGCACAGCGAAAACCCGGCGAGGTCCTCGAGGCTCGACTTCAACCCGGGGCCGTCGTGCGCGGGCAAGTCATTGACGAAAAAGGCTTACCTGTCGGGGGCGCGCGAGTCGAAGAGCGTGGCAATGCGCCGTCGCCAACGAGCGAAAGCCGAGAGTCGGGCCGGTTCGAAATCGTTGCTCGAGCTCTACCGGCATCCTTCAACATCAGCGCGGCCGGCTTTCATACACGCCGAATCGATGCGCTGACGCAAAAGGATGCCGGGAACATCGAAGTCCGGCTCTACCGCGGCGAGGGTGTTTCAGGGCTTGTTGATTTCGCCGGCCGGGAGCCGCTGGAGCATCTCACGATGTGGATCGAAACTAGATCTGCCGACGGAGCGACTCAAGCTACTCCGGCACAAGTGACGATCGACAAGGGCAGGTTTCGCATGGACTTGCCGGCACCAGGCACTTATTCATTTCGGTTTGATGCTGAGAACTTCGAGCCGCAAAGAGTCGCGGACGTGTATGTTCCGCCGCGGACTTACGCCGATCTCGGACGAGTTCTCATACGCACAGGAAGTGGCGCCGCTGGCACTCTGATCGACGCGAAGACCGCAGCGCCGGTTGCTGGCGCCACTGTCGAGCTCCAGCCGTCCGGCGTCTCGGAATTCCGCGAGCTGCGATATCGAAAAGCCATCCGGGCGATCACGAACGCCGACGGCGAGTTCATCGTAAGCGGTGCGACCGAAGGTTCGTATTTGCTGCGCGTTCAGACCTCGGCGTATCCCATGTGGTTCAAGCCACTTTCTCTAAGCGCCGAGGAGATCCGGCAATTTGGTCAAATCGCTATCGGTGATGGAATAGATGTGAGCGGACAAGTCGTAAGCCGGGCCGGCGTGGCACAACCGTCACTGCAAGTGCGTTTTTTCGACGAGGCGGCCGAGAGCGCGACGCCATTAAAAGAAACGACGAGTGCCAATAACGGTAACTTCGGGGGAGTTCGTCTGCCTGCGGGTCGTTATATCGTCCGTGTTTCATCGGATCGTCTTCTCCTCTCGCAGCCCTTCGAAATCAGCGATGGGGAACGCCAGAAAACACTCGACTTGGAGATTCCCGCGGTGCGCGTGACGGGCGTGATTCGTCACGGTGGAAAGCCGGTTTCAGGCGGAACTCTTTCAATCGTAGAACAGCTCGACCCATCCGAACGGCAAGGGAAAATCATTCTACATGGCGGTGGGATTGCCTCGGGAACCGTCATGGCATTTGGTGCATCTGGTTCGATGATGTTGCTCGACGTCAGCGGTTCCGGCGAATTCGCCTCCGACCATGCAATGCCCGGCGTGATGACAGCGACGTATCGCAGCGAGGACGGACATGTGTGGGAACGGCAACTCACGGTACCCGATACAGCCGAGTACAACGCGACTGTCGACTTAGGGGGCACGAATCTCGATGGACTTGTGGTTGACCAGGACGGCGCGACCGTCGCCGGCGTTCAGCTGAAGTTGATCACGCAAAATGGAGAGTCCGCGGCAAGCGCCACCTCAACCGAAGGCGGGGGATTCGAATTTACAGACCTGGAAAGCGGAAGCTACGCGATCCTGACGCGGGCAGCGGGGTACCGCGCCCGAAGCATTCCGGGTATCGGCATTGTAGAAGGATCACCTGCGACGCCGATGCGAATTGCGCTGACGCCAGGAACTTCAGGGTCACTGATGGTGACGCTCACGCGGAGCGGAGGTTCGGCGGCCGAATATGTTCCGGTTACATTGCTGGATGGCGCGGGCCTCATGGTGCGCTCGTTGCCGACGGATTCCGGTGGCGTTCGCGAATTTGACGACCTTCCCGCCGGCCAGTATTTCGCCGTCTGGTCCGATGCATACTACGGTGCCGGTGCCTCGCAGGCTACCACCGTCAATGGCGACACACCCGCCGCGTATTCGCGAATGCTTACGCCGGGAGCCCGTGTCCGTCTTGTGTGCAGTTCGCCGGAGTGCAGTGCAAAACCTCTTGATTTTCTGAACGTCTTTTCCGAATCGGGTGTTGACATTGCCGCCTACCTGAGCGGTGCCGGCGTCGGCATGCGTCTTCCAACTGCAAACGGCAGCTTGGTTCTGGGAAGGCTCGCGCCCGGCTCATACAAGCTTAGAGTCGGTGTGGGGGGTACGGTTTACGAGCGAGGTCTCAATGCTGGGAACGAAGATGTCGTCGTTTCTCTCCCATGAGTCCGGACCAAGCAGGATTCTATCGCTCTTGCGCGTGGGCGAGGAGGTCGCCGAGGGTGCGGAGCTGGCGCAGAACGGAGATCTCGACGAGGTGGCCACGGCTTGCGGCGGAGAGGTCGAGTAGAAGGATCTCGGCCGGCCATCGATGCTTCAAAAACCAGCACCCATGGTTCGAACCGATCGACAACGCCCCGGTTGCGCGCAACCTATTGGCGACTGCTTTCGCGTGAGGTAGGACTGCCCGCACATTTCCGCTCTCCTTCAATGTGAGGGCGTGCCTCTCGACGACCTCGCCGTGGCGCGAGTGCGGCAGTTCTTTCGCGAACGTCTACCCGTGAGCTTCCGTGACGCCGCACTGATCGTGCGCGCCGATCCGTCGTGGCTGCTCACCCAGATCGAGAATCCGGAGCGCGCTGTCGCGGGCGACCCTATCCCATGGACGGAGGTTGCCGCGCTCGTGCAGCGGACATGGACGCCCGCCGATCTCGATGCGGCCGTGGGCACGATCGAAGGATTTCCGAAGCTGCTCCGCGTGTCGCTCGTGCACTGGCGTATCCCTGCGTACCTGCTGATCGCGCTCGAGCACATCGTCGCCGGGATGCGCGCGGACTCTCCCGAAAGCGCGACGCTCACGGTCGAGTCCTACGTCGCGCGGCTGCTCGACCTCTTCATGGACATGGACAGGGTGCAGCGGCTCTGCAGCGACCCGGCATTCCGCGAAGCATTCGAGTTTCCAGACCGTGAGGAGTGCTGAGGCATGGCGAAGAAACGGAAGATCCCTGAGGGCCAAACGACGTTCGTCAACCTGGCCGGAGATCTGTCGCAAGGCGTACCACTCAACAAAACCTCGACCCGCGAACGGCTCGTCGTTCCCACGAGCAAGATCGATGTTGGCGAAATCGTTTTCCGCGCGCGCGCCGGCATCCCGAGATGGACATCGAGGCAGTGATCTGCTCATGGTGGAGCGCCGGGACCCGAGCCAAGCGGCCACGGCTGAGACTGTGATCGTCCTGCCCGAAGGCCGGGCCTTCATCGGCCACTGGTGGGCAAAACTCGGCGACCGCGCTCTCCTCGCGCGAGGGCTGGCCCTCATCACCGAGGAGAAGACGATGCAGATCCTCGGCGCCGTTACAACGATTCTTCGCCGGCATTGAAGCAGCAATCATGCCTGCCTTTCGCTAGACCACCACCCAGGAGGCATCGCCGACTCCTCGGAACAGAGCGTCGGTGGCCGAAAAGAACCGTTGATGGCCGAAAAGAACCGCCGTTGGCCGAAAAGAACCGTTGATGGCCGAAAAGAGCCGTGCGTGGCCGAAAAGAACCGTCGTTGGTTCAAAAAGCACCGTCGACGGCCGAAAAGCACCGTCGATGGATCAAAACGTACCATCGTTGGATCAAAAAGCACCGTCGTTGGATCAAAACGAGCCGTCGTTGGATCAAAACGTACCGTCGTTGGTTCAAAACGAGCCATCGTTGGTTCAAAACGTACCGTCGTTGGATCAAAACGAGCCATCGTTGGTTCAAAACGTACCGTCGTTGGTTCAAAACGTATCGTCGATGGTTCAAAACGAGCCATCGATGGCTCAAAACGTACCGTCGTTGGTTCAAAACGAGCCGTCGACGGATCAAAACGAACCGTCGTCGGTGCAAAACACAGCATCGAGGGTGCAGAACGCATCATCGTCGGTGGAAACAGCAGCGTCGCCGGTGCAGACCGCAGTATCGGGGGTGCGAAACACATCATCGTGGGTGCGGCATGCAGCATCGCGGGTGCAACAGACATTATCGTCGGTGCAGAACACATCATCGCGAGTGCGAAACACCGCGCCGAGGGTGCGAAAGACAGCATCGCTGGTGCGGAACACGGTAACGATGGTTCGAACCACACCGTCGATGATTCCAAGGACAGCATCGATGCTTCGAAACCAAGCATCTCAGCCATTGTCTGGCCCCTCGAAATTCCGGGTGAACACACGTATTACACACGCGAACGCGACATCGTGACTTCCGTAAAACAGCGCCACGATTACGATTACTGTTTATCTCGGAACAAAAGGAAGATCGCCGCGATCCACGGCACCACGCTGACGTACAGAAGCCAAGTCGCGTACTTGATCCAGCGGTACTTGCGGGCCGCAATCGTCGCGTTGGCGTGGGTCTGCTGGATGAGATCCTCAGCGAGGGCTTCGTCGTCAAATTTCATCAGGGCGCGGCGGTACTCGTCGAGGTTCTGACCTGCGACTCCTCCGAAGAACACAAGTGACAGCGACGGTCCGTTGTCGCGAGGGATGATCGCCATCGTCAAGGCACTGAGACTGGCGACGAGTAGGAAGGCGGCAACGAGGCCGCAAGCGACGCCCCACGAAGTCCAGCTTCCATATTTTGGTGCCGTCGCGGCGACGAAACCGACCATCGCGATAGCGACCGCGAAGATGACACCCGTCTTGGCGTCCGCCGCAGCGATCCAGCCGAGCTGGCGCGCCAAGCTTGATTCCAGGAATTGAGTGCGCGCCGCGAGTTTCGGCCCTTCGTCGAACGGCATACTCATGCTGCACCTCCATCCGCGTTCGCGACCGGCTTGAACGCCTCCCTCAGCGCGGCGATGCCGCACTGGCGCTCGAAGCTCTCGATATCTTCCCTGTGACAGCGCTTGAACTTGCGTCCGCTGCCACAAACGCATGGCTCATTCCGACCCGTTCGTACACCGCTCGTCCAGCGCCGCGAAACGTTCCCGGCAAGGTCAGGGTCTGGAAATCGTTCGGTGAAGATTTCGCGATACGCTGAACTTGGAGTGTGTGGCCGCTCCGGCCCCGGCCACCGCCGCGCCGGGTCTGCTTCACAAATCAGTTGACGATGGATGTGCAAGACGAGTTGCGCGAGGTAAAGCCGAAGCGCATCTTCGCCACCGGTCCACGGCGATTCGACATCGAACCACAGACACTCGGTCTTGGCGTCGCTGTATTGGTGAAATTGTGCAGTCTTCGGAAAGCGTGCATCAACATCTTCGGCGATTGGCGCCGCTTCGGGATGGTTTCGCGCAAGCGTCACTCGTACGGTTGTGCCATCGGTGCCGGCATCAAAATCGAAGACAACCGGTCCCTCGATGAGAACCAGTTCGCGCTCCTCGTCGACGCGGATCGTGAGGGGGCTGAAGTGCTCCCTCACGATCTGCTGTTCGAGCGCAAAGCGCTCCGGATTCCGCTTGTACCAAGGCGTCCGCCTAGTAACCGAACGATTTCGTGGGAACAACAGATGTCGCACCACGCACCTCCTCACGCGTCACGCGAAAGGTCGATCCTGTCGAGCTAACCGAGAGAGCCGCTCCAACGTTCGCATATTTCGCGGCCTCTTTCTTCCGCTCCTGCGTCGTTACAGTCAGGTCGGAAGCGACGTAGCACTTGGCTGCCGGCGACCACGCAAAGTGCGGCTGCACATCGTCCAACAGTTGATCGTAGATCGCTTTCGAGATTCCGATCTGCCTCGCCTCTGTGCGCTCCTCGTTCCCAGCCGCTTCGAGAACCGAAGTTCCGATGACTATTCGATCCCGCTGGCCCCGCGCGCCGAGCTTCGTTGCTACGATCTCGCCGATTGCAACACCGACAGCGATGTGAAGCGATTCAGTGCCGGGCACGACCTTCCGTACCACCATCTCCATCGCCGATTGCAGCCAGATCGCGAGATCGGTGGCGTTGCGAGCGATCTCTTGGGCGTTTCCATCAGGCAAATGGACGAGAACCTGCATTCGGTCGCCTTGGAACTGTACGCGGACGCCTTCCATGTCATGGGTCGCGACTCGCGTGAACTCGCTCCGCATCACGTGAAACGCCTCCAGCGCTTTTAGCTTCGCTTCCTCGGTTTGCGCGGCAGCGACGTAGGCGGTGAAGCCGGTGACGTCAGCGTAGAGTGAGGCGGCGAGCGCCTTCTTGTTCCTCTTGATGCTCAGCGTCTCGAAGTCAATCGGCTCGATGGCCGAACTGAAGGTTATCTCGTTGATCTCGAACTGCTCGATATCCGCCGCTACTCGGTCCTCGGCCGTCTTCCGATTCCATGCAATGTCGTGATCCTCAAGAAGATTATCGAGATCACCTTTACCAACCCCTGTGAGGCGATAAATGCCTCGGTCGGCATCTGCGAGCTCGCAATAGCCCTGCAACTGAGCCGAGAGCTGCTCGTACACACGCGATGTAAGTCGCAGTCCTGAGTCGAGAATCTTCGCGGCTTCGTTTGCGGCGGCGCCGACGAAGAGCAACTCCCGATCGCCCCTCATCCCGTTCTGAGTTCCGATGACGTCACCGACGTCGATGCCCGCGCACACGGCGAGGTTCACGAATTCGGGGAATGCCGGGTTAAAAACGTACCGAACGAAGTCGCGCACGGTGAGCGAGAGAAGAACTGCTTTCGCGGTGATCGCCGCTGCGTCGTCAACAGGACGGTAGAACAGCAGGTGCAGCCGGGCACCCTGGAAGTGCACGCGCACTCCATCGAAAACGGTCTCGACGATCCACGCGAGACCACGCTGGTAGATGTGAAGTGCTTTCACGAGCGCTTTGAGAGAGTCCTCCGTGTCGCCGAGCGCCGTGATCGACGAGAAGTTGGCTACATCGATGTACGCATGCGCGCCGTAGATTTCGCGGCAGACGGAGGGCGATAGCAGCGACTCCAGATCGGCGTCGCGTTCGAGTTTTTTCACTTCGATTTCGGGAAGGTTGTCGAGGTCGCGCTCGACGCGTTCGGTGCTGCGTTTCTGATTCCAAGACATGGCAATTCAATCCTTTTTTTCAGCCTCTCGCCGACGGCGGCCACACGTCGGGCGATCATTGTCACGCGGAGCGTGACGACGGCAGGAGAAGGAGCACGCCATGAACCGAGCGGTGAGGTGAAGCTGCGGATCGAGACGCGGCAGCAGGGAGACTGAGCCCGGGGGAGGCTCTTTTAGGCAGGAGATGTCATCGCACGCCCTCCCGAATCACAGGCGCGGCAAATACAGGGCCGGGATTGACGAACGTTCGGTGAGCCAATTACCATACCGTTCTACCTCGTCCCAAGGCCTGCAGTCCGCAGCCAAAGTTAACAACGAGCCGGAGTGCCAGCTCCGGCTTTTTGTTTTTCAGCATCTGAAAAGCTTACGCCTCCCAACGCGACAATGGAAGCGTCTTCGCATCACAAAAACGTTTACCTAACTTCACATCTGCGATATTCTAGGGCGCGTGGCGATGACTCGACATGACTTTTACTGCGCCGTCGGCGCACGGATTCAGGCCGTCCGCAAGGAAAAAGGACGAGGGCAGAAAGACATCGCGGCGAAGTTGGACCTCTCGCGCGAATCGATCTCCAATATCGAAGGCGGACGGCATGCGCTGCAACTGCATGTCGCGGTACAACTCGCAGAAGAATTAGGCGTATCATTGATGGACCTTCTCCCCGAACAGTCGACCACCACGGCAGACGTAGTTCCAGATGCACGCGAGTTGTTCAAGGCGCGCGTGCTGCGAGGCGCGTGATGAATCGTGGAAAAAGGGAATCGCTTGAGCAGAAGGCTACCGACCTTTGGCGCAACGTCCCCGGCGGACCGCCGGTAGCAGTCGAAAAGGTCGCTGCCTTTGTCGGCGCCGAGATCCGCCAAGAACCGGCGGACGTCGAAGTGTCAGGTATGGTGTGGCGCTCGCCGCAAGGCGCGATTATCGGTGTGAACTCGCTACATTCGAAGACGCGTCGGCGCTTCACGATCGCGCATGAGATTGCGCATCTCGTTCTGCATAACGACGATAGCTTCCACGTTCACGAGGGATATGCGCTGGTCGGTCGCCGCGACGGCGACGCTTCCCTCGGTGTGTATCGAAAAGAGGTCGAAGCTAACTACTTCGCCGCCGCGCTCCTGATGCCGAAGGAGCTACTCCTTCGCGACGTTGAGGTGCAGCGCCTTCGATTTGACTTCGAGAGCGAAGATACGATCAAGGCTGTAGCGCGAACATACCAAGTCAGTCCACAGGCGTTCACCATCCGGCTTTGGGAAGTGTTCGGCATCTCGTTGTCGGGTGTTCTCTGACTACCCGCCGGTCCTCGCCCGATCTGTGCATGATCAGGCATCGCCGTTTGGCCGACAAATTCAATTACCTTCGCGATCTCAGACACGCGGCAGCCCTTCACCTCGCCTCCAAGGAGTGCACGAGTCGCGGGAAGTTGTCGAAGGCGCGACAGCCTACGTACGAGGAACAACGAGCGCGCCGACCGCGGAAACAGCGCCGGCTCAGGGGTGCGGGAAAGATCCCGACTCGTTCATTTAGATATGCACAGCGGGCCCCGTTTCGCTATGGCCGCCGGTCTTTTCGTCCTCACCTCAGCCCGTGGGCACCGTCAGTCGTCGGGGCTCACATGTTGAAATGGCTGCCAATCATCCGCACGGGTCGTCTGTTTCTGACGTTTAGGAGAAGGGATCGTCTTCGATGCGGCCCTTGTGAAAAGGAGACAGAAAGCGCACGCGCTGACCTGCTCAATGATGTGAGCGATCTACGATCACCCAAATCCGGAAGGTCTGCCTGTCGGTCCCCTGAAATCGTGTCTATATTCTCGCGCTATTGACAACCAGCTCGCGCGTACCTATATTTTCTGACAGCAATCTGTCCACAATGGGGTCCTGCGCGAAGTTCGATCGTCGATCCGTACAGAGATAAAACTTGGATGGCATATGGCAACTGCGTCGAAGAGCAATCGTCGAAGTATCGACCAGAAACTGCACCGGATCGTCGAAGCGGCCAATTCTCAGAAGTATCCAACCGCGATGGCGCTGGGACGCTTCTTGAGAGACGAAAAGACGTCTGAATTCAGCTACGAGCGCGGAGGCAGAACAGAGTATTCGGCGTCACCCACCATTGCTCGATACGCGATATTTGCACGCGACATCGGGCTTCTCGACGGTTCATTCGAAAGTACGCGGACGAAGGCCGATGTTCGATCTCTCACCAATTTCCAACAGTGGCTCGCCGATTCCGTTCTGAATTACCTGGCGGAGAATGGTGCTTCCGTTCCCGAAATCGAAAAGGCGATTGTCACACTGCTTACCAACACCCCCGCCTCGTTGCCCACGCTCGCAAACATCCGGCAGGCAACGCGCACCCCCCTCAGTTTAGGTGACCTGCGTTTATCCCTGCGGGTCGTAGCTCTCTTGAAGCCAAAGGCTCTTTCAGTTACGTCACGCCGGTTGATCGTGACGCCTACCGTCGTCCGATTCTAGGGGCCTCATGAGTATCAGTGAATTCCATGAGTCGTGCCGGGAACTCGCAGGTGATCGCGACCAGAATCTAAAGGCCTATGTGATGCCGACCGCCACGCTGACAAAGTTGGCATCCATGTCGTCAGATGCCGCAGTCGCTGTCGGCTTGAAGGGAGCTGGCAAGAGCAGCGCCTACAGATATCTAACCGAGTTCGACGCGCCGGATGTGATTATCGCGCTGAACCCCGACACGTACGAATTCGCGCTCCCGTCACGCAATCTCAATTATGCGGCCGCCCGCAAACAGTTCGAGCACGACCTAGTGCTTGAAGCACTTCGGGCAATCGCGGACGCAGCGGACCGCGTGAAGAAGCAGGGCGCGACCGCGGCCATGATCGCTACGGCGAAGAAACAGGTCGCTTCGTATCTTGACACCGTCAAGCGTGCTGCAGGGCGGGTACGAGGATTGGGCGGAAGCATCTTAGGGTGTGGTTTCACCATTCAAGTAGCGGAATCGCAGACATCGGTTGGACTCCTCCCGCGGAAGGACATCGACGAAGCGCGCGCAGCCTTGAAAGCCATCTGCGATGCGGGCGTGGTCGTCCGCATCGTCATTGACGATCCGGAACACGTGTTTTCGGCAACTAGGGATCTCGACACTCACATGCTGGGCGGGCTGTGCCTTGCGGCGATCGGATTGCGGCGAGCGATAAAGAACTTCAAGGTAGTGATTTTCATGAAGACTCACGTTTACCATCCGGTTGCCTTGGCGGTCGAGGATTTTTCGAAATATCCCGACCACATGGTACGACTGACCTGGACCAACGCGGAGCTCATCGGCATGGTGGAGCGACGGCTGTCCGCGACGTCATTACGGGTCGAAGATCTTTTCAAGGCCAAGAAACCGTCAGACGGCAAGCAGATGATGATCGAAGAGATGCTCCCAAACCTCCGCAACGGCCCGAGAGACCTTCTTCGGTGGCTGGATTTGGCGTTGGCCGCCAACAAAGATACACAAATCACGTCGACTCACATAAACAGTGTCTCAGCGAAAACCTCTCGCGACGCGTTTTCCGAAATGGAACGAGCCCATTTCGAAAGCTATCCGGAGCTAGGCAGCGTCGTGAAGACGATATTCAAAACCACTGCTGCAAAAGAGTTCGGCTCTCGCGATTTCGAGGAACACATTAGAAATCTCGTTATCAGCGACAAAGATATGCAGGCGCTCTCAAACATACCGTGGATGCAGCGGCGGTCGTCGACGATGCTGCCATCCGTCTTGTTCGAGGCTGGAGCGCTCTCCTTTAGAAAAGGTGCCGATATAATCCTTCCATTCAACGAGAGCTACGAGCTCGATGATTTCAAGAGCGCGAGCAGCGTCTTCCTCACGCCTGCCTTGAGAAAGGCTGTTAGTTAGTTAGTTAGTTAGTTAGTTAGTTAGTTAGTTAGTTAGTTAGTTAGTTAGTTAGTTAGTTAGTTAGAATTCGCCAGGCAGACGATTCCTGACGCACGTTGAGGATGCCTTGCGAAGAGAGTGGATCAAACGCCAGTGCCGCCTCGCCGGCGGCGAGAAAGCCGTGGCTGGCGCAGGGATCGAGGGTTGCGCTGAGGGCGCTGGTGAATTCAGCCGCCATCCCGGCTGAGAAGCCGGATAGCGCAGACGGCCGCCGGTGAGACAGATCTCGCTTTTCATGAGATACCGATCGAACTTAAGGTTGCGACGGACGGCGACGTGACGTGTTAAAGGCTTAAATCGGAGGAGCGTGTGCGGTTCCGTGAGGAAGCGATGTGCCGATACGGAGAAACGATTCCCGGCATCGCCACCGCGCACCGTCGTCGCCCGATGCTTTGGTTGACCTGAAGCAGCGCTGGCCCGAATCGCCGTTCTGGAAACGCCGCCATCAACGCGTCCAGGGCCTTGGTTGTTGGTTGTCGGGGGTCGGGACATTCAGATCGTTCCTTCTCCGACTCCCGACCCCCGACACCCGACACCCGCAAGGCACTCCTGCCGCCCAGACTCCAGGCGCGAGTGTCTCGCGGGCGGTCCATCAAATCCACCAAACGCTCCGGCAATGGAAAAACATCTTCGCCCGTCGCACTCCTCTCATGGATCGTCTGGTCCAGAGCGACGAGGAGAAAACGATGAGTGCATTCGCTGACGTTCGGGAAAGCCATCCGGTGTCAACCACACAACTTCTGCAGAGCGGCATCAGCGCCTCCCTGGGTCCGCAGTCCTATTACGACTGCGGCACTGCCGCGGACCTGAGCATGGGCGGCCTCGCTCCGTACACTCTGGAGGCGTGGATCAAGCCGGGCTCCGTCCATGATGGCGTCAGCGGGGGCTTCATCGTGGGCAAACTCGCCGAAGGCTCACTGTCGATCGTCCACGGCCACGTGCTCGCGGGACGCAACGTGGGAGGCCGGGGTTGGGGATCGGCGACGATCCACTCGACGACGGTGCTCGAGGCGGGCCGGTGGTACCACGTCGCCACGACGTGTGACGGCACCACTCTGAGCCTGTATGTGAACGGCGCGCTGGAAGTGAGCGTCAGGCCGGTCATCCCCATCGCAGCCGCCCCGCACGAGGCCACGCTCATCGGCGCGCAAAAGGACGAGGGACACCCCGCCAACTTTTTCCAGGGACTGATCTACGAAGTGCGCATCTGGAACGTCTGTCGCACGTCCGAACAGTTGCTCGCGTCGATGGACGACTTGGAGCCACCCTCGGCGGGACTGATCGCTCACTACGCCTTCTGGACCATTGCCGCCATCGACGTCAAGAGCCAACAGGCCTCGCCCAAGCGTCAGGCTGCGGGGTCACACCCTCGGCCTTTGGTTAGCCGGGATCTCTCTCCCGACGGAAAAACGTCCGGGCCCGTCGCACTCTCTTGTCATTGACCGCCTGGCCCTCAACGAACGGCGGCGACGAGGAGAGAACGATGACTGCATTTGCCGAATATCGGGAACCACGCGTAGGGCCAGCCACAGGACCTATGTTGCGCAACACAACCGCACGTTTCGGGACGCAGTCCTATTGCGATTGCGGCACCGCCCCGGGCCTGAGCATGGGCGGGGTCGCCCCGTACACCCTCGAGGCGTGGATCAAGCCGCGCTCCGTCACCGGCGGCTTCATCGTCGGCAAGCTCTCCGAGGGCTCACTCTCGATCGTCAAGGGCCACCTGCTCGCGGGTCGCAATGTGGGAGACCGAGGTGTGGGATCGGTGGCGATCCGCTCGACCACGGTGCTCGAGACCGGCCGGTGGTACCACGTGGCCACGACCTTTGACGGAATGTCCCTGACCCTCTACGTGAACGGCAGGCCGGAAGTGAGCGCGAGGGCGCTCACCCGTCTTAAAGCATTCTCGAGCGAGGCCACGCTCATCGGCGCACAAAAGAACCGGCGCTTCAGGCAATCGAGTGGATTGAAGACGGAAGGTTGGGAGACAGATCGAGGCCACCGAGGTGAAAGAGGATGGCTTCGCGGAAACGGGTGCGGC
>JADGNZ010000086.1 GCA_017883205.1 Thermoanaerobaculia bacterium | reverse complement strand
CGGGCTCCTCCAAGGCATCCAAATATCCTCCGGATGCATCATCGTTTGAGTTGTCCTCGATGTCCCCGGTCAATGTCTTCGATGTATCCGGTCAGTACACCCCCACGCTTCTCAGTGGGGGAGAAGGTGGCGAAGCCGGATGAGGGGGCGTTGCCGGAACACGACATCAGTGCATCTGCCGCGTTTTCAGTCAGTTCGCGCGAGGCGTGGTTGATTGGTTTGCGCCGGTAATCCCCCCTCATCCGGCTTCGCCACCTTCTCCCCCCGCAAAAAGCGCGGGGGGAGAAGGCGCTCGATGGTAGGGAGCTCCAATTATGCAAGCATTTGCTTGCTAAACACAATCGTTCGTGGGATCGTTGGGCTGCCATTCACGAGGAGGCATTCGATGCATGAGGCTAACCGCCACGAAGTGCTGGAGTTCCCCACCGATCTGGCTGCGTCTGAGGCAGTAACCACCATTCTCCGGTTCATCGGCGAGGATCCCTCCCGAGACGGCCTCGCGGACACGCCGGGACGCGTGCTCAAAGCCTGGCGGGAGATGACGTCCGGCTACGGCGACGATCCGGGCGAGATTCTCGCGCGCACGTTCGACGAGACGAGCGACGAAATGGTCGTTCTGCGCAACATCAGCTTTCACTCCACCTGCGAGCATCACATGCTGCCGTTCTATGGCGAGGTGAGCGTCGGGTATCTGCCGGGGAAAGTCGTCGGCATCAGCAAGCTGGCCCGGCTGGTCGACTGTTTCGCCCGCCGTCTGCAGATTCAGGAGCGGCTCACCCGGCAGATCGCCGAGTCGATCGAAGAGCATCTCGACGCCCGCGGAGTTGGTGTCATCGTCCGTGCGCATCACCTGTGCATGGGATGCCGAGGAGTGCGGCAACAGACTACGGAGATGGTGACGTCGTCGATGCTGGGCACGTTGCGCAGCGACCCGATGGCACGCGCCGAGTTCCTGCGGCTTACGGAGTGACTATGGATCTGACATCCGGCATTGCGATCGACGACATCGCCGACGGCGGCATGCTTGCTGGCGAAGTTGGTGACGAAAAGGTGGTGCTCGTCCGTCATGGGAACGAAGTTTTCGCCGTCGGCGCCGAGTGTACGCACTATCACGGTCCGCTGGCCGAGGGGATCGTGGCCGGTGAGTCGATCCGCTGTCCCTGGCATCACGCCTGTTTCGATCTGCGAACCGGCGCTCCGAGCTCGCCGGCATTGAATCCGATTGCGGTCTGGAACGTCGAGCAACGCGGCGGCCGCGTCTTCGTGACCACGAAGCGCGACATTCCCCCGTCCCCGCGGGTACAGACAACCGTCAACTCGGTCGGCATCGTCGGCGCTGGCTGTGCCGGCAACGCAGCCGCGGAGACGCTGCGCCGCGAAGGATTCGCCGGCTCGATCACCATGATCGGCGCGGAAGAGACCGTTCCGATCGACCGGCCGAATCTCTCGAAGGAGTATCTCGCTGGCAGCGCACCCGAGGAGTGGATGCCTCTGCGCGATACCGACTTTTATCGCGCGCAGAACATCGACCTTCTCACCGGCCGGCGGGCCATGCAGCTCGATGCGAAGACGAAAACGCTCACGCTCGACGACGGATCGAAGCGCAGCTTCGACGCAATCCTCATCGCCACCGGCTCCGAGCCTGTGCGTCTGTCGCCTCCCGGCGCCAATCGCGTTCACGTGCTGCGCACGCTGCGCGACAGCCGGACCATCATCGCCCTTACCGAAACGAACACTGTGAAGGGGAAACGCGCAGTGGTCCTCGGCGCCAGCTTCATCGGCCTCGAGGTTGCCGCGTCGCTCCGCGCGCGCGAAGTCGAAGTCACCGTCGTCGCGCCCGACCAGGTCCCGCTCGGGAAAACGATGGGCGTCGAGGTCGGTGGCTTCATCCGCCGCCTCCATGAGGAGCACGGCGTCCGCTTCCGCCTCGGCACGACCGTGGCCACCTTCGAAGGCGACCGCGTCATTCTCGCCACGGGCGAACCGATCGCCGCCGACTTCATCGTGGCCGGTGTCGGCGTCCGCCCGAGAACGCAGCTCGCACAATCCGCCGGCCTGACGGTCGACAACGGCATCGTCGTCGACGAGTTTCTTCAGAGCAGCGCCCCCGGCATCTTCGCCGCCGGCGACGTGGCCCACTATCCCGATCCGTTCACCGGAAACAAGATCCGCGTCGAGCACTGGGTCGCCGCCGGCCGCCAGGGCCAGACCGCAGCCCGCAACATCCTCGGGCGCAACACCCCGCACACGGCACCGCCGTTTTTCTGGAGCGCGCACTACGACGTGACGATTGCCTACGTCGGCCACGGTGAAGGCTTCGACAAGGTCGCGATCCACGGCTCCTTCGACGACCGCCGCGCCCTTGCCGCCTACCACGCCGGATCACGCATCCTCGCCGTCGCCGCCATCGGCCTCGACCGCGAGTCGCTGTTGATTGAGAAGGCGATGGAGGCGGGGGATCGGGGCGCGATCGACGCGGTGATCAAGGGGATCTGAGGGGTGCGCACGGCGCGGCAACGGCGGCGAGACGCCGCCGAGCCAGCCGGCGAGGACGCCAGCGTTCCATCCACCTAGCGCGCGCCTTGTGCCGGCGGAACGCTGGCGTCCCGCCGGCTGGCCAGGCGGCGTCCCCGCCGCCTTCTGCCCGCCGCAGGACCTCGGCGATGGCGCATCGTCCGGCCGTCACCGTGCAACGGTCGGCTGAGTCGGTGCGGCACCGTGCCGGGCCTGTGCAACCTACTGCCGGGCCTGCGCAACGCCCTGCGTACACTGCGCAACTCGCTGCTTACACTGCGCAACTCCCTGCTTACACTGCGCAACGCCCTGCTTACGCTGCGCAACACCCGGCTTACGCTGCGCAACGCCCTGCTTACACCGCGCAACACCCCGGCTTACACTGCGCAACGTCCGGCTTGTACGGTAAGTCGTCTGGCGTGCGCGAGCAATCATCGGGTGTGCGCCGAAAGTCGTCGGGTGTGCACGGAAAGTCGTCAGGTGTGCACCGAAAGCCATCAGGTGCGCACGGAAAGCCATCAGGTGTGCACGGAAAGTCGTCGGGTGTGCGCGGAAAGTCGTCAGGTGCGCGCGGAAAGTCATCAGGTGCGCACGGAAAGTCATCAGGTGCGCACGGAAAGTCATCAGGTGCGCACGGAAAGTCATCAGGTGTACACGGAAAGTCATCGAGTGCGCACGGTAAGTCGTCCGGTGCACGCGTCAAGCCGTCTGATGCGCGCCGTAAGACGCCGCGGGGCGTGATCTCGATATTCCGCCGAGCACGCCAATAACCAACCTAACCGCGTGACACCTCCGCGCAATGCCGGCTCAAGGTATTCTGAAAGAACGTGGAGGGAGGTTTGCAGCATGGCAAAACTTGTCTACGGATTGAGCCAGTCCCTCGATGGCTACGTCGACCACATGAAGCTTGGGCCGCCTGCACCCGCGGCCTTCAGTCACTTCATCGAGCATGTGCGTAGCCTGGCGGGCGTCATCTACGGTCGCCGAATGTACGAGATCATGCGTTATTGGGACGAAGATCTTCCTGATTGGGACGCGGAGGATCGCGACTTCGCCGCGGTGTGGCGGAGCAAGCCGAAGTGGGTCGTGTCGCGTTCCCTCGAGTCCAGTTGGCCCCAACGCCACGCTTGTCGCCGATGACTTCGAGACGGTGATCCGCAGGCTGAAGGCTGAACTGGCTGGTGAGATTGAAGTCGGCGGACCAGTCCTGGCGCAAAGCCTGACCGAGGCCGGTCTTATCGATCAGTATCGACTCTACCTCCGCCCCGTCGTGCTTGGTGGTGGCAAGCCGTTCTTCGCCGGCCCCCGGCCGCCGCTCCACCTGGTGGCCAGCGACTTAATCGCCGATGACTTGATTCGGTTGACGTACGTTCCTGCTTGATCGCGCGACGCGTCCGACGGACTGCGCTCAGAAATTCAAAACGCGACCCCCCCCCAAAAAAACACACTTGACATCCCACAATACTCTGCTATTCTCCCCAGCCTCGTTAGGCCGGTCAAACGGCTCATCGAGAACGGAGCCGGCGCTCGTGAGAGCCCCACGCTCCTGGCGGCCAACGGGTGAGAACGACGGCGCTGGATAAGTGCGACTGGTCTCATCCCTGCGGGAGTTGAGTGGTGCTCCTCCTGCCGCGGGCTCTCGAAGTGCGCGCGCACTTCGGGGAACATCAACCGGAAGAGCGGCGACCATCACCGATTCTTCCAGCCGGTGGCCGCCTGCACTCGTGCACAAGTGCTCGTCGTTCCCTCCGGCCTTAACAATTTTGAGGAGAACGCTATGAATACCAAGCAGGAAACAACCAATCCGGTTGCCGCTGCGGACCTTCCGCAGCCGGCACCCACACTGGCCCCCGAGGCCGTGGTCGATCAGTTGCGCGCCACACGCGCGCTGATCGGCGAAGTCGCGCCGTTGACGCCGGCGCAGCGAAAAGCGCTGCGCCAGCATGTTCGGACTTCCAATCCGATCGTGCAGGCGTCGATCAATGTCATCGGTGCGCTCGACAACGTCGCGCAGGCGGTCGGCCAGCCGGCCGACGACGTGCGTCTGTTGTGCGACGAGGCGAACCGCTGGACGGCGGTGGAAGATGAGCTCCGGACCATGCTGAACGGCGTGTCCGGCGCGAACCTCATCCGCCGCCAGCGCATCGCCCTCATCGCCGGGCAGGCCTACACCATTGGTGCGCAGTTGGCGCGTGATCCGGCCAACGCCGTCCTCGTGCCGCACGTGCAGGAGATCAAACGGTTGAAGAGCTTCACCCGCCGCAAGAAGGCGGCGCCGGCTCCCAAATCGTCGCAGTCTCAGGCACCCGTCACCCCGGCGGCAGCCCAAGGTCCCGAGACCTCGGGCAGTTCGAAGTCGTAAACGTGATGGGAGGGAGTGAGACCGGGCGCGTGCAAACGCGCCCGGTCGTTTCCTTCACCGAATTTCAACAACAAGAGTCCGGAAAACGCCTCGAGCCGATGTTCAGACGCTTCTCGCAGGCGCGCGAGGTAGTCCCCTGGCTCCGGCCGGGTCAGAGCCACGCCGCCCTCCGCCGCACAGTGGCCCGGCTCCGCGCCGGAAAGATCCACAACATCGATCCCCGCATCCCGTCGCACGTGATGGCCGGCATCATCGAAAAGTCGATCGCGCAGGACCTGATGATGCAGACGGTGATCGAGGAGGCGCGCGAGCTCAAGCAGATGTTCCTGGAGTGCGAAGAGAAGGAAGAGACCGCACGCGGGCGAAGCCTCGTGGCCGGCTTCCACCGCCTCAAGAAATCCCCCGAGGCCGCCGATCCGGACAGCCCAGCCGCGGAGAAAGTCCGGCGCCTCAACCGCGAACGGCGCAACGAATTGGGGCGGCCGCGGAGGAGGAAAGGCTGATCCGCAGATGGCGCAGATCCTTAGGGAGCGTAGGGGCCGAGGAACCGCTCGCCGTTGAAGTGGATCAGATGCGTCGGGTCGCTTGCGCACCAGACTTCCGTTTCCCAGGCGACTACGTCTAGGAACTTACGGAACACGCTTCCCCGATCTGGGAAAGCAGTCACGTACACCAGCCCCGCAGTCGAGGACTTGAAGAGGTTCGAGAGTTCGGAGTGACGTATCCCGTCAACGGGGCCAACGCTCGCAACGGCCTCGACGAGTACGAGCCAGTTCCTGACGGAGTCGTAGATGATTACGTCCGGCATCTTTCCGTGTTGCTCCAGGCTCACATTGAGTGAGGCCAGTAGCTCGCCATCGAAGTAACCCCACTTCTTTCCGGTGTCTCCTACATAGATCAGGTTTCCCCCCGGAACGTAGAAGGATGCGAAGTCTTCGATGATCGCTCGGATCAGTTTGGAGTGGCCTCCCGGACTCAGGCTGATTTTGGAACCCTCCTTCGTCCGGACAGGAACGCGCTCAAGGTTCCTGACTCGCGCATATTCAGCGGCCAGTGTCCCCTGTTTCTCGAGAAAACCAGACAGTTCTTTTTTCCAACTTCGCGAGCCAACCCGTCTGAATAGCCGCAGCGCCGGTTCGGAGACCTGGTAGCAGTTGTACTGAGAGTTTGTCTTCCGGGCCGGGTTGTCGGGGTTGTGGATCAGGATGCCAGCGGCAACAAGTTGCTTCACACTCAGTTTTCTGACGCTCTCGCGGGAGTTTTCGGCGTACTGCTTATCTACCTGCTCTCGCGCGAAATCGAGAATTCCTCGGATGCCCATCCTTGGATTCGTTGCTTCACTCCACTTCCTCTCCGGCCGCAAGCCGAGCAGAGCCAGAAGTGTGATCGCGGTTCTGTCGTTCAGCTGCTCCCGCGGCATTCCAATCGCCTTCAAGATCTCCAGTGCCTCCGCGATCCGCTTCGCTATCGTCACACACCCACCATCCGGAGAACGAGGTCGTCGATCTCTTGCTGATCCGACATCATCTTCTTCGCTTTCTTGCCGAGCCGGCCAAGTACGTTCCTGCTTGGATACTTCATTAGCTTTAGATCCGTCGCGTTCACTTGCGTGTGACCGCTGAATCGCCGAAACCATTCGTCGACTACGGTCGAGCTGAGAAACACGGCTAGACCACGAGCGATCTCCTCGGGAAGACCACTCTTGTTCTCGTGAAAAATGTTCAGGTGGTTTTCCAATCCGAGCATTTCAACGCCTGGAAAGAGATTTGGATCAATCACCGCGGTCGTGATCCGGCGTTTCTCTTCCTTCGATGAGAAGCGTCTCACTGCGCAGTAAAACCCGTTCTTGAATAGCCATTTCTCGGTTTCTCTGTTTCTGGCGATCGCGTTCGGCTTCTTCTGATCCGTTCGTGGCCACGTGATGTTCAACGCTTCGAAGTGCACGGGGTAGAGCAGAGGAACGGTGCCCGCGCCCGGCATCGAGCGCAGATGCTCCAACATCCGAAAATCCACAACCGGCCCGGTAGATACTTGGACGCCGATCTCTTCAAGGGAGTACCGGACCGTGGGTGACAAGTCCAGCGTGCTCGCATCCGCCGACGTGGGGACGTGAATGAATCCATCGGCGTCGTCAGGAAACACGATCCGGTTAAACGGTTGCTTGTGTTCAGCGAGGTCCGCAAAAGTGTTGTCCGTGGACGTCGTGATCGTAACGTCACCCTGCCGACCACCTCGCTCCAATTTAATGATGATGTTTTCCTGAAGAACGTCGTCGTCGCTGAAGGCACTGTCCCTCGAGTCGAAGAGGTGTATGTGACGAATGGCGGCGCGCTGAAGGACGAACTCACGGAACGGCCGGTAGTACGGCCCGTTGCAAAAGCTCCGCGGGATGATGGCTACCAGTTCTCCGCCAGGCGCCATCATTTCAAGCGACAACGCCACGAATGCCGTATAGAGATTGACGCTCTCGATCCCCACTTTTCGCAACAAAAAGCGGTGAACCGAATTGCTGTCCATCTTCTTGTACGGCGGGTTCAGGATTGCGTGCGTGAACCCCGCCTTCCTACCGAGCGTGATCTGAAAGACTGCCTTTTCGATGAAGTCTCCCGATTCGATCTTGAAAAGGAGCGGAAAGCGGGACGCGTAGCCCGTAAGCGTGTTCTCCAGTTCTTCGTGAAGTACCTCATCCAGCTCGAACGCGGTCACTTCCACACCTTCGAACCGCAGCTCACCCGCTGCGCATCTTTCGAGGAAGGCTCCTGACAGAGATCCGATCCCGGCGCCGGCATCGAGGAGTTTGCTCGTACCGCTTCGGGCCTTCGTGAACAGCCCGGCCATGAACTGGCTGATGCTCGCAGGAGTCAGGAACTGTCCGAGGCGGGACTTTCTTTTCGCGTCGGTTGCACGCGACACTCGAATTCTCGTTGTTTCGACAGTTGAAAGCACGGTCCATTCTACCGTCCCACTTTCCCTTTTTCCCGAGATCCTCACGGCTTAGCCCTGCTCCACGCCGGCCAAGATCACCGGACCCCGTCTTCGCGCTAGTCCTGCCGGGCCTTGATCCACGGCGCGTAGATCAGTTTCGCCGATTAAGAAGCTGTGCTTCGACTGACGATGTGGGGGAACTCTGGCGTCGGGGGTCATGTCCTACGTTAGATTGTCCGCATGCATGACCTCTCCCTCGCCGATGCCCGCGCGCTCCTCCTCGCGGCGCAGGGGCTCGACCGGGCGGGGGTGAAGGTCGCCACGAAGGATGGCGTGCGCGCGGCGATCCGACTCATGGGCGTGCTCCAGATCGACACCATCCACGTCGTCGCCCGCAGCCCGTATCTCGTTCTCTGGAGCCGTCTCGGCGCGTACGAGCCGGTCTGGCTCGACGAGCTGCTGGCCGAGGGGAGGATCTTCGAGTATTGGGCGCACGAGGCGTCCTTCTTACCGATCGAAGACTATCCGCTCTTCCGCCGCCGCATGCGCGAGACCGGCTCGCTTGGGTGGAAATACTCGCACGAGTGGATGGTGGAGAACCGCGCGACGGTGCGGAAGATCCGCGCTCATCTCCGCGCGCACGGCCCGGTGCGCGCCGCCGACTTTACGCGCGCGGACGGAAAGGGCGGCGGCTGGTGGGGGTGGAAGCCGGAGAAGCGCGCTCTCGAGTATCTCTTCAGCGCCGGTGAGCTGATGATCGCGCGGCGGGAGCGCTTCCAGCGGGTGTACGACCTGCGCCAGCGCGTTCTCCCCGGATGGAACGCCGCCCGCTTACCATCCGCCGCGGTAACGCACCGTACACTTGTCGCCTACGCGGTGCGCGCGCTCGGCGTCGCCACCGCGCGCTGGGCTGCGGACTACTACCGAATGAGCCTCGCCGAGACGGCGGCAGCGATCAAGTCGCTCGTCCGCGACGGCGAGCTCCTTCCCGCGCGCATCGAGAGCGTGGCCGGCGACGCGTTTCTCCATCGGGACCATGGCCCGACGCTGGCCGCCATCCGCCGCGGCCGCCGTCCCTCGCATGCGACCCTCCTCTCGCCCTTCGATCCGATCGTCTGGGACCGGAAGCGCGCCTTGGCGCTCTTCGGTCTCGACTACCGCATCGAGTGCTACACGCCGGCGCCGAAGCGGCGCTACGGCTACTTCACCCTCCCGATCCTCGTAGGCGACCGGCTCGTCGGCCGCCTCGACGCGAAGGCCCATCGCGTCGCCGGTATCTTCGAGGTGAAATCGCTCCACATGGAAAAAGACATCGCCCTCGACGACGCGCTGGCAGAGAAGATCGCCGGCGCGATCCACGCCTGCGCCGCCTGGCACGGCACCCCGCGCGTCCAACTGCGGCGCGTCGTGCCGCGAGAGGCTGCGGGGGTCCTGCGCGCGGTAATTCTTTGAACCACAGGACAGAGATGGGTCTCGCCCCTTGCGTACATAGGTTTTCTATGTATACTCAGTGCATGCATAGCAGTCCTATGTATAAAACAAGCGTCGGCATCAGGAGAAGAGCCAAACGATGACACCGTCCAGAGATCTCGTGGCCGCATCCGCGGTTCCCCTCATCCTGTCTATCCTGCAGCAGGGCGACAGCTACGGCTACGCCATCATTCAAAAGGTGCTGGAGCTCTCCGGGGGCGAGATGGAATGGGCGGACGGCATGCTCTATCCGATTCTGCACCGGCTCGAGAAACGCCGGCTCGTCGAGGCGTACTGGGGGACGGCGGACAACGGGCGCAAGCGCAAGTACTACCGCCTTGACCGATCAGGTCTGGAAGAGCTGGAGACACAACGTCAGCATTGGAACAAGCTGCACAGCATGCTGCAGCATCTGGAAGGGGCACCATGTTTGATCTAGAACGCGAAGTGGCCGCCTGGAGCGCGGCGGTTCACAGAGAACGCTGCCAGCCGGCTGCCAGCATGGCGGAGCTCAGTGACCACCTGTACTGTGCGATCGACCGCGCCCGCGCGGAGGGGCTCTCCGACGAGGAGGCTTTTCGCGCCGCGACCGCGCGCCTCGGAGCCACCCCGGAGCTGACGGCCGAATACGCAAAGAACCGCTCCGCTCTCGGTACCGCCTGCCAGCTTGCGGCGAAACTCGACGGTCCCGTTTCGAGCTCCGATCGTGGGCTGCTCCTGGCTCACGCCCTGCTCTGGGCAGTTGTCACAATCGTCTCCTCCCTTGTGCTGAAGAGAACGACGTCGCCCGAGATCTCCTCGTGGCTGCTGATCGGAGTCTTCATCCCGCTCTGGCTATCTTCCGATCTGATCCTGCGAGCAGCACTGCGAAAGAAAACGACCCACGGCGCCTGACATCGACAACCGGAGAAAACTAAATGATCGCGCGACTCATGGGCCTGGATACGATCTCACCCCGCGACCTCCATCTCCTGCTCCAGGAGGGGAAAGCCTCCGCGATCGACGTCAACTCCCCGCAGAGCTGGACGCAGGCTCGCGTCCCCGGCGCGGTGAACCTCGATCCGGCCGCCTACGACACAGCCGACCTCCCGGCCGACAAGAACGCTCTCCTGGTTTTTTACTGCTCAAACCCCTGGTGCCGAAAAGCTCCCAACGCCGCGCGCCGCGCCAACTCCCTCGGCTATGTCAACGTGAAGGTAATGGCAGCAGGCATCAAGGGCTGGCTGGCCGAAAAGCTGCCGGTCGAGACGGGGGCAGGAATCGGGAGTGCGGGCGAGCGGCCGTAAGTAGGTGTTGGTTCAGAGCTCGCTTCAAACTCTTGGAGCGATCAGGCCGGGTCCCAACCACCGAGGCGGGACGCCCCGATAGCCGCGGGCGAGACGCCCACACTCCTCCGCGCTCGTCGTAAGGAGTGCGGTCGTCTCGACCGCGGGCACTCGGGCGTCCTCGCCCGAGTGCTGTCAGGGCGGAGGTCGAAATTCGCTACCGCCTCTTCGTCCGATGCGTCGCGGGCGCCGTCCACGGATCCTCGGGCCAGGGATGTTTCGGGTACCGCCCGCGTAGTTCCTTGCGTACTTCCTGGTAGGCGCCGTTCCAGAAGCCGCGGAGGTCTTGCGTGATCTGGACGGGGCGGCCGCCGGGGGAGAGGAGGGCGAAGGTGATCGGGGTGCGGCGGGGGCCGAGGCGGGGGGACTCGGCGAGGCCGAAGAGCTCTTGCAGTTTGGCCGAGGCGACTACGGAGCCGTCGTCGCGATACTCCAGTCGGGCGCTGCGGCCGCTCGGTAGCGGGATCGTCAGCGGCGCCAGCTCGTCCAGCTTTCGTCGTAGCGGGAAGGGGAGCTCGATCTGTACCTGGTCGAGACTTCGTTTCCCGACGACGGCGATGGCGATCAACGACGGCCAATCGACGTCGAGTTGCGCGAAGGCGACGCGCCGCACGAGCATCTCCTCCGGTTTCGCATGCTCCGCCAGAATCCTCTCCGCCTCGGCCTGCTGCGGCGCCACGTGTTGCTCGTGCAGCAAAATCGCGCCGTACCAGCTCCGCTCGATGGCGCGGACGCGGTTTCCTTCGAGCTCGTGAACGATTTCTTTCCGCGTGGGGGATAGCCATTCGCGCTCGACGACGCGGGCCATGCGAACGAGATCGCCGGTGATGTCGAGGACGACGAGGAACTCGCCGTTGCCGTCGTCGATCTCGCGAGCCAGCGTTGCGCCGGTGCCGGACGACAACAGCACTCGCGCCGACTTCGGCTCGCGCCGCTGGGCCACGCGATCGGGATAACCGGCCAGGAGGGCGCGCCGCAGGGTGGCGTCGTCGATGTGCTGCCGGTAGTCGTCGCCGAGGAGCTTGCGTGCCATCGAGACCAACTCGCGCTCCTCGGACGGCCCGCCGCCGCCGAGCTTCGCAACGAGCGTCACCGCTTCGTCCGCACCATGTGCGTCGATGAGAATCCGGCCGAGGCGTGGATGGAGTGGCAGCGAGCGCAGTGTCATGCCTGCGGATGTCAGGCGGCCGCTGTCGATGGCGCCGAGGGCGGTGAGTAAATCCATCCCCGCCTCGATGCGCTCCTCATCCGGACGCTCGAACCATGCGAACGCACGCGGGTCGCCGCCCCAGGCCACAATGTCGAGCAGCGAGGGGCCGAGGTCGACACGGTGGATGTCGGGCTCGCGGTGGGGACGGAGGATGTCGCGCGCATCCCAAAGCCGGATGGCGCGTCCCGCTTGGGTGCGCCCTGCACGTCCGGCGCGCTGCTCGGCAGAGTCGGCGGCGATGCGTTCGACGACGAGATGATCAACCGCGGTGTCGAGATCGAAACGCAGCACCTTGTGCAAGCCGGAGTCGATGACGTCGGTGATCCCCTCGACCGTCAGCGACGTCTCCGCGATATTCGTCGCCAGGATGACCTTGCGCCGTGGCGCGGGCGCGAGCGCACGCTCCTGCGCGTCGACGTCGAGCGAGCCGTGCAGCGGCAGAACGAGCGCATCGGCGTTCGCGAGCTCCGCAGCCGCTCGCTCGATCTCGCGCATGCCCGGCAGGAAGCAGAGGATGTCGCCCGCAGGATTGCGGAGCTGCTCGCGGACGGCATCGGCGACGGAGAGGCCGGGGCGATAGTGAACGTCAACCGGAAAGCGCCGGGTGCCCACTTCGAACACGCGAGCGCCGCCGAGGAAGTGCGAGACGTCGGAGGCGGCGATGGTGGCGGACATGACGACGACGGCGAGGTCGGGACGCGCCTCCATCGCCTGCTTCGCCATCGCCAGCGCAACATCGGCATGAATGCTCCGCTCGTGAAACTCATCGAGCACGATGACGTCGAAATCGCTCAGCAGGGGATCGCTTTGCATCCGCGCCGTCAGAATCCCCTCGGTGGCCACGAGCAGCCGCGTCCGGTCGGAGAAGCGCCGCTCGAAGCGGATCTGCCAGCCGATCTCGTTGCCGATCGTCCAGCCGCGCTCGCTGGCGATACGGCGCGCCAGCGCTCGCGCGGCCACGCGCCGTGGCTGCAGCAGGATCGTCTTGCCGATCGCCGTCAGCGCAGGAGGAACGCGCGTGGTCTTGCCGGAGCCGGGCGGCGCGACGACGACCGCGCTCCGATGGGCGCGGACGTGCGCGACGATCGTGGCCACGTCATCGTCAATCGGGAGCGGCGTTTGCAACACAAACTCCATTATGGCGACGAAACGCGACGACGACGGCATCGACTACACCGCGGAAGGGACGACCCCGCCGCACGAGAAAAACGACCCCACAAACGCCGGCTACGATGAAGCCGCTCACAAAGGCGGCGCGTACGGCCTGAAAGAAGGAGAGGGCGGCGTCTTCGGCACGACCGGCGGCGGCACGTATGGCGGCGGCCTGCACAAGGAAGAGCGGGACGCGGTGGATAACCCTCCAAAAGACGAATGAACCACAGAGACACCGAGGGCACAGAGTTGAAACCCTACTCTGCGACCTCAGCGACTCAGTGGTGAAAAGGGTTTCCTACCCTCCCGCGATCTTCTGCTCCATCGCTGCGATCTGTGCGGTCATCACGTCGAGGCGCTGCAGGAGCTCGGCGTGCCGCTGCACTTCCGCGGACGGAGACTTCGCCTTGAGGCTGAAGGCGCCGCCCGGCTCGAGGATGCAGGTCTGAATGTCGTGAATGCCTTCGAAGCCCTGGCGGCGAATGACGCTCTGCAGCTCGGCCGTCGTAAGCAGCTCCCTGGCCATCTCGCTCTTGCAGATGTGGCCATCCTTGATGAGCGTGGCCGGCTTCCCCTCCATCAACTGATCGAGCCGCCGATGGCGGAAGAGATACCGAACGACGAGGTAGTTCGTCACCAGCAGCGTGATGGCGCCAATCATCCCGCCGGAGACGGAGTTGTCATCGCCGATGATGGCGTTCTGCACCGTGTTCGACAACGACAGCAGCACGACGAGGTCGAACGGGTTGAGCTGCGCCAGCTCGCGTTTGCCGAAGACGCGCAGCAGGATCACCAGGAAGGCATAGACGATAATCGGCCGGATGATTTTCTCGAGCAGCGGGATCGGAACGGTGAAGAGATGTGCAGTGATTTCGTGCATGGAACTATGATGCACCCTCTATGAGTCTGGACGATCCTTTCGATCAGGTCGCGGAGTTCCACCGCCGTTTCGGACACCCTGTGGCAGACCGCCCGCAGCTCCTGAAATCGCCGCGTGCGGACGGCCGCGTGGCCTGGATGCGCGAGGAGATCGACGAGTTCGTGGAGTCTACAGACGTCGTCGATCAAGCCGACGCCATGATCGATCTGATCTACTTCGCCCTCGGCACGCTGGTAGAGATGGGCGTCCGCCCCGGTCCGCTCTTCGACATCGTTCACGGCGCGAACATGGCCAAGCTCTGGCCCGACGGCGCCCCGCGCGTGCGCGAGGACGGCAAGACGATCAAGCCGCCGACATGGCGCGATCCCGCCGAGGCGTTGCGCGAGGAGATCGAGCGGCAGAAGATCTCTTCGCGTTCTTGACGGTCGGGAAAGCGGTGGCTGCGCCACGCGCACTCCAAAGCGCTTCGCGCAAAACATTGGGCAGAATTTCGCGCGAAGCGCTATGGACTGCAGTGGCGCCAGCCACCGCTTTCGAGTGTTTGCGAATTGTCCGAACGTGGCGCAATCGAGGAGCGCCGTGGCGGAGTATCGCTAAGGAAAGATGTCAGGCCGGGCCGCGGCTCCTGAATACAACGGATGGCGGCGTGCTGATTGTTGGAAAGCGGTGGCTGCGCCACGCGCACTCCAAAGCGCTTCGCGCAAAACATGGGGCAGGATTTCGCGCGAAGCGCTATGGAGTGCGGCAGCGCCAGCTGCCGCTTTCGTGTGCTCGCGAACTATCCGCGCAACGCTGTTACACGAAAGCGCGCAACACGTCGCCGTGCAGGAGCCCGTTCGTCGAGATGCCGCTGCCGCCATCCGCGCGCGCCTCGCCGCGAAGATTGGTGAATCGTCCGCCGGCTTCTTCGACGATGACCTTCACCGCGGCCATGTCCCAATGCGCGACTTCCGGCTCGACGGCGATCTCGGCAGCCCCCTCGGCCACGAGCATATGCGACCAGAAATCCCCAAACCCTCGGCTACGCGCGCAGCGGCGTGCGAGCGCAAGAAACTTCCCGCCAAGATCACGCTTATCAAAGCCGGGAACGTCGTCGTAGCAGAGCTGCGCATCGTCGATCTCGGCGATCGCTGATACGTGGATGGCGCGCGCCTGACTCGCTGCGCCGCCGTCGCGGCAGAACGCCCCTTCGCCGCGCGACGCCCACCAGCGCCTCCCCATTGCCGGGGCGGAGACGACACCGATTCGCTCGTCGAGCGCGATCAACGTCGCAAACACCGGAATGCCGCGGATGTAGTTCTTCGTAGCGTCGATCGGGTCGATGATCCAGCGCCGCTCCGCCTCGCCGCGTGCTCCGAATTCTTCGCCGAGGATGCCGTCGTCCGGCCGCTCGCGCTCGAGCCGCTCACGGATCATCCTCTCCACCGCCTCATCGGCCTCGGACACCGGCGTCCGATCGTTCTTCGTCCTCACAGAAAGCGTAACCGATTGGAAGTGCCGCATGGTGATCTCGTCGGCAGCATCGGCGAGAGAAAGGGCAAGGCGCAGATCGGCGTTCACGCGCGCGGATTGTAGCGTGAGGAGTGCGGGCGTCTCGCCCATAGGCGCTAACTTAGCTTAGTGCTACTTTGAATGGATGGAACCAAGGGTGGATGAGAGGGAGTGGGTTCAGTATC
>JADGNZ010000039.1 GCA_017883205.1 Thermoanaerobaculia bacterium | reverse complement strand
GGAAAAAGCAAAATCAAAATCAAAGGCTGCACGAGCAGCGCGGTTTGACAAGTCACTCCATATCAGCCGGTGGTGCGAGCGCCAGCGAGCGACCACCGGGATCCGTTGTCAACCAGGATTTCGACCCCGGATGGGGTCGCGGAGAGCTTCTCGACGATTTCGCTCCCTTCGCGCTCGGTTGAACAAAACGGTCCGCGAGCACGATCGAAAGAAGTGTCGCGTTTTCGTCATCCCTCGGCGAAGCCGGCACGGGTAGCCCGCGAACCAAACTGGATCACCCCAATTGCGGATCTCTCCGCGACCCCATCCGGGGTCGGTTTTTTTCGATCGAACGGATACCGGTGGTCGCTCGCTTCACTCGCACCACCGGCTACCCTCCGTGACGCCTCCGGCGTCTTGCAGGGTCGTCTCATCAGGGCCAGGTAGGAACGGGGGTCAGCGCGTCGCTGGCTGCGCGAGATTCATCGGGCGCGAATGGCGCGGTCCTGGAATCGTTTTATCGCGACAAGTGTATATACTTTCGTCATGCCAGAACGCGCGAAGATCTTCACGAACGGGGGCAGTCAAGCTGTTCGCCTGCCGAAGTCTGTCCGGTTCCCCACATCGCAACGGGAGGTGATGGCCCGGAGGTCCGGCAAGCGGGTGATTCTCGAGCCGGCCGACGAATGGTCACCGGAGTTTCTCCGCGCCCTGGGCTCCTGGAACGAAGAGATCGAGCGGCCGCCCCGACGCCCGATCAGTAAGAAGAAAGACTCGTTCGCGTGACGTTGCGCTTCATGCTCGACACCGACTCGGTGAGCTACGCCATCCGCGGCGTCGGGAAGGTGGGCGAGAGGATCGTGGAGCAGAAGCCTTCCGATCTGTGCATCAGCGCAATCACGCTGGCCGAACTGCGATTCGGAGTGGAGCGGCGGAAGTCGCGAAAACTCGAACAGGCCGTCGCTGCGTTCCTGAGCGACATCGCGGTTCTCCCCTTCGACGACGTCTGTGCCATGACGTTCGGCCGCATTGGCGCGAAGCTGGCCGAGGGTGGCGAGCCAATCGGTGAAGCGGACACCATGATCGCCGCGCACGCTCTGACCCTCGGTCTCACGCTGGTCACGAACAACGAGAAGCACTTCAGGCGCGTGCCCGGCTTGAAAATCGTGAGCTGGCTTTAGGCGGACCTCCCCGCCGCACCCGTGAATCTGGCGCGTCAGGCCGTCAACCCGCCGACGATGGCGTCGAGAAGTTCCGCGGCGGTGGCCCATCCGATCCCCACAACCCGCGGGAATCGAAATAGACAGCGTGGTACCCCCCCGCCGCACAGCCCTGCGTCAGATCGAGATTCTTCTCATTCCCCGGATACCCGTGCAGAAACACCACCACCGGATGCGGCCCCAGCCCCGCCGGAAGATAAACCAACCCATTCAACCGCGCCCCACCACTCATCACGACCACCTCCTGCATGGAGGCGGCAGGCTTCAACGATGGCAGAGGGTCGCGTACCACGGCAAATGCCGCCATCGCACAAGAGCTGGATCGACACGGTGAGAGCAAAGAAAGGACAACGATTTTGTTTGTGCGCATCAACGGATGACTCCTCTTCGCCATGTTTGTGGATACCGACATTCTCATAAGCCTCGAAGTTCGCCGATCACGACACGCTGACGAACCGAAGGCTAGGAGTTTGCGCGACAGAACGAAAATCGCTCATTTTCGGGGTACTCTGACCCCTCGCACCCTGTGAATTTTCGATTGTAGGGCAACCTCGAAAGCTGAATTCTCTCGTGCCAGTTTCTGGCGCGCAGACTCCTAGGTTCCCCCGGAACAGATGATCTTCGACATAGGATGAGCGTCGTGGGATCCGAACATCCTTTCAAGGTCAGTGCGGCGCGACGGCGTGGCGACGCGTACGAGGAGGTAGTCCTCGGACGCGAGTGTCTCCGCATGCTGGAAGATCCGGCGATTCAGAGCGTCCGGCATGAGCCCGCCGAGTACGACCCAGCGGGAGACGTGGTGGTCGAATCGCGTGATCGGATCGATGCACTTCAGGCCAAGCACGCCATATCAGCGCATGCGCTGATCGATCTCGATGACCTCCTCGACGATCCACATAAGATCAAGCTCACGATTCTTCGTTTGTGGACTACGTGGCTCAGATACGAAGACTCCAAGAAGCCGCTGTTCATTCACGTGTTCTCGAATCGAGCCGCCGGTGCAGACCTCGCAAAGTTGCTCGACGGTGACCGATTTGCCGTGGATTTCATCGAAGGACGAAAGCAGAAGACCGCGCACAAGAGGCTGCGCGCTGCCGTCGAAAACCCCACCGCTGAACGGTTAGGCCGGTTTCTCCGCAGTATCAGATTCGACCTGCGGCAGCCTGGCCTCGATGAACTGCGCGCGCAGGTGCGTGCAGAGTACGTCGAACGGCGTCTCGGGCTCCCCGCGATGGCTGCCGCCGTGTTCTTCGAACAAGTGCAAGGGTGGTACGAGGCGCGGCGGTCGACGCCTATTACGCGCGAAGCAGTGCTCGAGGCCCTGCCAATCGACCGCAGCACGCTCCCGCAGATCTTCCCGGTTGATACAAAAACACTGATCGATCTTTCGAACGCGGTGGAGGACGTGGTGGCGCTTCTGGACCGTCATGCAGATGGCTACAGCGCTGTCCTCGGGCCGCCGGGAAGCGGCAAATCAACGCTCCTTACGCAGGTCGCGGAGCGCTTGCAACGCGACGTACGACCGGTTGTGCGCTACTACGGCTTCATCCGTTTGACGGACCCGGACGCCGTGCGGCGAGTCACCCGCGAGGAGTTCGTGAAGTCGATCATCGAACAGCTCTACGCGTCATTTGGCGACGACGTATTGCCGTCGGCGCGACGGTACGATTACTCCCCACAACGACTGCTCCAACTCCTTGCCGCAGCGGGCGAGCGGTTCCGCGCGGACGGCAAGGTGCTTGTTCTCATCGTTGACGGCCTTGATCACATCGCACGCGCGCGTACGGCCGACGACACGCAAAAGCTCTTCTCAGTCCTGCCGGATGTCCTGCCGGCTGGCGTGCGCTGCCTCCTCGGGTCGCAGAGCATTTCGTATGCACCGCGGTCGATCCAGCTAACATGTGGTACCGACCGACAGTACGCCGTTCCTCCGTTTACCGAGGCACAGGCACAAGAGTATCTGTGCAGATACGCCGCGATCCGAGAGCGCTTTTCGGGTGAGCAGGTGGCTGCAGCAGCACGGCTCGGCGAAGGTCTGCCGCTCTACCTGCGGTATGTGGCCGAGCGTCTGACGGAGGTCGATACCGCCGATATTGACCGTGCGATTGGGGAGATTCCGCCGTACACGGGTGATATCGACGCGTACTACTCCACGTTGTGGAGTGAAGCCAGCGACTTGGCGTTCGCAAGAACCTGCGGCGTCCTCGCCCGGGTGCCGTTCCCCGTGCACCCGACCGAGCTCCCGGCACTTACGGGATTGGAGGCATTTGAAGCGTCGCGAGCCTACGCCAAGGTGCGGCATCTCCTACTCGTCTCCGCAGCGGGATGCCGCATCTTCCACAACAGCTTTCGAGAGTTTGTAGTGTCGCACCTGTCGGATGTCGAAGTTCGTGACCTCGATGTACGCATTTTTCAGTTCCTCCAGTCGACGCGAGCGTCGACTCGCACGTGGTATGAGCACATCGTCACCGCGGCACGGCTTGCGGGTGAGACCCTGACGGCGATCGCCATCGTAAACGAGGCATTTGTTGACGGTGCCATCGGTACGGGGGTTCCCGCGTCTCGCGTTAAGCGTACGATCCGCGACGTCATCGGCGTAGCGGCAACTGTTGCTGATGCCGTTGCCGTTGCGCGGCTTACCTCCCTCCTGAACAACACGCACCTCCAACTCTCCTATCACCTCGACGTGCCGCAACTCATACGGACGCTGCTCGCGCTCGACGATCCCGAGTCGGCGCTCGTGCGTACGTCCGACGCGCTCGACGGCCGCTCGATCTCGGACATCGCCGATGTGCTCATTGCGCTGGCGCGCATTGATCGTCGCGACGTTGCTACCGACGTTGCTCGCTCTTTCCTTCGCAACATCCCACAGAACATCGACAACGCGCCAGACATGATGCAGGTTGCGCGAGTCGTCGCGGCGTATAGCCGCACCCCCGCCTCGTACCTATCAGACACGTTATTCCGCCTTCGCGATCATGAGGCGAGGGTGGAGGGCACGTCGTCGGCACTCGTCCTCCTGCCAGATCTCCTTGCACTCCTGGAGCGGGTGAATTCCACGGCCATTGACGAGGTGACGAAGAGGCTTGAACAGCGCGGGGACGAAGCCCGAGAGCTACTCGCCGCGTGGCGAACCGAAGCCACGATCGCTGCTGCTCACCGAGCCCCTGACGAAGACGCTGCTGCAGCCCTCTTTCTGGCCGCCGCGGAGGCCGAGCCCCACCAACGCGTGCGCCTCGCGGGTGAGGCCGCACTGCGGGGCTGTTCGACGCATACGGTGCGTGGCCTTTTGGGCGAGGAGACGTACCTTCCGCCAACGGATAACGATGCGTTCATGCGGGGAGGACGATCCCTCGCTATTTACGTTCGGTCCTACGTCGCAGCACTCGTCGGTGCGGAACGCGATCTCGAATACGAAACAGTCAACGATTACCTGCTGCAGGCGGGGAGTTGGCTTTCGGTTTACTGGCGCGCGATGGCAATGACCATGCGTGCCCGAGTATCGCTCTCGCGACACATGCTGTCGGACGCAACAGAGTTCCTGCGTCCCCTTGAATTACTAATCTCGCATCGGAAGCCGGAGACGGAGCGTGTATACGAGGTGTTCCCGCCTATTCGGCACGATGTAGCCCGCCTTCTCCGCGACATCACTCATGGCTTCATGCGCGCGCAGGGTAATCCAGCCTTGTTGATCGATCAGCTGGGGCGTTGGGGTTCGTCCGAGCTCATCACATTCCAGTTCGGCCTCGGAGTAGTAGTGCATGACTACGCGGCAGAACTTGAAGCGCTGGAGATCGCTTCCGAGTTCCCGCGCATCCACAAGGAGTTGAAGCCTCTCGCTGAAGCACTCCACGAGAAGGTTGCTAAAAACGTTGTGACCACGTTCGACCGGTCCAGTCAGCTCCTCCGCGCATCGGAGCTTGCGGCGCGAATTGGACTCACGGCACGAGCACGCGCGTGGAGAGATGAAGGCGTGCGCGCGGCACGAGGCTACGGCGTGCGGAAGGATCACACGGTCGATGCGCTAATTGACGCCGCGAAGATCGTCGATCGCGTGGATCGCGCCGGTACGCCACTGCGCCTGGCGGACATTCTCGATTGGTGTCGATGGATGGGTAGCGTGACGGACGGGAAAGGGACAAAGTGGTTCTATCACTATGCGTTCGACATCGCGCTTGAGCACGACCAGCTGCTTGCCGCGAATCTGCTGCGGACGTACGCCCACACTGTGGGACAGTGGCGGTACTCAGCGTGTCTCGCAAAATTCTTGCAGACGGTGGAGAGCGCGCCGCCGCGTCTTTCGTACGTGTGGTCCGAGTGCATCGATGAATGCACGTGGGATGAGGGAGATGGCACACGCGATCGGCTCCGCGCGCGGGCGGCGATCCTACGCTCTGCGGAAACAGGTTCCGACGCCGATGCAGCGCAGTGGATCCGACGCCGCGTGCAGCAGACGTTCATCGATGAGATTCCGCCCGAACTGCGCGGAGACTGCGATCGATATCTCAACGCCATTGAAACGGGAGCGACACCGCCAGAACTCAAAGCGGCGAGCACTCCGGCGACGCACGACCTTGACCGCGCCGAGCGGTCCGTCGAGATCGACGGGATGGCATACACACAGCAGGAACTGACCGAGGTGGCGGCAGCGTCGCTCGGAGAGTACGCTCGGATTTACGACGCGCTGCAGGACGTTGGGAAACTCTTCTTCGCGTCAGATGGGTTGCGCAGTGCGCGTGAACGTCTTGTAGACAGTGCGGCGGACGTGGCGCTACTGGACGCGGTTGTGGAGACAATCGGGAACCGGATGAGCTTCGATTCCGACCCGGAGTACGCACGCATTGGCGATCGCTACGGCGCACTTGGAGCACGCAAGCAGCAGCACGAGATGCTGCGCCGGGCATTCGCGGCGATTCACAGTTGGGGGCTTCACGATAAGAAGCTCGATTACCTGCTGCCGCTCATTGATGACGACCCGGAGGACACACTCCAGTTCCTGCTCCGATTCATCGCCGAGCACGCTGAGGAGTCCGGAGTCGCCTTCGGTGCCGCGACACTTCTGGTGCGCGCGCTGGACCGCTTTCCCGCGGCATACCATCCCTTGATAGTGCCCGTGTACGAGGCATTCCACACCTCCGTGAAATCGCTCTTCGTTGCGCTCCCGGCATTAGAAAACGACCCATTTGGCTGGCTGCGTACCTCGCCGCTCGTGCTGAACCCGTTACCGCAGATTGCCTTTGATCTGATTAGCTCGGAGTGGAAGCAGCCCGCGTTGCACCGCCGCATCGCACTGACACACCTACTGACCGATCTTGCAGTCGAGGAACCGGCGTCCACCATCGAGCAACTCGTCGGCTGGCTCTCGCACAGGGACGACACGCTCCGCGTCCTAGCAGCACTCGTGCTGGATGCCCTCGCGCTACGCGCGCCGGCTCTTCTCCAACCCTGGCAGTTGCAAATCCGCTCCATTCGGGACACGGATACGCACGCGGCGATACTTCATCACCTGACCCGAGTCCTTCGTGCTGTGAGCGCTGAAGCGGCGAACGCTACAGCGCCCCCCATCCTTCGCGCAACGCCCCCATCCATTGAGGTGCCGAGCGGCGTCCTTCGTCCCTCGCTGGACTTCAACCGCACGCTGGAGCGCGTGATGATCCGGATTCGAGAACGCGAGAGGTACGCAGCGGAGGTGCTGCACCTCGACATGGGCGAGATCGATTGGCGGATCGAGCGCGCACTGCATTCTGCCGGCTTCGACTTCCACGCCTCCTTTGAAGCTGAGAAGAGCGAGTGGGCAGACTTCTCGTCGCCTGCGGAGAAAGACGTTGTCCCGTTTGAAGCAACGATCTCGCGCGTCTTCTACCACGCTGCCGCGAAGGTGTTCGGTGAAATAACGGGAGGGAAAGAAGCCGATGCGAGAACACAGGGGGTGCTGTCGCAGATTTTCCCGCTTTACGACGCCGCCTTGCCGTTCCAGTGGCCCGCGGCGAAACCCGCAGACCTCCGGCTCCGTGAGGCGCCTTCGGAGGAAGGAACTGACGCCTGGCTGTCCTTCGAGGGCGTTCCGACGCGTGAAGAGGTCGCACCTGATGGGCCGGTGGTGCTCTTCGACAGCGGCACGCACGGCACGCGCGAGTGGAGCGAGAACATCTTCCGCGTGAGCTGCGTTATCGACTCTGCATCCGTTCCCGCGCTCGCGGCTGGCACGATCGCGGTTAATCCGCGGGCGTACATCGAAGTTCTCGCCGCCCGAGACGATGAGCGGAGCGTCACGATTGAACTGGCGCAACACCACCTGCATCGGCAAGTTGCGGTGCCGCGAGGGACCCGCAGCGCGATCGCTCTCCATACCGGCGTCTGGTGGCACGCTCTGCCAGCCGTTGTCGCGAGTGTCTCGCGCGAGCTGATTGACCGGTACCGTCTGACGTTTGAATCGCCCTTTGCGATGCATCTGAGTCTCGCTGGACGGCGGATGGTCTCATCGGGTTGGTGGGCCGACGGTGTGCGAGCACGCGACGGGTTTTACCAATCCGCAGGTTCGGGATACCGCGTCTCGCTCGAATCGCCGCTGCTAACGCGCCTGCGCAGCGATGGTTATGCATTCGTGATTAGCGAGGCGCTGACGCGTCGCCGCCTCGATCGCTGGGGCACGAAGCCTCCGAAAATGCAACGAACTACACGTACGATCATTGTAACGTGACGGCCAGACACCGCTTCCCGCGCGGCCCTTGTCGGCCCTGCGGTTGGTCACCTCTCATATCGCGGGGATTGCTGTCGTCTCGCGCAATCGCGCCAGGGCGTGGCTCATCGCCGAGATAAGACGCAGTCGTCGCGCTGTGCGCGCCACACTCCCTTTCAGCGAGCATCAAGGGTGACGAGCAGACTGAAATCCAGAGTTTGACATCCATTGACTCGCTAGCCACTGTAGCTGATACGACCAGTATCCGCTAGAATTCGCGGCTGACGGATACTCATGGCCACCTACCCTCTCCACCCCGCTTCGCTGACGACTCTCTTCTCGGAGATCGAGGCGTTTGCGCTCGCGCAGGAGACGGTCTTCGTGGGGACGCCGGGAAGTGTTCTGAGGCGCCGGAACGCGTCGCGATTCGAGTTCTATGCGCATCAGTTCTACGACGCCCTCGGAGCGAAGCGGGAGAGATATGTGGCCGGCCCTGTCGGGAGCAGCGAGGCCGATGCGGCCGCGGACGAGTTGAACACGAGGATTGCCGAGACCAAGCGAATGGCGCCGCTCATTCGTCTTCTCGGGCGGGAGGGGTTTCAGCTCGCCGACTCGAGGACGTTCGCCACACTCGCTGCCTTGCACAACCACAGTTTCTTTGCGGCAGGCGGTCTGCTGGTCGGCTCGCACGCGTACGGCGCGATCCTGAACCGGCTCGGCGTTCGCGCGCCGTCGTATCGGACCGAAGACGTCGATCTCGCCCGAGGAGGGCCGTTGGCGTTCGTGAGTCCACCGAAACATCCGTTTGTCGAGATCCTTCGCGACTCCGGTATCGAGTTTGTCGAGCTGCCGCAGCTCGATCCGCGAACGCCCGCCACCTCCTACAAACAGCGTGGGCGGTCCACGTTTCAGATCGAGTTGCTCGCGCCCGCCCGAGGAGAGGAGATCGGATCGATCGCCATTCCTGAGTTGCATGCGCAGGCGACCACGCTCCCCTTCCTCGGCTACCTGCTCAAAGAGTCGCAGTTCACAACGGTCCTCGCGCAAGAAGGATCGTGTGCGGTGCGTGTTCCGATCCCGGAGCGCTTCGCCATTCACAAGTTGATCGTCTCCGAGCTGCGCCACGGCGGCGACTCAAAGTCGCAGAAGGATCGCACCCAGGCGATTGTTCTCTGCGCCGCGTTGGGCGACAGCCGTCCCGGTGCTCTTGCCGCGGCGTTGGATGAGGTTCCTCGCCGTGCGGTCAAATACTTTCGCAGAGCGCTCGTTTCGGTGCGTGAAGCGCTGGAAAAGAGTCATCCGCGGGCGTGGGAAGAGTTGAGCTCCTGATGCATCAATTACTCTTGCATCTTCCCCATTCTCCGCGACGCCGCACCAGGGCTAGGAGTGTTGCGCGATAGACGATCCGCAGCCGTATTTCTGTAGGCCGAGCGCGGTTGACGGATTTCGGCCGCCGCCCGACAGCACTCAGGCGAGGACGCCCGAGTGCCCGCGGTCGAGACGACCGCACTCCTTGCGACGGGGCACCGACTTTGCCTCGGCCACGCGTTATCGCAGATACCGTACGGACCGCGGCGAAGGCGGGGTGCGCGCTTCGCCGCGGCCGATTCGGTTACTTACAACACGCGTGTCGCTTGTTCTGGACCGGATTGGCCAGGGGGGTGAGTTTTTGGATGCGCTGGGTGCCGGATTCGTTCACGTAGATGTTGCCCTGCGCGTCGGCGGCGAGAGCGACCGGATTGCCCATCGCTGCCGCGGTCGCAGCGACGCCTTCACCGTTGTAGCCGTAGGCGGGACCGGCGAGCGTCGTGATGACACCCGAGGTATTCACCATGCGGATGCGGTTGTTGTCGGTGGCGGGAGAGATTGTGGATGCTGCGGAAGGATGGTCGGCGATGAAGAGGTTGCCGGACGGATCAACCGCAATCGCGGCGCCGCCGCTGATCATCGCCTGCGTGGCCGGGCCACCATCGCCGCTGAAACCCTTTGTGCCGTTGCCGGCGACCGTGGAGATGATGCCGTTCGAATTGACCTTTCGGACGACCGAGGCGGTCAGGTCGCCGATGAAGACATTCCCGTTGTTGTCGGTCTTCACATCGACCGGCGTCGAAAGCAGCGCGGCCGAGGCCGGCCCGCCATCGCCGCTGTAGCCTGAGTGACCAGTACCGGCAAAGGTGGTGATCGTGCCTTGCGGCGTCACTTTGCGTACGCGGCTGTCGAACGGCTCGGTGATGTAGAGGTTCCCGAATGTGTCGAAGGCCAGACTCGACGGATTGGTGATGGTGGCGGCCGTGGCCGGACCTCCGTCGCCCAGCGGCGACGAGAATCCGGGAACGCCTGCGATCAGCGTGACGGTACCGTTGGACTCCAAGCGGTAAACCTGGTTGAAGGTGCTGAAGTAGATGGTGCTGTTCGGACCGATGGCCACGGCCTGGACGGTGAAATCGCCGCCGGTCGGAAGTTTGGCCGGCGTATTCAGCGCGCTCATCGTTCCCGCGGGCGTCACTTTGTCGATGCGCTGCACGAGATCGCCGGCCAGCTCCGGAAAATAGACGTTCCCCGCGGAGTCGACCGCCAGACCGATCAGCAGCGGATTGAGATGCAGGCGAACATTGCGCGCCGGGCTGGGAAGCGGGTCGAGAGTGTATGGATAGGCGCCGGCGATGACGGCTGTGCTTCCGTTGCTGATCTTCAGGACCCGCTCATCGGTGATGGAAGAGACGTAAAGGGCGCCGGTCCGGTCGACGGCAAGGTAGTCGGCCGTTGAGACTCCCGTCAGCGTGGCCACGATGACCGGCGAGCCCTGAAACTTGAAGACCTGTTTGACGCCGGTCACATAAAAGAGTGTGCCTGAGGGGTCGATGGCGAGCTCGATCGTCGTTGCGGCGCTATCGTTGATGGTTACGACGGTATGAATCACCTTGTCGGTCGTCACTTCGCGAATCGCGAAATTGAATTGATCGGCGAGGTAGACATTGCCGCTGGGGTCGACGGCAAGGCTGCCCGGATAACCGATCTGCGCCGATACGGCCGGACCTCCATCGCCGCTTCCGCCGAATCCGCCGTTCCCGGCGACCAGCACCAGCGTGCCGTCGGCCGCCACCATCCAGACCTGGCTCTCGGAACCGAAAAAGACACGACCTTGCCCATCGACGGCGACGCTCTCGACGTCACAGAGCGGAGCCTGCAATGCCTTGACGCCTGCCGCCGGCGTCCCGCAATTTCCGTTTCCGGCGATGGTCAGTACGATGCCACTCGTGGTGACTTCCCGGATTCGGTGGTTGCCGTCGTCCGTGAAGTAGAGATTGCCGGCAGCATCCAGCGCGAGAACGTTCGCGGTGGTCATGCCTGCAAACACGGACGAGCCGTAGTCGCCGCGGAAGGTGCCGTAGCCTCTGCCGGTCAGCGTGGTGATCGTGCCGGAGTTGTCGATCCTGCGGATGCGGTTGTTCCCAGGGTCCGATACGTAGACGACGCCGTTCGCATCGACGGCAACCGCTCCATTATTGATCAGCGCTGCGGTGGCCGCACCGCCGTCGCCTCCGAACGTGCCGATTCCTGCGACGGTGTCGATCCTGTAGTTCTGGGCGGAAAGAGAAACCGGTACGATCAGACAGACACACAGCCAGAAACGACGGGTCACGTTTGCCTCCATTGCTGGTGTAAGTGTACCCGCTGGGAGCACGTGGTTCCGACGCAACCCTCGGCATCCGAGCGTCGAATCGACGGAGGACCGGCCGGACTTTGCCAAGAGCGGCACTTCCTCCCTAGGAGTAACCGTGCGAGAGGCTCGCTGCCCCATGAATAGGCTTTGCGAGGAATCGTGCTGGATGTCTGCTCCGCCTCGTCGTTGCGTTCGACTCTGGACCCTTCTCGATTCCTGTCTAAGAATACGAACAATCGGAGGATGCGAGATGGCCAATGTGAGGGGGCGTTCCAACGAGCACGACATCCGTGCATGTGCCGCGTTTTCAGGCTGTTCGGACGAGGCGTAGTTGATCGTCCTGCGTATTTACGCCCCCCTCATCCGGCTTCGCCACCTTCTCCCCCCGCAAAAAGCGCGGGGGGAGAAGGCGCTCGATGGAAAAGCACTCCAGAGAAAAAGGACGAGGTGTAGCAAGAAGGTGAAAGCGGGTGAGAAATGCCGGCGAGAACCGAGAGCGCCCGTGTCGGCCGCCACCGATTCCTGTGATTGCGCAGCGACGTCAGATCGTCGCCGGATCGGTCACGACGAGGACCGGGCGGCGGCTGCGGGCCAGAACCTCGCCGGAAACAGAACCAGCCAGAACGTGAGCGACACGGGAACTGGTATGCCGGCCGACGATCACGGCATCCGCAGAGAGACGCTCGGCGGCCGCGCAGATCGTCGTGGCGATGTCCTTTCCAACCAATACGACCGTTTCTACCCGGCCAGCCTCCGATCGGGGAAGCGCGGCCTTGACCCGTTCCAGTTCGCGCGATGCCTCATCCGCTTCGGCTTCCCGGCGCACCACGCTGATGATCACGACATGCGTCTCCGGCCGGGCCATCGCACACGCCCAACCGGCCGCGTGATTTCCACACGGCGAGAAGTCGGTCGCGGCGACGATCGTCGACAGGCGCGGCGATTCGAGCGCGCGGAGATCTTCATCCGCTGAGTGGAAGGGAATGAGCAGCACATTCGTCTCCGCGGAATGAAGGACGCTGTTTGCCACCGACTCGTACCAGACACGCTGGATTGCCTTCCGCTGATGCGAACCGACGATGACGAGATCCACATTCGCCTGCTCCGCCTCGAGAGCGATTTCCGGACCTGTGTTGCCGAGGGTCTTGCCGATCCGGGTGGTGACCTCGCCGCCAAGGTTGATTGTGCCGGCGCGCTCGACGAGCTCGCGCGTCAGTACTTCATGGATCAGAGGGTGCGGCCGGTGTACGCAGATCTGGCCCGAAACGCCCAAGCGGCCGTACTCGCCGGGAGGGTATTCGACGTAGAGAAGCTCGACGTCGCAAGGTCCAAGTTTCTGCAGGATGTTGGATCGGCGGAGAGCGAAGTCGGAGACCGCGCTCAAATCCGACGCGATGACCACGCTGAGTTTGCGCGCTCCGGCAAGCCACTCTCGCAGCGCGGCGGCGTCACGAACAACAAGCATCGGGACGGTGACGACGCGCGCAAAGCGCTCGACGACGCTGCCAACGAGCCAGTGGCCGCCTCCCCGATGTCCGCGAGCGCCGGCAACGATCAGCGAGGTGTCCGCCGGCATTCGTTTCAGGAGCTCCTCTTCCGGCCAGCCGATCACGGTGCTGCATTCCACAGCAACTCCGAGTGCGCGAATGCGCTCCGCTTCGCTCTCCAGCCGTGAGGTGCGGCCGGCGCGGACCGGCTCGAAGTAGCCGGTGACGGGATCGCCGGCCTGCGGCTCCACTGCGTGCCAGAGCAGGAGCGCCTCGCCTCGTTTCCTGGCGATGTCCGCGGCGACGTCAATGGCATCCGCGGCGGGCTGGGAAAAATCGGTGGCACAGACGATCGTCATGACGATGCCTCCTCCGAAGTGTTGGGTCCGCTAACGCGCAGCTCAAAGCGCGGAGGATTCAGTAATTGGCTTTTCACAGCGCAGTGGTCGATGGCGCGTTCAATGGCCCCTCGATACTTCTCCGGAAATGCACGAGGAAGTTCGACCGCGATTCGCAACGCCGTCAGGCGCTTGCCATCCCCTTCACGAAGCGGTTCCAGCATGAGGCTCAATCCCTCGGTCGAAAGATTCCTCTCCTGACAGAAGCGGAGCGCGTAAAACCCCATGCAGGTACCGATGGATGCGAGGAAGAGGTCGAACGGCGACATCGCCGCATCCGTTCCTCCGTCAGATCGTGGCTGATCGGTGTGGACGGTGTGGCCCGCGTACGCCGCGTCGACCGCAACTCCGCCCGGAAACGACACGGTCATCGTGCTCACATAGTGAAGATGTTCCGATCGCGGCCGCCGCTCTGCATCAGCCGTCACGCCGCATCGTGACGACGGCTTCGTGTCGCTCTTGTCCTCGAAGGCTACGCTGCACGGGTGAAGGGTCCGCAACTGCCAGACGAGCGAACGTTCGACCGGCTTCCCACAGGACTTGGAAAACGCCGATGAAGCTGGCGTTTCCGATGAGACGGTTTTGTGATCGCCGTTGCGCGCGCGCTGTGGCGAAGGTAACACCCGCCGGTGATGTACCGCACGACGGCGTTGGCGTCACCTCCCTATGATCGGCCGTGAGGTCAAGACGAACTGCGCCGCGAATTCTCGGACCGACCCGTATTTCAGGCCTGACGGACCGCCGTCATTCTCTATTGCATCGCTGATCCATGACATCGCTCGAAGTCACCGTCCTGGAGCCGTTCGCCGCGGGTGTGATCACGCGTCGAGCCGGTTCAGGCGCCTCGGTGCTTGCGATCGCCGCGGCGGCGCGGCGTGCCTACGACGAGCTTGCTGTCGTTCTGGTTCCGATCATCAGGCAGGCCGGAGCCGATGCGTTGATCGCGCGGGAATTACATCTGACAAAGCGTCAGTGCCCGGATCCGGAAACAAGAGAAGCGCCGGCTGAGCCGTTCGGCGTCTGGCTGGACCGCCAGTATCCATGACGATCACTTGTGCCGATTGCGCCGCGACGCAGGTCATTCCCCCGCTTCCGCTGGGCGCGGTTGCCGTGTGTCGCCGCTGTCGGCGTTTCCTCGCGCGCCATTCGCGGATGGGATTCGAGCTCACGCTCGCCTGCGCCATGGCGATCTGCATCTTGCTCCCGTCTGCGGTGCTCCTGCCGGTCATGGACTCGACGATCCGGAAGCTCGGCTTCATTGAGAGCCGTCTGGTCTCCAGCGTTCCGGTCATCTATACCGAGGTGTGGTTTCCGCTCGCCTTCGGGGTTCTCCTCTTCGCTTTTCTTCTCCCCGCATTCCGCGCGCTTTTTCAGGTCATCGCTCTCGGTTCGCTGCGATGGGGCTGGAGAATCTGGCAGCCGGGAAGGATTTTCCGATGGAGCGAGCAGTTGGCGAGTTGGAGCATGCCGGACGTCGTCGTCATCGCCGGCGTCGTCGCGTACTTCCGCGCTTCCGCTCCGACCGTCGTCGAGGCAGGCGTAGGCGCCTGGTGCTATCTCGCCGTGGCCATCCTCGCGCTGATCGGCGATCGATCGCTGGACCGGCGTGCGGTCTGGAACGCGATCCTTCCCGACGCCACTTCGCTTCCCGACGGGCACGTCGCCTCGTGTGATGTCTGCGAGATGGCGGCGATTTCACGGCGGCCGGGTGACCGCTGTCCGCGCTGTGGCCACACTCTCGACCGCGACATCGCACCGCGATTCGCGCCGGCCCTCGCAGCCGTGGCCGTTGCAATTCCTCTCTGCGTCCCCGCCTTCACGGCGGCGATCATCGTCAACGACAATCTCACCGGCGTCTGGCAGCACACGTTCCTCGGCACGGTGGAGCTTTTGGCGGACCGAGGCTATTGGCAGTACGGGGTCGTCGTGGTGGCAACTGGCGTCGTGATCCCAGCCCTTGAGCTGATCGGCCTGATCTGGATGCTCGCGAAGGTGCGCTTTCCGAGCACGCGGGGTCTGGTGACGCGAACGCGCCTGTATCGCGTTCTGCAACGCCTCGCTCGCTGGCCGATGATCATCCTGTTCATTGCCGCCATCGACGCTCCGATCGTCGACGTCCGCGGAATCCGTGACCTCGTGGCCGGGCCCGGTGCGACTCCGCTTTTCCTGGTCATCGCTCTGCTCATGCTCGCCATGGCTTTCTTCAAGCCGAGGCTCATGTGGGAGGCGGCTGGAGAAGTGGCATGAGCGACTACGACAAGGTCGACGAACGCAGAACCGCGGCGCCTCCCGAGGCGCGGGTAACGATGAGGAAGTGGTCGCCGTGGATCTGGATCGTGCCGCTGCTCGCGATGTCCGTGGTCGGATATCTCATCGTTCGGTACGGCCTTCTCGGCGGAGGAGATATCACCGTCCGCTTCGCCGAAGCGCGCGGTCTCGATCGCTTCAATCCGGTGCGATTCCGCGGAGCGAAAGTGGGGACCGTCGAGAAGATCACGATCGACAAGAAGCTCGAACAGGTCGTCGTCCGCATCTCGATGGACGGTTCGATGAAGCATGCACTGAAAACAGGGACACGCTTCTGGATCGTGGAGCCGAGTCTGGAAAGCGGCGGGTTGGGCAGCCTCCTGTCCACAACGTACATCGCCATCGCACCGGGAGAAGGAGAAGACACGCGAGAGTTCAAGGGGCAGGAGTACGCACCGATCCTCGCGCCGCCCGAAGCGGGCAAGACGTTCCTGCTGGATGCGACCGGACTCGGCTCGATCGCGATGGGATCTCCGGTGCAGTTCCAGGGCATCCGCGTCGGCCGCATCCTCGGCGCCGAATACGATGAGGCACTTCACGTCACGACCGTTCACGCCTTCGTCGGCCAGCGGTTCGCGGATCACGTGAGACAAGGCACCCGCTTCTGGCGCGCCGCCGGACTCTCCCTCTCGCTCACCGCCGGAGGCCTCTCCATGGGCGGGACGTCGCTTCCGTCGCTCCTCAACGCGCCGGTCGAGTTCTCGACGCCGGAAGTGCTGCCCGGAGCGCCGGTCGCGAACGGCACGCACTTCGAGCTGTACGAATCACAGGCGGCGGCACAGGCCGCGGCCTCCGGACCGCAGCTCACCTACGTCACCTACTTTCAGGGACCTGTGCGCGGACTCACGGCCGGCGCTCCTGTCCAGATGCAGGGAGTGGAGGTAGGCCGCGTGAGTGATGTCCGGCTCCGCTATCTGCCCGACAGCGGGACGCTCGAGACTCCTGTTACGCTGGAGATCGATCCGCGCCGTCTGGAGCTCGCCGTGACGAATACGACCACGCGGGAAGAGCTGCGCCTCAGGATGAATGCCGCGCTGCAGAAACTCGTGCAGAAAGGGATGCGCGCAACACTCGCGTCCAGCCTCATCCTGCCTGGGGCGAGCGGTATTTCACTCGATATGGCCGGCAGACGCGACACGGCGCGGCTCGCAGTCGAGCACGATCCACCGATCATTCCGGCGGCATCCACCGCCTCCGGGATGGAGGCGATCAACCAGCTCGCCGCGCGGATTCAAAACCTTCCGATGGAGGACATCGCCTCGCATCTGCAAAGCACCGCGGCACGGATCGACACGCTGGTGCATGATCCAGCGCTTTCACAAAGCCTGGAGAACATGAACCGTTCGCTGGCCGACATCCAGAAGGTCGCTGCAGTCACGCGGGAGAACGCCGGCCCGATCGCGCAGAGCCTGCGCAATGCGGCTGCGTCCGCCGAGACCGCGGCCGGTCGGGCACAACAGCTCATGGCCACCGCGCCTCAACAGAATTACGACCTCGGCGTGTTGATCAAAGAGCTGACGCGCGCCGCGGAGTCCGTCCGCGCGCTCGCGGACTACCTTACGGAGAATCCCGACGCCTTGCTCAAGGGGAGAGGAAGAGCGAAATGAGGAAGCACGCCCGACTGCCGATCCTCGGTCTGGCGATCGTTCTCGCCGGCTGTGCTCTCGTGTCGCGTTCGCAGATCCGGATCTACACACTCGAACCGCTCCCGGGCCAGGTCGCAAATAGGAGAGGTGTTCCAATCGGGATCGATTCCGTCGAGCTTCCGCCCGGACTCGACCGGCGCGAGATCGTCGTGCGAAAGGGCGATGGTGAGCTCGAGGTGCGGACCGCGGAGCTGTGGCAGGCGTCGCTCGCGCCGATGGTCCGGCACACCCTGACGTTCGATCTGGCCGGAAGATTGCCCGACGGAATGGTGATCCTCACCGGCGCGGTGAAGCCGGGCGGTCCGGCGCGGTCGATCGATCTCGCATTCCAGGAGCTTGCCGCCGGCCCTGATGCGAAGGTCGTTCTCGATGCGCGTTGGACGCTCAGGCAGAGCGGCCTTGCTGATGTGACGCGCCACGAGCGCATCGACGTTGGCATCGCATCTCTCGACAGCGGGAACATCGCGTCAGGCATAAGCCGGGCACTCGCGATGCTCGCCGATCGGATTGTTACCGGCCTCACCGCGCCATGACGTGATCTCTCACCCGACGCGATGACGATCGTCAGCAACAAGATGTGGGCCTGAGTTGCCGTCGCCGATCAGCCATCTCGCGCGGGCTCCGGCCATCGGTCATCAGCGGATGAGCCCTCTGACGCGCGCAAGGCATTCGACGACGCTCCACGAGCTCTTCTTCCGGCCAACCGATCACGGTGCTGCACGTACCCAGTGAGACGGGATCGCCGGCCTGCGGTTCCACGGCGTGCCAGAGCAGGCGCGATTCGCCTCGTTTTCTGGCGATGTCCGCCGCGACGTCAACAGCATCGGCTGCGGGCTTGGAAGAATCGGTAGCACAGAGGATCGTCATGACAATGCCCCTTTTCGACCATTGGCTGCACGCGCCGGCAGCGCGAAACGCGACGGATCGTTCTTCAGCAAGTAGCCTTCATCAGCGCGGACGACCGCGACTCTGCCCGGAAGCGACACGGTGATCCGGCTCATGAGGGGCGAAGACGTTCCGTTTTCGGCTTCCGCACCGCGTCCGCAGTCACACAGCAAAGTGACGGCGCTTGCGTCGCGCCTCACTCCTGACGCTAGGCTGTACGCGTGGAAAGTCCGCAACTACCGGCCAATCCCTATGCGCGGCCAGCGGCCGTTATCGTGGAAGAGCTGAGCGTCGACAGCAGCCGGGGTCTCACGGATGCTGAGGTGCTTCAACGGCGTGAACGCTTCGGAGCGAACGTCGTGATCCGCGATGCCAGCCGCTCGTTGTGGATCATTGCCGCACGCCAGTTCTACAGCGTCGTCATCGCGCTGCTGGCCGCCGCAGCCGCGATCGCGTTCGTGACGCGCGACGTCGCCGAAGGAGTGGCCATCATCGGCGTGCTTCTCATCAACGCGGTGGTCGGCTTCATCGTGGAGTGGCGTTCCGAGCGCGCCCTCGAAAGCCTGAGGATTCAGGTGCGGACAAGCGCGCGCGTTCTGCGTGACGGGATGCAATCCAACATCGATGCGGAGGATCTCGTCCCGGGTGACGTGATCCTTCTCGACCCCGGCGCACACATCCCCGCGGATGCCCGGCTGCTCAAAACGATGGCGTTACGCGTCGAGGAAGCAGCGCTCACCGGAGAAAGCGCGCCGGTCACAAAATCTGCGGATGCCGTTCCAGCGGACGCACCGCTCGCCGAGCGCACGTCGATGGTTTTCCTCGGCACGCTCGCGACGGCCGGGCGGGCGCGCGCAGTCGTGACGGCGACAGGAGACGCAACCGAGCTGGGAAAGATCGGCCGCCTCGTTCGCGACATCGAGCTGCAACCGACGCCGCTGGAGCAACGTCTCGCTTCTCTTGGACGCACCCTCGTCTGGATCGTCCTCGGCATCGGTACAGTCGTCGCCATCGCCGGCGTGCTTCGCGGAAATCCGTTGTGGGCGATGATCGAGGTCGGAATCAGTCTGGCCGTAGCTGCCGTCCCGGAAGGGCTTCCGGCCGTCACCACGCTGATCCTCTCCGTCGGCGTCTTGCGCATGGCCCGGCGTCACGCCATCGTCCGGAAGCTTCCCGCCGTGGAGACGCTCGGCAGCACGACGGTGATCTGCACCGACAAAACCGGCACGCTGACGATGAACCAGCTCACCGTGCGCCGGATCGAGGCCACTGATTCACACGAGCTCCTCCGCATCGGAGCACTCTGCAGCGATGCCGTCATCGAGCACGGCGCGACCGTCGGCGATCCGACCGAAGTCGCGCTCGTGGCCGCCGCAACGGACGCCGGCATCGACGTCGCCGGACTGCGCCGGACGCATCGCAAGGTGCTCGAGGTGCCGTTCGACCCGGCCACGCGGCACATGGTTACGGTGCACGAAACCGCCGGCGGCAATCGTCTGCTCGCTCTCAAAGGCGCCCCCTCGGTAGTCCTGAAGATGTGCAGTGACTTGAGCACCGCGCGTGTATCCGAGCTGTCGGCAATGAACAAACAGCTCGCATCCACCGGCCTCCGCATCCTCGCCTTCGCGAAGAGCAGCGATGATCAGAACCTGTCCAGCGGCTTCACGTTTCTCGGTTTCGCAGCACTGGCCGATCCTCCACGTCCCGCCGCGGCGGAAGCAATTGCCCGCGCCCACGATGCAGGCATACGCATCGTGATGCTCACTGGCGATCAGGTCGAGACGGCGCGCGCGATCGCATCAGAATTGCGGCTGAGTAGCGGCCGGCCGCCCGTCGTCGTCCACGCGCGCGAGCTCGCGGACCGCAGCGATGCCGAGGTGACCCGGCTTGCTCGTGAGACGGATGTCTTCGCGCGCATTACACCCGAGGACAAGTTGCGAGTCGTCGATGCGCTGCGGAACGCGGGAGAGATCGTCGCCGTAACCGGTGACGGCGTGAACGATGCTCCTGCGCTGCGGCGCGCCGACATCGGAGTGGCCATGGGCAAGAGCGGTACCGACGCCGCGAGGGCAACCGCCGATCTGGTCCTGACCGACGACAACCTCGGCACCGTCGTAACCGCGATCGAGGAAGGACGGACGATCTACGCAAACATCACCAAGTTCGTTCACCTGCTTTTCTCTCACAATCTCGGTGAGGTGCTGATGGTGTTTACGGCGATCATCGCCGGCCTTCCACTCCCTCTCCTGCCGCTGCAGATTCTTTGGATGAATGTGGTCACCGACATCTTCCCGGCATTTGCACTCGCGCTCGAGCCGCCGCAACCGAGGCGCATGCATGGGCGGCGCCGGCGCGGCGATCTTCTCAACCGGTCATTTCTCCTGCTGATCGGGTGGCAAGGAGCGATGCTCGCCGCCATCGCTCTCGCCGCGTACGTGTGGGCGCTGCACACCTGGGGCGAAGGCGCGCACGCCCGAACCATCGCGCTCTCCGCGCTCGTCGCAGTGCAGCTCGGTCACACGTTCAACTGCCGCTCGCGCGTCATGCCGGCAGGCGCCGGCATCTTCGACAACATCCACCTCTGGGCCGCGGCAGCGACAGTGATCGGACTCCAGGCACTCGCGGTCAGGTTCCGGCCGCTGGCGCGTCTCCTCGACCTCGCTCCCCTTTCCGCCACCGATGCCGTTGTGCTCGCGATTTGTGTGCTGTTGCCCATCGTGATCGTCGAGATCCAGAAGGTCTTCGTTCGTGCGCAGATTGGATCGCTGGACTCTGCGAGCGATGTCGTCGCGCCTGCAGGCGACGGCGGGCGGTAGCGCATTGTTCGTCATCCCCGGGCCATGTGATGATGAACGCCGTAACGAAAGCGTCTCACCAGCGTGATGCACGTGGCCGATCGCGACAATCGCCTCACATGGCAGCACCGCCGGCGCATTCTGATTTTGCTGGCGATGATTGGCGCCATAGCCGCTGTGGCGGCAATCGAACCGTTTCATCGCGTTGCCAGGTCGGCAATTGCCATCGCCGAGCCGGTCATCCGGCAGCACGCCGTTATCGGTGCCGTCGTCTTCGTGTTGCTCTCGGCTCTCTCGGCAATGGTCGTCTTCTTCTCTACGGCCGTCATCACACCGGTCGCGGTCGATGTATTCGGTCCGCTCACGGCGCTTCTCCTTCTATGGCTCGGCTGGATTCTCGGTGGGCTGGCTGCCTACGCGATCGGACGGTTTCTCGGGCGTCGAGTCGTCACATGGTTCCTCGACCCCAAGAAACTTCACGAGTACGAACGGAGGGCTGCACGCCTGGTGTCCTTCCGCCGCGTACTCCTCTTTCAGCTCGCGGTGCCGTCCGAAATCCCGGGATATGTACTCGGACTCTCCGGTTGCCGCTTACGCACATTCATCGCCGCGACCGCGCTCGGCGAATTACCCTTCGCCATCGGTGCCGTCTACCTCGGCGAGAGCTTCCTCCAGCGCAACTATCTCCTTCTGCTGGCGATCGGTATCGCCGGCGTGGCGTTCAGTTGGGCCGTGTTCCGCCGCGCAACGGCGATGTGGTCCTCAGACGGGGTGTCCGGCGATGCGCGTGCGCCCGGCGTACTGCATGACGATCAGTGCGACCGCAGCGCTGACGGGAAGGCCGAAGTCCTGGCGCACCCCGAAGAGTACCGCGGCGTACGAGCCGATCAGCGCCCACAGGACCGGAATCGCAACGGCGAATCGAGGAACGTTCAACGGTAGCAGGCAAATGATCCCGAACGTGAAAATGGTCACCTGACACGGCGCTCCAAACATCTGGGTGAAAGCTGGGGTCACACCTTTGCACTTCGGTCGTTCGGTGTCATTCTCCCGCAAGTTTCGGTCTGCGAGTGACTTACAGCTTGGACACAATTCACGGCACTGTTGGCCTGCGAGAATCAACGAAGCAGGCAAGCGATGCGTTTGCAACAACTTAGGCACGAATTCGAGCCTGGGCGCGCGGCGATGCTTTCCGGTGTGGCCTGAAGCAAGTCAATGAAACTGCGCGAGTTATCTCCACGTTCGAGGAGACTAACGAGGACCGAAGGTGTGACCCCAAGGACATTACATTACTTACTGACCAGGAGACAGCGAAGAGGCGATCTCTTTCTTGCGAGAGCCCTGGAGTCTCTCGCGAGAAGGTCGAGGCTTCTTGCAAGAGGCTCGGGGCTTCTCGCAAGAAGCCGAGGGCTTCTCGCAAGAAGCCGAGGACTTCTCGCAAGAAACCAGCGGACTTCTCGCAAGAAGCCGAGGACTTCTCGCAAGAAGCCGAGGACTTCTCGCAAGAAGCCCCAGGACTTCTCGCAAGAAGCCGAGGACTTCTCGCAAGAAACCAGCGGACTTCTCGCAAGAAGCCGAGGACTTCTCGCAAGAAACCAGCGGACTTCTCGCAAGAAGCCCAGGACTTCTCGCAAGAAACCAGCGGACTTCTCGCAAGAAGCCGAGGACTTCTCGCAAGAAGCCCCAGTCTCGCAAGAAACCAGGTGGGCTTCTCACGAGAGAAGCGTGGGATTCTCGAAAGAAACCCGCGGCTTCTCGCAAGAGGCTCGCGGGCTTCTCGCGAGAGGGTCGGGGGCTTCTCGCAAGAGACCCGGCACTTCTCATCTCCCCGATGATCGCGCAGGGATCGGGTGGGTCAGACCTTCGCACTTCAGCCGGCTCGGGTTTTCTCGCGCAACTTTCGGTCTGAGAGTGACTTACGGCTTGGATACAATTTCACGGCCCTGCGGCCTGCGAGAATCCACGAAGCAGTCAAGCAATGCATTTGCAACAACTTAGGCGCGAATTCGAGCCTGCCCCGCATTTCTCACACCTTTCAGCGCCTCCTTTGCGTCGAGCGCCTTCTCCTCCACGTTTTTTGAGAACAGAACGTTGGGGTCAGGCCTTTGGTCGTTGTTCAGGCCGGACAAGATCGAAGGTCTGGCCCCAGCGAGAAGGGCATTCTTGGGGCCAGGCCTTTGCTCGTTGATCACGCCGGCCAAGATCGAAGGTCTGGCCCTCACCGAACGCGCCGGAGATTAAGGACCGCTCTCCGAGCGGCTGACGCCACGTCCCTGGCCTCAAACGGCCATTGCCGTTCTCTTTTGGACCTCGAGACGTTCTTCCAGGAAGTTCGTGATCTGCGATCGCACTTCCCTCTGGTGGCCGAGGAGGAGATGGCCGCCGGATCCGAAGCCGACGAACCTTCCGTTATGGATCTTCTCTGCGGTGTAGAGGCCGCTCTCGTAGGTGCCGTACAGATCGTCGGCGGCGCTGATCGCCAGCGTCGGAACGCGAATGTCTTCGAGCCGGTATCGCGTCAGATTGGATGAAACGACGCTGTCGTTCCGGATTCCGGCCACGCGTCTGCTGATGGGAAGAATGCTCTGCAGCATCTGCTCGACTATCCGGCGCTCTTCGATCGTTGCGGTCCTGTAGACATCCGCCGGCGTCCCGAGGATGGTCTCGATCAGAGCCATCCGCGCGACTTTCGTTGCGGTCCAGAAGAGAAAGTCCGATGCCGCGATCGTGTTCAGCACCGCCTTGAAAAACAGCGACGGGGCGCGGACGGCCTCACGTTGCGGCGTGTACGCCAACGGCACGACCAGCACAAGCGCGGAGCAGCGCTCGGGATGCCGCAGGCAAAACTGCATGGCGGAGGGACCGCCGGCGGAAAGGCCGATCACGGGCACGCGGTCGAGCTGCAGGGCATCGAGCAGCCGGAGATGAGCATCGGCCTGCGCTTCTGCCGAAGCATCGGCAGGCAGTGGAGTGCCGAGGTAACCGAAACGGGACGGCGCGAGGATGCGGTATTGGTCGCCGAGAAAGGCGCGCCCGAGGTCGAGCCCTTGATCGAAGCCGCCGCCGGCTCCGTGGATGAACAGGACCGCCGGTCCGTCGCCGGATTCCGCGAACTCGATCGGTCCGTGGGCGCCATCGATGAGCTGCTTATCCGCGTCAATCCGTCGTCTGGCTGCTTCGATGTCTTTTCGATACGCGGTGTATGCCAACGCCGTGGCACCGGTTGCGATGGCTCCGGCCGTTCTGAGAAATCGGGATCTCGCTGATCTCATGGGACAACCTCCTCAGTCATTTCGTTACGCGCGCGTGTCCACGAGCTTCGCCGCGGTCCCCGAATCGACGTCTGCCGCGCGAGCAGTCCGAGCTCGCTGTTCGTCATCCGGCGCCCGAGGTCGGATTGCGCGACGATGCCGACCAGGCGGCCGTCGTCGTCGATGACCGGAAGATGGTGGACATGGTTTTCGGTCATCACCTGAATGGCGTCGTCGAACGTCTCATCGGGGTCGATGGCGACCAGCGGCGACGTCATGACGGCCGACGCGGGAAGCTCGGCCGCGTTCCACCCTCGGGCAACCGCACGGCAGGCGATGTCGCGGTCGGTGACGATCCCGACGACCTCCTCGCCGCTGACGATCGGGACGGCCGCGCAGTCGTGATCGAGCATCAGCATGGCCACCAGCCGGAGCGTGGTCGTCGCATCGCACGTGGCAGGATCGGGAGTCATGGCATCGCGGACTTTCATCATCAGAAGAAGATGCGTCTGCGGCCACACGAACGCCGCGGTACGCAGCACACGTGGATGTGACAGCCGCCAGCGCGTGATGGGCACGAGTGCCTCTACCGTGAGCGCATGACCAGCGCGGCGGCGATGGAGACAGCGCCCGAAGCCGTTTTTTGTGCCCGCGGACTGACGAAGCTCTATCGCATGGGCGACGTCGAGGTGCAGGCGCTTCGCGGCATCGATCTCGATCTGTTCGAGGGCGAACTGGTCGTACTCCTCGGTCCTTCGGGCAGCGGGAAATCGACGCTGCTGAATATCCTCGGCGGGCTCGATGCGCCGACGGCGGGCAACGTCCGGTTTCGCGATCACGACCTCACCGCCGCGGACGAGCGCGGCCTGACGCGTTTCCGTCGCGAGCACGTCGGATTCGTCTTCCAGTTCTACAACCTCATCCCCAGCCTGACCGCGCGCGAGAACGTCGAGATCGTGACCGAGATCGCGGACAAGCCGATGCGAGCGATGGATGCGCTGGCTCTCGTAGGCCTGACCGAGCGCGCCGATCACTTCCCGGCGCAGCTTTCCGGCGGCGAGCAGCAGCGCGTGGCGATCGCGCGCGCGGTGGCGAAGCGGCCCGACGTTCTCTTGTGCGATGAACCGACGGGCGCGCTCGACTACGAAACGGGAAAAATCGTGTTGAAGGTGCTGCAGGATGTGAACCGCGAGCTCGGCACGACGACGGCTGTCATCACCCACAACGCGGCCATCGCAGGAATGGCCGATCGTGTCATCCGCATGGGCAGCGGCACGATCATCGACATCCGCACGAACGCGCGGAAGATCTCGCCGGAGGAGCTGACGTGGTGATGCTGCATCGCAAGCTCTTTCGCGATCTGCTGCACATGCGCGGGCAGGCGATCGCCATCGCCGTGATCGTCGCGTCGGCGGTGGCGACCTACGTCACGATGCGCGGCGCGTACGAATCGTTGCTGATCTCGCAGCGCGTCTACTACGACACCTACCGCTTCGCCGATGTCTTCGCTTCGCTCAAGCGCGCGCCGGAGCCGGTTGCGCAGCGCCTGCGCGAGATCGACGGTGTGGCGGCGGTCCAGACACGCGTGGCTGCGAACGTGATCCTCGACGTTCCCGGCCTCGATGAGCCGGCAAGCGCCGCACTGCTGTCGTTGCCAGACGACGGCGAGCCCCGGCTCAACAAGGTTCACGTCCGGAGCGGCCGCCTTCCGATGAACGCCGATGAGGTCCTGGCCAGCGAGTCTTTCGCGGCCGAGAACCGGCTGCTTCCGGGATCGCACCTTGCCGCGATCATCAACGGCCGCTGGCGAACGCTGCGCATCTGCGGCATCGCCATCACGCCCGAATACGTGCAGGAAACGCGCGGTCATGCGTTTCCCGATCATCGCCGATTCGGAATTCTCTGGATGCACCGCCACCACCTCGCCGCGGCCACGGGGATGCAGGGTGCGTTCAACGATGTGGCCTTCGCGCTGGCGCCGCATGCGTCGGAGGCGGAGGTGATCGCGAGCATCGACCGGACGCTGGCCGGCTATGGAGGGCTGGGCGCTTACGGCCGCGACGAGCAGAGCTCGCATCGCTTTCTCCGCGACGAGCTGGCGCAGGACCGCATCACGTCGATTGTCATCCCGGCGATCTTCCTCGCCGTGGCGGCGTTGCTGATTCACCTTCTGCTCTCGCGTCTCGTGGCTTCGCAGCGCGAGCAGATCGCGGTACTGAAAGCCTTCGGTTATGAAAACGGCCCCGTGGCGATGCACTTTGCCGCCTTCGGGCTGGTGATCGTTGTCATCGGCTCGGCTGCCGGCATTCCGATCGGCATCTGGCTCGGGCGCAGCCTGACTGGTCTCTATACGAAGTTCTTTCACTTCCCCGCGCTCACGTTCCACGTCAGCGCAATGTCGATCGTGGTCTCGACCGGTACGACCATTCTTGCGTCGCTCATCGGCGCGTTGAATGCCGTCAGGCGCGTCGTCGCACTGCCGCCGGCGGAAGGAATGCGCGGCGAAGCACCGCCTCGCTTCGGATGGGGTCTGCTCGACCGGACGAGGATCATTCGCGCCGTATCGCCGCCGGTTCGAATGATCTTTCGCTCTCTGCAGCGGACGCCGTTGCGGACGGCGATGTCGGTGCTGGCGATGGCCACTGCCGGGATGATTCTCGTCGTCGGACAGTTCTCGTTCGACGCGCTCCAGTCGATGATCGACGTCCATTTCCGGGCGGCGCAGACCGACGACGCCACGATCGAGCTGAACGAAGTGCGTGGCGATGATGCGCTGCACGAGATCGCTCGTCTGCCCGGCGTGACCAGAGTCGAACCGCAGCGCGTCGTGCCGGTACGCATACGCGCCGGGCATCATTCACGGCGGATCGGGCTGGTCGGGCTCGAGCGCGGCGCGGCGATGCGGCGCCTGATCGGCATGCACGGCGAAGAGGTCACGCTCCCGGCGAAGGGACTCGTATTGACGACGAAGCTGGCGCAGATCCTTGGCGTGCGAGCCGGCGACGACGTCATCGTCGAGGCGCTGGTGGCTCCGCGCTCGGTAGCGTCGATGCGAGTGGCGTCGCTCGTCGACGAGTCGATCGGTATCTCGGCATACGCCGTGCGGGAGGATGTGAACCGCTTCATGCGCGAAGGGCCGTCGCTTTCGTCCGCGCAACTGGCCGTGCAGCCGCAACGCGCCGCGGAGCTCTACGCTGTCCTCAAGTCGATGCCGGGCGTGACTTCCGTATCGCTGCGCGAGGCAATGCTGGCCAGCATGAAGAAAACCATCGTCGAGAACATCTACATCTCGGCGTCGATGATCGTCGCCTTCGCCTGCGTGATCGCATTCGGCGTGATCTACAACGGCGCGCGCATCGCGTTGTCGGAGCGAGGCCGCGATCTGGCCAGTCTGCGCGTGCTCGGTTTCTCCAAAGGCGAAGTGGGAGCGATGCTCCTCGGCGAGCAGGCGGTCCTGACACTGACCTCGATTCCGATCGGCTTCGCCGCCGGCTGGTTGCTCTGCATCTACATCGCCCGGAAATTCGATTCCGAGGTGTACCGCATTCCACTGATGATCAGCGGGAGGACGTATGCGATCTCGTTCCTCGTCATCACGCTGGCTGCTGCCTTCACGTCCATCGTGGTGCAACGACGGATCGGCCGGCTCGATCTCGTGGAAGTGCTGAAGACCAGGGAGTGATGCGATGAAGATGACCAAACGCAGATGGGGCGCAGCCGTGGCGGCAACGATCGTCGTCGCCGGCGCGGCGTGGGCGCTGATGCCCAAACCGTTGCAAGTCGACATCGCACAAGTGAGCCGCGGCCCGCTCGAAGTCAGCATCGTCGATGACGGCATGACACGCATCCGGGAACGGTACGAGGTCGCCGCGCCCGTCACCGGGCGGCTGTTGCGCGTAGAGGTTCACCCCGGCGACGAAGTCGGACCGAATACGCCGCTCGTACGCATTGAAGCGGCGCCGCTCGATCCGAAGCAGGAAGCACAGCTCGCGGGCAGACTGCACTCCGCCGAACGCGCCGCGAGCGAGGCCCAGACCCTACTCCGGCGCAGCCGCGACGCCGCCCTCCGCGCGCACGCCGAGGCGCAGCGTGTACGAAAGCTCGCAACCGACTCGATCGTCTCCCGCGATTCGCTCGAGGCATCGCTCACCGCGGACTCGATGGCGGCGAAGGATCAGGAAGCGGCTCGCTTCCGCGCCGAGGCCACCGCATACGATGTCGTAGTGGCGCGGGCAGCACTCGGTCAGCTCGCCGAAACGGAGGTCGTGGTCCATTCGCCGGTGCGTGGGCGCGTTCTTCAGGTGCTGCATGAGAGCGAGAAAGTCGTCGCCGCCGGAACGCCTCTGATCCTGGTTGGCGATCCGGCATCGCTCGAAGTCGTGGCGGACTTTCTCTCGACCGATGCCGTTCGCATCCAGCCCGGCGCCAACGTGCGGATCGAACATTGGGGCGGTCCACGTCCGCTCGCCGCGCGCGTTCGCCTCGTCGAACCGGCCGGTTTCACGAAGATCTCCGCCCTCGGCGTGGAGGAGCAACGCGTCAATGTGGTGTGCGACGTGATCGATGCACCGGCCACTCTCGGCGATCAGTACCGCGTGGACGTTCGCGTCGTTCTCTGGCACGGCGAGGCAACAAAAGTTCCGGCCACGGCGCTCTTCACGAGCGCCGGCACATGGAAGGTGTTTGCGATTCGGGACGGCCGCGCGCGCATCCAGACCGTTGCTACCGGCGAGATGAGCGACAACGAAGTCGAGATCAAGAGCGGCCTGCGGCCGGGCGATCCAATCGTGCTGCATCCTTCCGATCAGGTTCTCGATGGTGTGCGCGTCTCCAATAGGAGATAACTGCGAATGCTGAACGGCGTCGAAGAGAAGACGTTCATGGCTCTGGTGATCGGAGTCACGATCCTTTTTGTGTGGATCCTCTGGCCGTTCTATGGCGCCGTGTTCTGGGCGACGGCGTTGGCGATTCTCTTCATGCCGCTTTATCGCCGGCTGCTGCGGTCTCTCTGGCAGCGTCCCACGCTCGCGGCACTGGCGACATTGATCATCATCCTCGTGATGGTGATCCTGCCGTTAGCGATCATTGCGGCGCTGATGGTGCGCGAGGCCGCGACGACCTATCAACGGGTACAGACGGGAGAGCTGGACTTCGCCCGCTATTTTCAGCAGGCCTTTGACAATTTGCCCGCCTGGCTCGCCGGCCTTCTGGACCGCTTTGGACTGACGGAACTGAACCTGATCAAGGAACGATTGTCTGCGGCACTGACGAACAGCAGCCGGTTTCTTGCTTCGCAGGCGTTCGCCATCGGCCAGAACGCACTCGATTTTCTCGCCAAGTTTCTCGTGATGATCTATCTGCTCTTCTTTCTGCTGCGCGACGGGGAGGAATTGTCCGAGCACATCAAAGTCGCAATCCCTCTCCGACACGAACACTTGAGTGAGCTCTCGATGAAATTCACGGCGGTCCTTCGTGCCACCGTGAAGGGCACCCTCATCGTGGCGATCATTCAGGGAGCATTGGGAGGAGTGATCTTCTGGATTCTGGGCATTCGCGCCCCGGTTCTGTGGGCGGCACTGATGGCGGTCTTGTCGCTGCTTCCGGCGGTCGGAGCGACCGTGGTCTGGCTGCCGGTGGCAATCTATCTTCTCGTGACCGGCTCAACGTGGCAGGGGCTGCTGCTGATCGCATGGGGAGTGCTCGTCATCGGCCTGATCGACAACATTCTTCGTCCGGTGCTGGTGGGCAAAGAGGCGCGGATGCCGGACTATGTCGTGCTGATCTCCACTGTGGGCGGCATTGCCATGTTCGGCGTCAACGGTCTGGTGATCGGACCAGTGATCGCCGCAGTGTTCATCGCCGTCTGGGATATTTTGTACCGGTCGAGGAACGCGTCGAAACTCGAGATGACGAGCTGATAAGGAAGCCCGGTCCGTCGATTTGCGTTGGGGCCAGGCCTTCGCTCTTTGATTGGGCGGGTCAAGATCGAAGGTCTGACCCTCGCGAGTCTCTCGCGTGATGGGGCCACACCTTCGATCCTCAATTCTTATTTGTGCGTCGGGCGGCTGCTCGGACGTCATCGAGTCGACTCCGCCACGTTCATGACGGCTTTCGCAAGCCATTGTGATGAGAAAGCGCGCCAGGAAGAGGATGCGCTTGTCGCTTTCAGGCAAACCACGTGAACAGCGGCACACGTCTCCCGTAGCGGGAGCAACCGGCGCCCGATGATCGCAACCCGCTTCGAGGTTCAGGCGCGCAATTGTGCGATCGCGCAGTCGTAATGAGCGAGCAGAGTCGTGTTACTACTGAACGAAAGCTCGCACGCCTTGATCAGATTCGAGATATAACCTTCGCTCCGGAGCCGGAGCGAGGCTGCGATCGAACGTAGGGTCACAAGGCCTTCATGCCATCCGATCCATGCAATTAGGCCCCGGAGTATGTTCCCGGGCGTCTGGCGGATCGATTCCGCCGTCTCGCCGGCAGCCTTCGCTACCGCGTCCACGATTTCATACATCTTCGGCCGCCCTACTGCACGCTGCGTCCGGGGATGATCGGTCGATCGCGGCTTGGTCTCGACCTGTTTGCGCATCGCCTTCGACCACGCCTCCGTTCCGAGGTAAAGCTGGTTCGTCAAGTTGTCCCACAGGTGGTCTTCACACCCGATCCCCGCCAGGACGAACTCACGATAGGCGGCCTGCGCAGGCTCGCGCTCGGGACCGAAGAGGTTGTCGACTGCGGCGAGATCAAGCCACTCGGGCGCCGCTTCCAGTCCGGCCGTAGCGCGGTAGCTGGACCACCGGTAGTCCTCCGGACGCGCGCACATCTTCGCGCGCACCGGGTTGAGGACGACGTACCGCAGCACATTGGTGAAGTACGCCTCCTTTTCGATGAGGCGCGCATCGAAGCGCCCCTGGTACAGATGTCCGCTTCGCTTGTGGATGCGGTTGTACCAGTTGACGTAGGCGCTATTGAGCCAATGCATCCCCTTGGACAGATTGGGCTCGGCGATCTGGACGACGAGATGGTAATGATTCGTCATCAAGACCCACGCCGTGACTGACCACCGGAATCGCTTCGCGGCAGTTCCGAGGAAGAGGAGAAAGGTCTGGCGGTCCTGGATGGTGCGGAAGATGGGCCTTTGCTCATTACCGCGGGAGGTGATGTGATAAAGCGCATCAGCGAACTCGATTCGTAGTGGTCTTGCCATAGTGCGACCGAGGATCCCTCGGCATTGTCAAGATCGCCGAGGATTCCACGTAGGGTAGAGAAAAACGCCCGCCGACCTCCTCGGAATGGAAAATCGCGATACGAGTAGTGGACCCGCAGGTGAGAAAGAGCGTGTTCGAAGGTCTGGCCGCAGGTGCCTCCGGACCACATTCGTAGGTCTGGCCTATGCACTTTCCGCCGGCTCTGGATATCGAGGCTCTGGATATCGGAACGGCGGACGTGCCCATCCTCGCGCAGCCATTCAGTTGCTGAACCACTTGGGGCCAGGCCTTCGGCCGTTGGTGTGCAGCAGAACCACTTGGAACCACTTGGGGCCAAGCCTTCGGCCGTTGGTGAGGCCGGTCAAGATCAAAGGCCTGACCCTAGCGACGTGACCCTAACGACGGGCCGCAAAAATCGCGAAACGACCAGTTGACCGCAGCCCCCAACGAGCGCGTCCGAAGGCCTGACCCCATGTGCTCCATGTGCTCAACGAGCGCGTCCGAAGGCCTGGCCCCATGAGCTGGCCCCGTCCGAAGGCCTGGCCCCATGTGCTTCCTTCGATCCGGTCCACCTCGCGATCACGATGCGAGCCGGGAGAGCGCGCGCGGAAACCGATCGCCGGGCAACAGAAACGCGTCGCGGTAGCGCACCATGCGCCCGCTCGAGGCGTCCCACAGGTTTGCGCGGAAACAAGCCACGACGTCGCGCGGTCTCAGCGTCGTCACGCTCGGATGGTGCAGCTCCGGAATCGCGGCCATCGCCTCCGGCAGCCGGTAGAACGGAATGAGCGAGTTGAGATGGTGGACATGATGGAAGCCGATGTTGCCCGTGAACCAGCGGAGGACCGGCCCGAACCGCAGGTAGCTGGACGAGACCAGCGCCGCTCGGTAGGCAGTCCATTCCTCATCGGGAAGGATGCGCATCCCGGGGAAGCTGTGCTGCGCGTAGAACAGGTAGCCGCCCAGCGCACCGGCCATCATCATCGGTAGCAGAAGTCCGAAAAAGGCCGCGTCGAATCCAGCGAAGATCCACAATGCGGCAACCGCTGAACCGTGCGCCAGGAGCGCCAGTGCCGAGTCCCAATAACGCGACGGCCGTCGCAGCAAGGGCAGCAGCGTGACGCTGAAGAAGAAGATGGAAAGGTATGCGCAGAGGATCGTTACGGGGTGACGGATCACGCGATAGGCCATCCGCTCGCTGCGCGATCCGCTACGCCACATCGCCGTGGTCATCAGCGGGAACGCCCCGACGTTCGAGCCGGCGATGCGGCCGACATTCGCGTGGTGGAAGTTGTGACTATCCCGCCACGACCGTGGCGGCGTGAGGTTCACAGCCGCGTAGCTGTAGAAGATTGCGCGCGCCAACCGTGAGCCCGGCAGGATCGACCCATGCATGAAGTCGTGATACAGAATGAACGTGCGGACGAGCATCAGCGCGCCGAGGACCGAGAACGCGAGACGCAACGGCCACCACGGTGCCAGGATCGCTCCCGCAAGAGCGGAGAGCAGCAGCGCGAACGTCGAAACAACACACCACCAGCTCCGTGCCGCCGTCTGCCGCGCGAACGGACGCGTCGCCAGTTGAAGCTCGCGGTCCGCACGCTCGACGCTCCGTTGATCCGAAACATCTTCCAACGCCATCGCCTTCACCCATCACGATCCTAAGTCTGAGCCGGAGCGGCTGGTGTGACGAGCGATTCGTTCGATTGTGTCGGAACGCGGGCCTCGAGGTTGCGCTGAACACGCGGCCGCAGATGGCGCCCGCACACGAATACAAAATCGGCCGGCGAGTTCCCTTTCTCGCCGGCCGATCGCTCCGTCTCCGATTCGCGCATTCGAGGGTGAATTGGTTCTCTTTCGAGTTTTGACCCCCACGAAGCATCGGATCAGGGGCCGGTGCACTTTTGTGTACCGGCAAATTCAAACTGCGTCCGTCCGGCGAGAAAGGCGGTGTCGGCCGCCACCGATTCCTGTGATTGCGCAGCGACGGTCAAAGCGTGGCCGGATCGGTGACGACGAGGACTGACTAGTCGCGCCTGCAAGCGACCGGAGATCGTTCTGGCGGGGGGTCATCCCACCAGCAAGCAGATCGTCTTCGGGAGCCCGCTCCGCCCAGTGGCCCGGCTGTCGTAGGTGCCGATCCACTCCCCGGCAAGCGGCGCGAGACCTCCGAAGCGCCCAATGACGTTCACCGGACTCGGTTCAGATGAACCACAGGAAACTGCAGCAGAACCACTTCGGCCCTTCGGCCCACTTGGGGCCAGGCCTTCGGTCGTTGGTGTGGCCGATCATGATCAAAGGCCTGGCCCTACCGGCGACGGCGACGGTCTCGCAGGCGAGGCCGCCAGCAGAACCACTTGGGGCCAGGCCTTCGGTCGTTCGTGTAGCCGATCATGATCGAAGGCCTGGCCCTACCGGCGACGGTCGGGATATTTGGTACTGGTCGAGGGCTGCGTCGAAACTCGATCTGACCAGTCCCTAGGGTGTGCTCGTCTCCTCGCCGTGACGGCCGGAGACCGCGTGTACACGCAAGGATGTGCCGCCTGTCACAACTCCCGAACATCACTGCTCACTGACAGGCGCGGCCCCATGATCGATCCTGTCTCTCGAGGGGGACCGTTCAAGGTCCTCAGTTCCAATGAGCATCCGCATTCAGAAAGAAACCGGGCCCGTCTCGCGCGACGGCCGTATCGAAGTGGCCGCACGGCCGCGCGATCGTCGGGCCGAATCCATCGCCGCACTCGAAAGAGGTATTCGATCGAGAGACGAGGTATTGGCCATCGTCGCGCACGACTTGAGAAATCCGCTGACGATCATCAAGAGCAGCGCGGAGCTCCTGCAACTGACTACCGATGAGGATCACCGAAGAGAGCTCGTCGACATGATTTTCACCTCGTGCGGCCGGATGCAGTCGCTTGTAGGCGACCTGCTCGATGTCGCGCGAATCGAGAGTGGAGGCTTTACGGTCGATCGCACGGATGTGGATGCCGCGGATGTCTTGGAGGAAATGCGGCGGATGTTCGAATCGGCCGCGGCAGAAAAAGGCATCCGATTCGAGGTCGATGCCTCCGGCTTCGTTCCGCCGCTGTACGCCGACCGCAGCCGCCTCATCCAGATCCTCGCAAACCTCGTCAGCAATGCCCTGCGCGTCACCGACAGTGGAACGGTGCGCTTGACCGTCGAGGGCGATCGAGACAAGGCACGATTCTCCGTCGCCGACACCGGTCCCGGGATTCCTGCCGCGGAGCTGCCTCATTTGTTCGACCGCTTCTGGCAGGTTCGATCGAGCCGCCGCGGTGGCGCCGGGCTCGGACTGGCCATCGTCAAAGGGTTTGTCGAAGCTCACCAGGGGACAATCGAGGTGACGAGCGAGGTCGGAGCGGGATCGTCGTTCTCGTTCGTCATTCCCTGTTTGAGGGCTGCGTAGTCATATCGACGGCAGAGGCTTCACGTCGACCTTACTCCGTGGTCTTACCGTCGAAGTGCTCGTCATCGCGCTCCGCGTCCTCGCGGGTATGGTGAACGACGCCGTCGCGGTGGTTGGGAGGCGCGTACAGCGTGTAGAGCTTCAGCGGGAGCTTCCCCGTATTGATGATGTTGTGACGAGCTCCAGCCGGGACGATGACCGCGAAACCAGCCTGGATCGCCGTAGCGACGCCATCGAGAACCGCCTCACCGGTCCCCTCCTCGACGCGAAAGAACTGGTCAAGCCCGTGGACCTCCGCACCGATCTCTTCCCCGGGGCTCAACGCCATGAGAACGAGCTGGCAATATCTGGACGTGTAAAGCACGCGGCGAAAATCATCATTCTTGACTGCGGCGCTCTCAATGTCTTGCACGAAGCCTTTCATAACTGCTCCTTTTCTCGCTCTACGTTCCGGTTCAGCAGTCCTGTTCTCACGCTGCTGCTGCACTTGCCTGAGCTGCATGCGCCTTCCGGATGACCGTCATCACCGCGCGCTTCGCAAATCGCGTGATCTTTTCGGTTGTGCCACCGATGACCGTGGTGTCGGCGAAGCGTTTGTGCTGCGCACCGATCACCAGGAGGTCCGCGTCGATCTGATCGGCGACCGCGAGCACCTGCTCGGCAGCGTGACCATGGACGACGATCTCCTTGTATTGCGTTCTCGCGCGCATCTGCGGGTCGACCCAGATGCCAAACTCGCTCTGAACGTCCGAGAAGAGCCGTGGCTCGCTTCCTTCGCACACATGCATGACCACGAGCTGCGCGCCGAACGACTCCGCGATCGCGCTGGCCTGATCGAGTGCTGCGCGGGCGATGTGAGTGAAATTCACGGGGCAGAGCACCGTCCTGATGCCGATGGATCCACCCGGCGCGAACCGCGCGGGGTTCACGGTCATGACGGGGATGTCCGTCTCGCGCAGAACGTACTCTGCGACCGAGCCGAGGATCGCACGCCGGATCCCGCGCCGGCCGTGCGTTCCCATCACGATGAGATCCGCTTTGATGTCGTGGGCGATCCGGACGATCGCCAGCTCCGGCGTCTCATCTTCGAACAACGTCGTTGCGCCTGCCGTTGCCGGTACATGGGACGCCGCGTATTCGTGAAGCTCTTTTGTCAGAGCCGTCCTCGCTTCGGGGACGTTCTCGAAGTAGTAGCCGACCGGATGATCGGCAGCGAGCCACGAGATCTCCTCGGCATGCAACAGCGTGATCTTCGAGCCGAGACGCTCGTTGAAGTGGAGCGCGTAGCGTAGTGCCAGGTCGCTGAAGGCGCTCATATCGGTTGGGACAAGGATCCGTTCAAAGAGATTGGTATTCATGATGTAATCCGTTTCCTTCCCGTACATCGTCGTCCCTTCGGTTCGCGAAGCCCGTGATAGGCGGACGCCTCTCGCGTGATGGCGGACACGTGGCTGCGTCACAAGAAAGGGTGATCACAGCCGCCGGAGTAGCCCGGCTATGGGGGCCAGGCCTTCGCTCCTTGATCGGGCCGGTCAAGATCAAAGGCCTGGCCCCCGCGACGGGGCCGCCTCGTTCGCGGCCCGAAGGCCTGGCCCTATCGTTTGGGCCCTATCGTTTGGACCCTATCGTTTGACCGGCTCGTGATGGCGGACACGTGGCTGCGTCACAGGGAAGGGTGATCACAGCCGCCGGAGCCAATCGCTCTTCGGCGTGTAATCACGATCGCGCAGGAACACCATGCCGTCCGCAGATACCGCCAATCCGATCGTCCACGTGCAGAACCTCGGCGTCACTCTCGATCGCCGGACGATCCTGCGCGACGTCACCTTCGACATCGTCGCCGGAGAATGCCTGGCGATCATCGGCCCGAATGGCTGCGGCAAGACCATTCTTCTGAAGAGCCTTCTTGGGATCGTTCCGCATGAGGGAACGATCGCATGGCGTGACGGCGTCACGATCGGCTACGTTCCGCAGAAGATCGAAGCGGACCGCAACGTGCCGCTCGACGTGAGGAACCTGCTCGAATCGAAGGCCGCGGTCATCGGTTGTCCGCGCGACGCCGTCGCCGCGGCGGCAGCGCGCGCCGGACTGACCAGCGACCTGTTGGTGACGCAGATCGGCCGCCTTTCCGGAGGCCAGTTCCAACGCGCTCTGATTGCGTTCGCCCTCCTGGGAGATCCCGACATCGTCTTCTTCGATGAGCCGACCGCGTCGATCGACGAGCCCGGCGAGGAGCAGATCTACGACGTCATCGAGCGTTTGCGGCGCGATCTCGGACTGACGGCCGTGATCGTGTCGCACGACGTCTCATTTGTCTCGCGGCATGCCACGCGGGTGCTCTGCATGAGCCGAACCGGCCAGTGCTTCGGACCGCCGCGGGGCGTCTTGACTGCCGAGGTGCTCAGGGAGCTGTTCGGATCACCGGGGGTCTATCAGCACGTGGGGCATCCATGAACGACGCGAGCATCTACGCGATTGTCCTCGGGCTGGCCACGGCGCTTGCAGCAGGAGTAGTCGGCAGCTTCGGATTGATGAAGAGAATGACGCTGGCGGGCGACGTGGTGTCGCATCTGGCACTGCCGGGCCTCGGCGCCGCGTTTCTCTGGAAGGTCAACCCGATTGCCGGTGCCGCGGTCACCGTCGCGCTCGGAATCGTCCTGATCGATCAACTGGAGCGCCGCAGTGGACTGGCCATCGAGACGGCCATCGGCGTCGTCTTTGTCGCGGCGCTCGCCGCCGGTGCGCTTCTGACCCCGCGGGAAGACTTGATCGATGCGCTCTTCGGAGGGTTTGGCGAGATCAGGACCATCGAGCTCGCCATCGGCCTTCTCGGATGCGCGGCGGTGATCGGGACGCTCTATGCGATGCGGCACAAGCTGATCCTCATCATTTTCTCGCCCGACATTGCCCGATCGCTGAAGATCGACGTCGACCGCGTGAACTTCCTCTACCTCTGCACGTTCGGGGCGACGATCCTCCTCGGCCTTCGATTTCTGGGCGCTCTGCTCGTCGGCGCGATGATCATCGTCCCGGCCGCCGCCGCTCGCCGGCTGGCCACCTCTCTCAACCGCTTCATTGTTCTCTCTGCCGCCATCAGCATGGTTTCGGTGGGCGCCGGCTTCATCGCCGCGCGGTACTCGCATCTGGCGCTCGGCCCGTGCATCGTTGGCATTGCGTCGGCAATATTCGGCCTGAGCCTCCTGAAGCGCAGCGGGTGACCGCGGTCACGCCGTCACGTGCGCTCGATGGCGGCGGCCCGATCGGGAATGGACGACGATCCTTACGTGCTCTCACTCGCCTTCGCATTTGCGCTGATCATCGCAGGTCCGCTGCCGGACGCAACCGCCGGCGGTGCAGTCACGATCCGATCTGCGATCGACTCATTGAGCCACGGGCGAATCGTGACGATCGGAGGCGATCCGATCTGTGCGTCGCGTCCCCTTCCCCTTTTCTACAACCGCCGCCAGCTCGCGCCGGCGTGGAGCGCACACGATCGCGATGAGCTGCTCGGCGCAATTCGCGATGCGAAGAGCGAAGGCGTCGATCCGGCTGACTACCATCTCGCCGCCATCGAAAAAACGTCCGATGTTGAGCAGCGAGACCTTCTGCTGACTGACGCATTCTTTCTGCTCGCGTCGCATCTGCTTTCAGGCCGCGTCGATCCGGAATCGATCGAGCCGACGTGGTGTCTGACGCCGCGCACAAACGATCTCGTTGCTGCGCTGGAGACGGCGCTCGAGCTGCATGAGGTGCGCGCGGCGATCGCGCGCATGCCGCCCGCACATCCGGAGTACGACGCGCTCCGCCGCTGGCTTGCGACATACCGCGGCATTGCCGCAGCCGGCGGATGGCCCGTTGTTGACGCGAAGAAATTGCTCCGGCTCGGCGACCGCGGTCCGATGGTCGCGCAACTCGCGGCGCGTCTCGTCGCGAGCGGAGACTTTTCGCAGGCCACCGAAGAATTTGATGCCTCTCTCGATCGTGCCGTGCGGCGGTTCCAGTCGCTCCAGGGCCTCAGCGCCGATGGCGTGGTGGGACCGCTCACGCGCGCGGAGCTCAACATCGAAGCAGCCGCGCGTGTGCGGCAAATCGAACTGAATCTCGAGCGCTGGCGCTGGCTCCCCTCCGACCTCGGCAATCCGCACGCCCTCATCAACATTCCTGCGTTCTCGCTCGTGGTGACGGATCATGACCGTACCGTGATGGCGATGCGGATCGTCGTCGGCAAGGACTACCTGCGTACACCGATCTTCAGTGGCAACATCACCCAGGTCATCCTCAGCCCTCATTGGAACGTGCCGGACAGCATCGCGGACAAAGAGTTGTGGCCGAAGGAGCATCGCACTCCGGGGTACCTTGCCAGCGAGCACATTGAAGTGGTGCGCGGCGGCAAGTTGCGGCAGACGCCCGGCCCGTGGAACTCGCTCGGTCTGATCAAATTCAACATCCCGAACAAGTACGGCGTCTACCTGCACGACACTCCGGCGAAGACCCTGTTCGAGGCCAGCACCCGCGCATTCAGTCACGGCTGCATGCGCATCGAAAAGCCGGTGGATCTGGCCGAGTGGTTGTTGCGCGACCGTCCGGAATGGCCGCGCGACCGCATCGTGGAGGAGTCGCAGCGAGGCATCGAAAAGATGATTCCCGTCAAGAAGCCGCTGCCGGTTCACGTTCTCTACTGGACCGCTTTTGTCGACGAGTCGGGCGATCTCCACTTCGCGCCAGACATCTACCACCGCGACGGGCGGCTGGACGCCGCGATGCGTCAGGCCCCTACCCGTTTCTGATCGAGCCCGCGAGAATCGGTGACCGCCGACCGCTCCGCGAACGGTCTGCATCACGCCAACGCTTGACGCCCATCATCGCTCGCGACGGCGCAGCGATCCATGTTCTTGCAGGGAAGTTTTTCTGAGAACCGTTCCCTGTGGAGGCACCATGCGAATCCAGGATGTAATGTCGAAGAAAGTCGTAAGCATCGCCCCGAAGGCGACGATCTCGGCCGCGCGGGAAATACTTCGTACCGATGAGATCGATCACCTCGTGGTCATTGACGGGAAGAAGATCGTCGGCGTGGTTTCGGGCAGAGATCTCGCCCGCGCCGTCGACGAACAGCCGGTCGAGAGCGCGATGACGCGCGACGTCGTCACGATCGAGCCGGAGGCAACGCTCCGGCATGCGGCCGGAGTGATGCGCGGACGCGCCGTCGGATGTCTGCCCGTTGTCGATGACGAGCGCCTGATCGGCATCGTGACGACGTCGGACCTGCTCACCGCTTTGGCGAAAGGTGACACGCATACCTCGCCGCCAACCGAGCGCGTCATTCTGCGGAAGCGAGGACCGAGGAAGCGCGCTATGCCGGTTTAGCGGCCACCCAGCGAGCAGCGCATGCGCCCGCTCTCACGCGAACCAGTGACCGCTGTCCTTGCCGGGTCCGCACGGCGGGACAGAACTTGCCGATTGAAGTGAAAGGAGTCTTCCATGACCAAAGCACATGACATCGACTTGCGAAAAGATGTAACCGAGGAATTGGAGTGGGATCCGAGCATCGACGCCAGAACGATCGGTGTCGCCATTGAAGACGGTATCGTTGCGCTGACGGGACACGTCTCCACATACGCGGCCAAGACGAGCGCGGAGAAGATCGTCAAGCGCGTTCACGGCGTTGCCGGCGTGGCCAATGACATCGAAGTGAAGCTCCCGGCCAGTGCGGAGCGGGATGACATCGACATCGCGCGCTCGGCGGTAAATGCGCTGGAGTGGAACGTCGCTGTGCCGAAGAACAAGATCAAAGTCGCGGTCTCGAAGGGTTGGGTGACGCTCGACGGTGAAGTTGACTGGCACTACCAGAAACGCGCCGCCGAGGAGAGCGTCCGCTTTCTTTTCGGAGTTCGGGGCGTCTCGGACAACGTGAAGGTGATCACGAAAGCCGCCCGCGTCGAAGACGTGAAGGGAAAGATCGAAGCGGCGCTGAAGCGGAACGCGGAGCTCGACTCCAAGAAGATCTCCGTCGAGGCCAGCGAAGGCCGCGTGACGCTCAACGGCACGGTCCGGTCGTGGGTTGAGCGCGAGGACGCGGTGAACGCGGCTTGGTCGGCACCCGGCGTGATGAATGTCGTCGATCAGATCCGCATTCAGGCGTAGATCATCGCCACGATTCACGCGTTTCCATCGGCAGGGGCGGCCAACGCAGCGTCGCCCCTGCCCGTGCGGTGTTCTTGCTCTCGAACAGGTTGCTCAAACCTTTTTTGCTCAACCTCTTTTGCGCGAAGCGCCGCGACCTGCGTCGCCGCATCTCGCTCTTCGCTCGTGAATCGCGTCTTCCATTCCAGCCCACGTTCTTCGCCTGATGTCCGTGCAATCAATGCATGGCAAGAGCGGTGAGCCGCCCGCGCGCCGGTTGCTTCGTGCACGAGTGTTACGGACCCTCGCGCGCCACGCGCACCATCACTCCGGGAAGAGACAACCATCATGGCGTAGTCATCACGTTGGGAGCATTTTGGAGACCGAGGATCGCCCGTCATGCCGCCCGCGCTGACCGCCGTTCAAGAGATTCACGTACCGTTCCGACACGATGTCCTGCGAGTCGAATTGGGAATGCCCCGTGACATGCCGGGCCTGGTTTTCCTTGTGCGCGACAATGGTAATGTCGTCAATGGAAACGCGCTGGCTTTCTCACTGCGCGAGAATGGGTTGGGGACTGCGGTCTGCCATCTCCTGACTGATTCGGAGCGTGAGCGCGCACAATTTCATGGGAAAGCTCCGATACACATGAATCTGCTGGCGCTTCGTCTGGCCGAGATTCTCGATGCCGTTGCGCAGGTGGCGAACGCGCCCAACGTTCCGTGGGGAATTGCGGCCTCGGCAACGGCAGGATCGGCCGCGCTGCTTGTCGCCGCGCGCCGGCCGCTCGAATTCGACGCTATTGTCTGCCGCCGTCCGAACATGCTGATCGCGCCGGCCCTCGAGTACGTTCGTGCAGCCACGATGTTTCTGGCGGTCGCCGGCGACCAGTCACGGATGCGGTCCATGACGCGCGCATTTCAAAGGCTCCAGTGCGTCAAGAAATTCGAGGTTGTGCCGGGACAGTCGCCGTCGTTTCGAGACGAGCTCTCATTCAGCCGTGCGTGCGAACTGACAGGTATGTGGATGGTGAAGAATCTTGTGCACTTTGCGCATGAGGCAACCGTGCCGCGGAAAGAGAACTGTCAGAGCGAACATAGCGAGCCGGCCACCGCGGTTTGCTAGAAATAATCCCAAGCCGCTCGATCAGTACGCGGCCAGGCGGGTCAGCTCCTCTGTCCCGCGGATGACGATCGCGTCTGCCGTTCGCTCGATGAGACCGTTGTGGTCCAGCTCTCCGAGGATTCGAGTGACCGTCTCGCGCGTCGCGCCGATCGACTGAGCGATCTCCGAATGCGTGATGTGCAATGGAATGTGGATTCCATCCTCTGCGGGTACGCCGTGGGCCGACGCTTCTTCAAGCAGGAGATGAGCAAGGCGCGAGGCCGATGAGCCGCCCATGGCGAGGAACTTCGTTTCCCGCTGCGCGATCTTGTAATGCTCGCTCAGCGCCACCGTCAAACGAAGACACGCCTCGGGATACGTTGTCACGAATCGGACGAATGTCTCTGCTGGAATGACGGCGAGCGCGGATGGCTCCGCAGCGATCGCGGAGCATTGGTAAGGAAGGCGTTCGAGCATCGCTTCGGCAAGGCCGAGGAGAGTGCCGGGACCGGCAAAGCGCAGCAGCAGGACCTTTCCCTCGCTCGAAGAGGTCATCAGCTTCATGCTCCCCGCGCACACGACGAATACGCTGTGACACGCATCCGACTCATGGAATGCAGCCTCCCCCTTCGCGTAAGTGACGCTCGTCTTGAGGCTCTCGAAGACGGCGTGAACCTCATCGGTGAGCGAACAGAATGATCGCTGTGCGGAACACGTGGTACAGGGCTGCGAAGGCATCGGTGAAACCGCTGGCTGAGACACGCTGCACAACCTTTCGTCTCGGGAGAAAGCGACGCCGCCGAGCGTCTCCGAGGCATTGATCACGCTATCGGCTCGCTGCACATGGTTCGGTGATCGAGAGCACCAAACCGTGTGATCCACCGACGATCGCACCGGTCGTCATCGGTGCGCGCGCCACCATCGGCGAAAACGCCACAGTCATGGGGGACGTCGATCGTCGGTTCTGATGCCGTGGTCCTGCCGAGCGCCTTGCTCCTGCCGGGTACACGAGTCGGAGCCGTCTAGAAGTGGAGCGGTGTGCCGGCCCGGCGGCTTGGCGGCGCGGCGTAGACGTTCGAACAAACGTTCAACGTTCGATGAGAGCAGTCGAGGCCGCTGTGCGCCTGCGTGCCCTGCGCTCTTAAGGCGATTGTGACGAACGGCCAAAAACGGGGTGGGGAGTGACACCTTCCCCTGTCACTGGCGCTCACGTTCGCTGCGGCAGCATGACCTTTCCCTCTGTCATTGATGGACCCATTGTTCACCCCAGCGCAAAACCCGATAAGCGCATTGTTAGAAAGGGAGACCGAAATGAGAAAAACAATCAAGTCACTCGCGCGGCTCCTGCTGGTAGGCACAGCAGTCATGATTTTGACGGCACCACTCTATGCACAAGCCACCGGATCGTCGCCTTATACGATTCCGGGAGTTGGGGTGCGTACCGCCTTGCAGATCGTCACAAACGACGGCACACACACGATGCCGGCGGCAGCATTTCAGGAGTTAACACCCTGCCGGTTTGTCAGCACGCTTGCGGCCGACAATTACCCGGCGCCGTGGGGTGGACCGGCCTTCGCGATCGCAGAACGCCGGATTTACTCTCTGAGGGGACCGCTGCAGGTTGATAACTTCATCAATCCGTGCAACGGTGTGATCCCCGAGAAGGCCATTGCGGTCGCCATCCGTGTTACGACGTCCAATGGAAGCAGCAATGGCCAGGTCGTCACGTTCAATCCGGACCTTCTGAGTCCCGATCTATTGCCGGTAGGCTGGATTCAGCTCAACGGCAATTCGATTGACGAAGCAGGCGTGATGCTAGGCGGGGGATGGGCGTTCGGTCTGATGACAAAAGATGCGGGCGCTGACCTGACGATCGATGTCATCGGGTTCTTCTTCCCCGATCCGATCGCCGCGACCCCGGGCCCCGCAGGTCCGCAGGGCGAGCTCGGACCGCAGGGACCGGCCGGCGCAACTGGTCCCACTGGCGTCACTGGTCCGAAGGGCGAGACCGGCCCGAACGGCATCACTGGCCCGAACGGCATCACTGGTCCCAAGGGCGAAACCGGCCCGAAGGGTGACACTGGTCCGAAGGGTGAAACTGGCCCGAACGGCATCACTGGTCCCAAAGGCGAAACTGGCCCGAAAGGCGAGACTGGTCCGAAGGGTGAAACTGGCCCGAACGGCATCACTGGTCCCAAAGGCGAAACCGGCCCGCACGGCGACACTGGCCCGAAGGGTGAAACTGGTCCGAAGGGCGAGACTGGCCCGAACGGCATCACTGGTCCCAAAGGCGAAACCGGCCCGAAGGGTGACACTGGTCCGAAGGGTGAAACTGGCCCGAACGGCATCACTGGTCCCAAGGGCGAGACTGGCCCGAACGGCATCACTGGTCCCAAGGGCGAGACTGGCCCGAACGGCATCACTGGACCCAAGGGCGAAACTGGCCCGAAAGGCGACACTGGTCCGAAGGGCGATACTGGCCCGCAGGGTCCTCAAGGTCCGCAAGGTCCGCAAGGCCACGGAGTGGCGTTCAGCTCCGGCGTCGTTTGCATCCCTGCCTCCGGCAGCGTCACCGTCTATGACGCGAACGTGACGGCAGCGAGCGTCGTGATGTTCAACTACTACCACGGTTCAGGTCCCGATCCGCTCTCTCTGAACGCACAGGGCGATGGATACTTCACGGTCAGTGGAACCAAGAACAAGGACTTCACCTACGTCGTGCTCAACCAGAACTAGAGCTCGACGTCCGTTGTAACCAGGAGGCACCGGCGCACACGCGCCGGTGCCTTTTGTCACATGGCACATGGACGGGTAATACGTCCTCCTCTCGTCAAATCCTCTAGGCTGCCCGTATGAAACGCCACATCCCGATTCTCGCCCTCATCGCAGCGTGCATCGCACTGGCACTCATCGTCCTCGCCTATTCGAATTTCTTTCACAATTCCTTTCACTTCGACGACGACCACGTCATCGTCGAAAACGCATCGATCAAGTCGCTCTCTCACTGGACGCGTTTCTTCACCGATGCCCACACATTCAGCAGCCAGCCTTCCAACGCGACCTACCGCCCCATCGTGACGCTTAGTTTCGCGCTCGACTATGCAGTTCACGGCGCATTGGACCCAGTCCCATTCCACGTCACGCAATTACTACTGCTGGTCATCGTCGGCGTCCTGCTCTCAATTGTCTTCAAGTCGCTGTTCGGACCGGAGCAGGAAATGCTTGCGGTCATTGCGGCGGGCATCTTCTGTCTTCACACGGCCAATACGGAGACGATGAATTTCATCTCCAGCAGGAGCGAGTTGCTCTCCGCTATCGGATTGCTCGCCGCCTTGATCGTATTCATCCGCTGGCCGAAACTGCGACGCCGCGGGCTGTATCTGATTCCGTTGGCGATCGGCGCGCTGGCCAAGGCACCCGTCGTGATCTTCGCCGGAATCGTCGTGGCCTGGGTCTGGCTCATCGAGCGCCGGCGGCCAACCGACGCGCTCAAAGCGGCGGCACCGTCCTTCATTGCCGGCATCGCACTTCTGATCGGGCTCAATGCCATGAACGCGAAGGAATGGATCGCGGGCGGCGGATCGCGTATCGGCTATCTGATCACGCAGCCGTATGCCTGGCTCCATTACGCGCGTCTGGCGATTCTTCCCGTGGGATTATCCGCCGACACCGATCTCGAGCCGATGGCTCACTGGTATGACACGAACGCAATCGCCGGCTACGCATTCGTCGCGCTTCTTTGTCTTGCCATCGCGAGATTCGCCAGAACGCGTGAGGAAGCGCCGATCGCGTTCGGGCTGGCCTGGTTCGGCATTACGCTGCTCCCGACGTCGAGCATTTTCCCTCTGGCCGAAGTCGTTAATGAGCACCGCCTCTTCTTTCCGCTGATGGGGGCCGTGGCCGCATTCGTCTGGACCGCGGAGCTCATTGTGCAACGCTGGCCGCAAGCGCAGCGCCTCGCCTATTCGATCCTCGTCATTGCTGCGTTGGCGCTGGCTTATGGAACGCATGTCCGCAACGAGGCATGGCGCACAGAAGAAACGCTCTGGCGCGACGTAACGCAAAAGAGTCCCCGCAACGGGCGGGGCTGGATGAACTACGGGCTCACGCAGATGGAAGTGGGCCGGTACATCAGCGCAAAAGAGGCCTTCGACCGCGCCGCGCAGTTCACCCCCTCATTCTGGACGCTGGAAATCAATCGCGGCATCGTCGCAGCCGCGCTCGGGGACGATGTCAGCGCGGAACAGCATTTCCGCCGCGCCCTCGAATTGCATCCCGATCGCAATGCGCACTTCTACTACGCGCGATGGCTATTACGGCGCGGGCGGGGAACGGAGGCCGAACCTCACCTGGCCGAGGCGGCAAGGATGGCGCCGACGTGGGTTCCGCCACGGCGGCTGGCGTTGCAGGTAGCGGTCGGACGCGGTCAGGATCAGAAGGCGCGGGCGCTTGCGGCCGGCATTCTTCAGATCGATCCGACCGACGCAGAAGCGCTCGCCGTCCAGCGCGATGGTGCCGACCTGCGGGGCGGCACGTACAGAGCATGTTTCGACCAGGCCTGGGCCTCGTTGCGCGACGAGCAGCATGCTCAGGCCGCCTCCGGCTTCCGCGCCGCGATCCGCTTCGAGCCGAAGGCGACCGCGTACAACAACCTCGGCTGGTCTCTGGCCTCGCTTGGATTCCGCGACGACGCCGCAGCGGCGTATCGAGCGGCGATTGCAGCCGATCCGCAGTTTGAACGTGCAAAAAACAACCTTCGAGATCTCGATGCCTCAGCAACTCGGTGACCAACTCCGCTTTCGCAATCTGACGAGCGCCCAGCGCTGGCTGCTGGCGGCAATCATCGTCATCGCCGCCGCCCTCCGCATTGGCTGGAACAACGTCGAAACGTATTCGCCTGCCGACGAAACGGTCTACGCGAACTACACGCGCACGCTCGTCGATCACGGGTTCATTCGTGGCTACCCGGAGATCGCGCAGGCATTCGAGAATGATTCGCAGCGTTGGATCTACCCGAGCCCACTTCGCTGGGGGTATTTCGTCTTGTCGACGCTGGCCGCGCACATCCACGGAGGCGCCGAGCCACGCGCTCTGGCGTGGTTGTCGACAATCGCCGGCATTCTCGTCGTTCCGCTGATCTTTGGTCTGGCGCTTCGCCTCTTCGATGCGCGCGTCGCGCTGCTGGCGGCAGCGTTCACCGCCGTCTCCGGCATCGAGCTGGCCCTTGGCAGGCGCGGACTGCAGGACGAAGTATTCTGTCTCTCTGTTCTTGCCAGCGCGTATTGCGTCATGGCCATCGTCACACACGCGACGACGAGACGCCGCGGTGGTTCATCGCTCTCGCCATCGCGAGCATGACGATGTCATTCGCGATCAAGGAGTCGTTTCTTTATCTCATCCCCGCCTTCGCCGCCGTTCTGCTCCTCAACCGTTCGCCTCGGGAGCTTCGCCTGCGCCACGTCGCGCTCTTCGCTCTTCCGCCGTTTCTCTATTTCGCCGGATTCTGTCTGCTCGCGCGAAGCGTTGGATCCTTCTTTCACATCGGGAATCTCGTAACATCCGCGATGAAGGCGACCTACGTCGTGCAGTACCAGAGCGGGCCGCCACACCGGCTGTTGCTCGATTTCTTCATTACAACGCCGCTGGTATCGATCCTCGCTGCGGCCGCCATCGTGTTCATCGTGTTGACGGCCTCCAAACGCGGCAGCGAGCGCTCGATCGCGCTATTCGTCATTGTGGCCGTGGCCGTGTTCGCGCTCGTACCATCGAAGAACCTTCGCTTCCACGTCATGCTCGATCCGCTCTTTCGCCTCTTAGCGGCATGGGTAATCGCGTCGACGGCAGTCGCCGCAAATGAATGCAAGGCATGGACTCTGGCCGCCGTGGCCGCCGCCAACGCAGCCATCGAGATCGAGATCTTCGATACGATCTTCATCAAGCATGGCGGATACGACCCCGTCACACAGACGCTCCTGCAAGCCCTCGGCGCGCTTCCGCGCGAGAACACTGCCGCCGATCACACGATGCTGTTTCCGTTCATCTGTGCAGCATTGGTCGCGCTCTGGTGGATGTGGCCCCGAGGCCGGGCCGACCAGCCCGTGAAAGCCGCGCCCGCCAAGCCGGCTCGTCCTGCCCGAGTCCTTCGAGCCCGCCACGGTTGAGGATGGTGAGCGTTATTATCCTGTCGCGGTCGCACGTTGGTTGCTGACTTCTCTTGCGGCGGACAGCGACTGGCACAGTGTGACCACGAGGAGGATGCGATGCGCATCAAGTGGACTGCCTTGTACGTTGACGATCAGGAGAAGGCGTTGCAGTTCTTCGCCACCTGGAGGACAGCATGACGAGTAGTAAGCAGGCGACCGGCAAAGCCGCTTCCAAGCTTCTCGACAAGCGGATCCCCGCCCCGGAGGATTGGCGCGAGGAGACCCTGAACCGCATGCGGGCGCTGATCCGGGAGGCCGACCCCGAGATGATCGAGGAGCGGAAATGGAAGAAGCCGTCGAATGCGATGGGGGTCCCGGTCTGGTCGCACAACGGGATGGTCTGCACCGGGGAGACGTACGCGAAGATCGTGAAGCTCACGTTCGCCCGAGGGGCTACGATTCCGGACCCATCCCGCCTCTTCAATTCCAGCCTGGAAGGCAACACGCGAAGAGCGATCGACATCCACGAAGGAGAGAAGGTGGACGCGCGCGCGTTCAAGGCGCTCGTGAAGGCCGCGGTGGCCCAGAATGGCCCGCCGGCGAAGAAACGGTAGCCCTTTTTTCAGCAAAGCCCTCGAACGCCGCGACCGTCGGGCCGGTCAAGCAGGTTGCTCGTCCTGCGCGAGTCCCTCGAGCGCGTCACAATTGAGGATCGTAAGCGTCGATCCTTTGATCGAGATCAGTTTCTTCTGACGGAACATCTTCAGGATGCGCGTCACGGTTTCGCGCGAGCTGCCGATCAACTGCGCCAAGTCCTCATGCGTCATGAGCATCGGAAAGCGGCAGCCGCGGCACGGATGCTGATCAGGAGGACACCAGGAAAGAATCAGACTGGCCAGCCGCTCAGTGGCGGAGTGAGAAAGCTCGAGCGCGCGGATATGGTCGACGTCCGTCTCGCATTCCAGAGCCAGCGTTCGGCCGGCGCTCAATGACGCCTGATGGTATGTCTCAATGAGGTGCAGCAGCTCCACGCGGCTGACGAAATTCACCTGAGACGTTTCCAACGTTTCTGCCGTGGTCTTATAGGGATTCCCCGAGATGGAGCCGCTCAGCCCGAGGACTTCTCCGGGCGCGACAATCTTGGTAATGAGCGTCTTGCCGTCGTTCGAGGAAATACTCAGCTTCGCAGTACCGTGACACAGTATGAATGCGCCGCGCGCTGCCTGACCCTCGGAGAAAAGGACCGACTTCGCCGGATAGACGTTCGTGAACGTGACTGCGTCGAGTGCCTTCAACGGACCCGGGGCCAGATCACAGAAAAAACCTTTACAACGCCACGTACACTTCAGACAACTGTCGACGCGCTCAAACCCATAGCCTTGCGTGCGCACTAAACCTCTCTCTCTCTCTCTTCTTGCTCAAACCAATACTCAATTGGCAACGTTGTCAATTGTCAATTGTCAGTTCCCATTCACCAACCCAGCGTCGTCCGCAGCACGATCCAGGCAATCCTCAATGTGTCATTGACCGGCCGGTAGTGGCTCGTCGACACCCCGTCGACGAAGCCGAGCTCGATCGGGATCGTCAGAACCTGATAGCCGCCCCGGCCGGCGCGAACGATCACTTCGCTTTCGAGAGCAAAGCCGTCGGCGCGCGGCTTCACATTCCGAATGAGGCTCGCGGAGTAGAAACGAAATCCGCTTTGGGAGTCGGTGACGTGCGTACCGCTCGCCTTCGCGATCGACCACGCCGAGATCTGGTTGGCCATGCGCCGGCGCGTGATCATGGCCTCGAAGTGATGTGAGCGCCCACCGATGATCAGGTCCGCCGCCGTCTCGCGCCGTGCCCGGAGAAGTTTCGGAATCTCGCTGGGAAGATGCTGCCCATCCGCATCGAGCGTGATCACTCCGTCGAAGCCATTCTGCAGCGCGTAGGCGAATGCCGTTTTCAGCGCCCGTCCCTTTCCATGATTCACGTCATGACGAAGCAACGTCGCCCCGTTCGCGCGCGCGACTGCGCTCGTGCGGTCGGACGAGCCGTCATCGACCACGATCACAGACTCGAGCTCGTTACGCGTACCGCGAATGACGTCACCGAGCGTTCGCTCCGCGTTCAGCGCGGGGATGACCGCGGCGATCCGTTCGTTCGCACCGTCGAATACCTGTAATGGATTTTCGACTACGATCGACATACAGGCATCATGGACCTCCCCGCGCCGGCAGCAGTGAAACTGGTCACAGATGGACGTGACACGGCGCAGATTTCATGATCACCTTTCTTGCACTCACAGCACCGCGGATGACCTGGCTGGTCCGCTTCTCTCACTCATCCTCATCGTCCTTGTGACGGCTCCGAGTACACTCCAGGACGAATGAAACTGCGCGAGTTATGTCCGCGCTCAAGGAGGCCGGCGAAGACCGAAGGTCTGACCCCAAACACCCCCGAGGACCCGACGGCGCTCCTCAACGAGTGATCGATCGCACCGCGATGCGTGCCGGCGCTCGCAGCCGGCCAGCGGCCCGCAACCTATGTTGCTGTAGACGGATCGACAGGAGGCCGCGCATGAGAGCTCGGATGGTTTCCCAGAAGGAGCGGGGGTCGTTCTTTCGCGACCTCAGCCGCATTCACGACGGAGCGCTGGTCACAATCAGCGTCGCCGCGCCCGGCGCCGGAACGCATGACGAGGTCGTCAACCAATCGCTGCGAGGGATCAACGAAGACAAGGATGAGGTTTTCGTCCACACCGGCAATGGCCCCGAGCGTCCGCATCTGGCTCGACGCGTCAGTCACGTCGACACCGTTCTCCTGCAACAGACCGATGAAGGTGCCGACGCCGAAGTGGATATCGCCTCGATCGACGGCAGCCTCACGATCGTTCGCTTCCGCTCACCTGCATTGCCCGAACTGCTCGACCCTGGCGTTGAGTAACGAGTCGAGTAACGGGTCGAGTGACATTCGCTTCATCAAACGGAGGAACCCATGAAACATGATGAACTTGTCGGACAACTTCAACATCGCGCCCACCTCGGCTCCCGAGGCGAAGCGGAAAGAGCCATCCGAGCGACGCTCGAGACGCTTGCTGACCGCATCCCGGAAGCCACCGCGCACCACCTTGCCGCCCAGCTCCCGCCGGAGATCGGGGAGTACCTCCTACACGGGACGGCGGTACGTTTCGATCTCGACGATTTCTTCAAGCACATTGCGGAGCGCGAGCACAAGACTGTGGCCACGGCGGCATTTCACGCACGCCTCGTCTTCTCGCTCGTAACGCAAGTTGTCTCGTCGGGCATCATGCTGAAGGTGAGGCGCGAATTGCCGGAATCGTTCGGAATGTTGTTCCTTCCCGAGCGTGGCGCCGGGACCCAGCCGCACCACGCACACGCGTAGGCGGCGACCATGAGCGCGCAAAAGCTGCTGGTCATCTTCGCCACGCATTACGGACAATCCGCGCTGATTGCGGACCGTGTCGCTGACGAAGCGATCGCGTCGGGAGCCGAGGCAGCCGTGCGCGATGTGCGCAACGCGTCGGCCGCCGATCTCGAACGGTGCGACGCAGTCGTCATCGTCGCGTCCGTCCAGTCCGGGCGTCACGCGCGTTCCGTCGAGCGCTTTGTGAAGCGCAACTGCGGCCGGCTCGGATCGATCCACTCCGCATTCATCTCCGTCAGCGGAAGCGCCGCGAGGCCCGAGACCCTCCCCGAGGCCGACACCATCGTCCGCGAATTCTTCTCGGCCACCGGCTGGTGTCCCGACGAGTATCAGCTCGTTGGCGGCGCGATTAAGTTGACCCATTACAACCCCTTGCTCCGGTTCATGATCAAACGCATATGGGCACGCAAAGGGGTGACGATGGACACGAAGCGCGACTACGACTTCACCGATTGGGACGCTGTGAAGCGATTCGCGAAAGCGTTCGTCGAGAGCGAGACGCCGCATCGAGCCGTCGCCTGAAGGCTCGATGCGGCCCGTCGCCCGGTTGCGTGGCGATGGTCACTCCGAACCGTGATCAGGCGCGCGGCACTTCCGCTGAAGAGCGCCTACGTTGATGCCATGAGAAGAATCTACTGGCTCATCGTCTCTCTCGTCCTGTCCGCTCCTCTTCACGCGCAACTGCTGGTCAGCACCGATTGGTTGCAGGCGCACCGGTTCGAAAAGCGGACGGTCATCGTCGAAATCGGCGACCGCGCTTCATACGACGCGCAGCACATCGCCGGCGCGCGATTTGTCGCGTTGAACGACCTCCTCATCGAGCGCAACGGCATTCCGAACGAGTTGCCGGAGATTGCGGCACTCGAACGGACATTCGCAGCCGCCGGCGTTGGAAATCGCGACCGGATCATTCTCTACAGCCGCGATGTCATCGCTGCCTCCCGCGCCTTCTTCACGCTCGATTACCTCGGGCACGGAGACTCGACCTCGCTCCTCGACGGCGGCTTCGCCAAGTGGACCGCCGAGAATCGTGCCGTCGAAGCCGGCGCGCCGCTACTCGTTGCGAAGAATTCCGACTTCGAGGCACGTCCGCGTGCGGCAACCATCGCACGCCTGAAGGCCATGGAGGTTCTGGTCGATTGCCTGCCGGTACTCGACGGCTCCTGGGCCATCGTCGATGCACGATCGCCGGAGCAGTTCAGCGGCGCGGATCCAGGTACCGGCATCAAACGCGGCGGTCACATCCAGGGTGCGTTGAACGTGCCTTGGAACGAGAACCTCACCAGCTCCGCCGCGCCCGTCTTTCGCAGCCGCGACGAACTGGAGGCGTTGTATGGCGACGCCGGCGTCGCTGGGAAGGCATCCGTAGTCGTCTACTGCCGCACCGGCATGCAAGCCTCGGTCAATTACTTCGTGCTCCGCTACCTCGGCCGCGACGTCGCTCTCTACGACGCCTCGTACTTCGAGTGGAGCCGCGGACCGCATCCGCAGACGAGCGCCGGCCGCGAAGACATCGGCAGATGACGGCGTGCGAGGTTGGGTGACCCCACGGACACTTCGCGGCGGATTCACGCTCACGTTCCCGAAACGTCCCCGCGGCGTGCCGCAATGGACCGACGCGCAGATCGAAGTCATCGACGGGCCGCGGCGGACGAACCAAATTTCCGGACATCGTGCTGAACTGGCAGTGAGGTCGCGGTCGCGTCAAAAAACCGTTTCACGCGGAGACGCGGAGAACGCAGAGGGTTTTCTCCGTGTCCCCCGCGTCTCCGCGTGAAACGCTTTTTGCGGGGGAGGAAAACCACCCTCACCTTGCGCCCCCGTCACCTCGCCGCTACTCTCCCGTTCTCGTGTCGCCAGAACAAATCGGCTATCGCGCGGAGAGCGCGCATCCTTTGGGAATGCGCGTGCTCCAGGAGATTGGCGCGTTTGTCTTCTTCCTGCTGTTCACCATCGTTCTGACGTGGCCCGTCGCGGCACGTCTCGACACCGCTGTCGCCTACCTCGGCGATCCCTTGCTGAACACTTGGATCCTCGACTGGGATATGCACGCCGTCACGAGCGCGCCGTCGCATCTCTACGACGCGAACATCTTCTATCCCAGCAAAGATCCGCTCGCGTACAGCGAGAACCTCTTCGGCATCGCTATCGTCTCGTTTCCTTTCTATCTGCTCGGCTTCACCCCGCTTGCGATCTACAACATCGCGCTCCTCGTCGGCTACGCCTTCAGCGGCTACGGCGCCTTCGTCCTCGGGCGCACGCTGACGCGCTCGGCGGCCGCGGGGCTCGTCGCCGGCATCCTCTACGCCTTCGTCAGCTTCCGCGTCGACTACTTCGCCCTGCTGCAATTCGTCTGGGGCGGATGGATGCCGCTGATGCTCGCCGCGCTCATTCACTACTGGCGCAGACCGATTGCGCGCAACGCGGTGCTCTACGGACTCTGCGTGCTGATGAACGGCCTGACGAACATTCATCAGTTCCTCTTCGGCACGACCGCGCTCGTCCTGTCGGTGGCCTTGCTCGCGCTGCTCTCGGTGCGCTTTCGCTGGCGCACGCTGATGGGCGCAGCGTTGGCGACGATACTTGCCGCGGCGCTGATGGTGCCGGTCCTGCTGCCGTACAAACGCGTCTCGGACTTGTACGGCATGGTCCGCGACCGCAACGCGGCGATGGCAGGCTCCGCAACCTGGAACGACTGGCTCTCCTCGAGCAGCAAGAACCGCGCGTACGGTGACGTTTCTGACCGTGAGAAAGTCCTTCCGGAAAAGGCACTCTTCCCCGGACTGATGATGCTCTTCCTCACCGCCAGCGCGTTACTGCTCGATCGCAGCAAACATCCGGTGCCGCTGCAAGCACGTCCCGTTCCTCGATGGCTTCTGCGTTTACTCGATGCGTTGATCGTCCTCTTCTGCATCGCAACGTACATAGGCACAGCCACGCTTCACTACGAGTTGACACTCCTCAGCCACAGGCTCATCACGATCGATTCCGCCGGCACGCCGATCGTCTGCCTCGTCATCGCAGTCATGGCCCGCCTGTCGCTGCGATTGCCGAGCGGACGATCCGCCGAACATTCGCAATCGCTGCGCACGCTCGCCGCACGTTCGCGGATGCCAATCGAGATCTGGGTGATGCTCCTCTGGATCGTGCTCGGCGTCCTCGGCTCGCTCGGCCTGCACGCCTTCCTGCACTCATTTCTCTTCGATCACTTCCTCCCCTTCCGCAGCATTCGTATCACCGCGCGATGGGCCAGCATCGCCTATGTCGGGCTGGCCGGCGCGAGCGCGTGCGGTGCTGCGGCGTGGATCAACGCGCGCCGGTCGAAGGTCGCGCGCTGGGCCGTGGCCGCCCTCCTCATCGCGCTGTCGATTCACGACGTCCTGCCGATGTTCCGCTGGGAGCACGCGCTCGACGCCGCCGATCCCGCTTACGTCTGGATGCACGACACGAAGTTTTCCGGAGGCACGCTGGAGATCCCGGTGTCCGAGGGCATCGCGCCGTACCTCTACCAGTTCGGCGCGACGGTTCATCACAAGCCGCTGATGAACGGAACCTCCGGCTTCGAGCCGCCACTGCACGCGAAGATCAGGGAAATGGCGGCGATGAAAACCATTCCTGACGATCTGCTCCCGCTGCTCGCGCACAACGATTGCCACTTCCTCCTCGTGCACGACGACTGGCTGCGCGGCGCCTCCGAGCCGACCCATGCCTGGCTCGGCCACGAGCTCAGCCTAGGGCGCATCAACTTCATCCGGCGTTTCGATCACCGCGGAGGAGGCGACTACCTCTTCGCAGTCACTGCCAACGTTCCCAACTGGCACGAGCTGCGCCCGCCCGACAAGCGCGACGGCGCCAGTTTCACCGACGATCAGGAGCTCCAGCGCGCCCTCCGCGGCGAGGCCACCTACATGGGCCGCACCTTCGGTATCGTCGACACGCCGCACGCCGAACAGATCGTCACCGGCCCCCTCACGATCAGCGGCTGGGCCCTCGCGCCGAATGGGATCACCGAGGTCGATGTGCTGCTCGACAACGACACGCACCGCTATCGCGCCACGCCCACCGATCGCTACGACGTGAAAATGAAGTTCCCCTGGTACCCCCGCGTGCGCCACGCCGGCTTCACGTTAACGTTGCCGAAGCGCCCGAAAGGCGTGCCGCGCTGGACGGACGTGCAGGTAGAGATCATCGACGGCCACGGCGGAAAAACGAAGCTGCCGGATGTGGTGTTGAATTGGGATTGAGGGAGCCCCGAGTTGAGCGCGAACCTCCCAACGCTGTCATCCTGAGCCGCTGAGCCGCCGCAAGGCTCCCGAGGCGCTTTCAAAATGGGGTCAGGTCTGAATCTGAAAGTGACGAAACCTGTCGGCTACACCCTGTCGTGTTTTGTCACTTTCAAATTTAGACCTGACCCCAT